>CAKQKT010000119.1 GCA_934249275.1 uncultured Sutterella sp. | reverse complement strand
CGAGGCACAAGAGCGGACTCTAGCCGCTTCGGCTGATTCGCATGCCTCGTAGTACAGAGAATTGGGAATCTCTTATTTGATTGATCCGGCAACGTTGAAGGAGACACTATTTTTGGGAAAAGTGTCGATTCACCCGCAAAAGTCGCTGGAAAAAATGTCAATTTCTTCCGAAAGTCGCCTGAAAAAATGTATGATCACCATGAAAAGTCACTAGAAAAAGTGTTTGTCATAAGAATTTAGGAGGCCTGAATGGCATTGAAGCGAAAAATTGAATCTCAATTTGTGGATTGGAAAAACAATCCCAATCGTCTTCCGCTCGTCGTCAAAGGCGTCAGGCAGTGCGGCAAGACCTTCTCTGTTCTTGAATTCGCACGCAAGCATTACGAGCATGTCGTCTACCTGAACTTTTTTGAAAATCCGGGCTTCGGCAGCGCCTTCGACGACGCCTTGAACGTCGATCGAATCGTCATGATGATTTCGGCGCTCTACGGGCGGCCGGTACAATTCGTTCCCGGGCGCACCGTGATCATCCTCGATGAAATCCAGCAATGTCCTCAAGCCAGGACCGCACTGAAGTTCTTCAAAACGGACGGCCGCTACGACGTCATTGCAACCGGCTCCTTGTTGGGCGTCGGCGGATACGGCGAAGACGCCGCTTCAATTCCCGTCGGCTATGAAACGACGCTCACCATGCGCCCGTTGGATTTTGAAGAGTTTCTTTGGGCCAGCAACGTTCCCGAATCCGCGATTGGCCTGCTCCATGAATCACTTGCCTCCGAGAAACCGGTTCCTCAACCGCTCCATGGACGCATGGAGGATCTTCTGCTGGAATACGCGGTCGTCGGCGGCATGCCCGCCGTCGTTGAAACCTTCATGCGCACTCACAACATCAGCCTCGTCATCGCTCAGCAAAGGGACCTTCTCAATGCCTACCGTGCCGATATGACCAAGTACGCCGAAGGTGCAGACAAGACTCGAATTAAGGAATGTTTTGATTCCATTCCTCGCCAGCTCAGCAAGGACAACAAGAAGTTCCAATATTCGCTGGTTCGAAAAGGCGGGCGTTCCAGCCAGTACATCGGCGCTCTGCAGTGGATTGAGGATGCAGGCCTGATCCATCGATGCCGCAACGTTACCATCACAGAATTGCCGCTGGAAGGCTTTGCCATTGACGACAACTTCAAGGTCTATGCCGCTGATACCGGTCTTTTCATGGGCATGCTTGAAGACGGCACGGCCGCAGACGTTCTGGCGGGCAATCTCAACGGCTACAAAGGCGCCATCTTCGAAAACCTGGCTGCCGACATTCTCTCAAAGATGGGTCGTAAACTCTATTTCTTCCAGAAAAATACCGGTCTGGAAGTCGACTTTTTAATCAGGTACAAAGGCAAGTGCGTGCCTATTGAAGTGAAGGCTGCAACAGGGAATGTGAAAAGTACCAAAACGATTTTGAAGCACCCGGAAAAATACCATGTCGACCTTGCGATCAAAGCCGGGCTGTACAACGTCGGCCGCAGCGACGGCATTCTGACCATTCCGTTCTACATGATGTTCCTGCTGACGGAATACTAAAAAAATGTCTCCCTATCCGTCGATTGGAAGACATGAGCGTCAGCCGAGGAAGGCCTGAATGTGCCTGTCCGCGTCCTCAAGGGGCTTCAGGGCCTCGGCCACCGCATCCTGCCAGAAGGCGTCGGTCGTCGGGTCCGCGCCGAGATGGCGCTTGATGAGCTCGTCGCAGTCCAGACGCGCGCAGTCGAGCAGGAAGTCGTCGCCGAAGGTGCCGCCCGAGGCGGTGCAGCCGTCGGCAAGAAGCTTGCGCCTCAGAACGGCCGAGATCAGATAGCCCGCCGTGTACTGCCAGTCGTAATGCGGCTGGCGCGGCAGATAGAAGTGCATCTTCGAGGCCCAGACATACTGGTCGGATCCGCGGACCGTGTCCCCGAAGTAATCTTCCCAGATGCGGTTCGTGATGGTATTGATCCGGTTGACCGAGAGATAGCCGCGCTTTCTTTCCTCATGAACGGCCTGTGCGAGCTCGAAGCGGAACGGCAGATGCAGGAGATTGATGCCGATCTGGCGCATGGCCTGCCAGAGCACGGCCGCGTGCTCGCGTCGATTGCCGGCCGTTTCCTCGAGAAGCTCGGCGATGAAGGCGCCGGACATGAAGCGAGCGGCGATTTCGCAGGAAAGAAGCGTCGTGCGCTGGGCGGATGCGGGCAGCGCCAGAAGCCTATCGCGAAGCGCGGCCTCGCCCATGATGTGAGCGAGCTCGCAGGCGCGGTTGAAGGTCGGCTGATGGTCGGCATAGACCGCCACGCTGCTGCATGCGGGCACCTGCATGCACCAGGCGCCGCCTTCGCCGCCCGACAGATTGCTGGTTTCAATCCAGCCGCCCGCGATCATGCGGTCGAGAAAGGCGTTCAAATTGGGATCAAGCTTGGCGAAGGTGCGTCGCAGCGCGTCCGCAGCTCCCTCGAAGGACGCAGCGGCTTCAAGGGGCGCGGCGTCGGGAAGCGGCGCAAAGAGGTTCGCAATCGAAAGCGCGGACCTGCGGCCCTCGAGGCAGGCGAGCACCATGCCGGAGAGCTGAACGGCCTTGCGGGCCTTCGGCGCAGCCTCATGAACGGCGCGCATCATGGCTTCGAACGACTGGCGGCTCATGCGCTCGGAGCGAAGCGAATAATCCAGAATCGTGGTGCCCGTGCGCTCCGTCATGTTGAGCCGGTGCCCCGTCATGGCATTGAGAAGCGCGGCAAAAGGCGCGGCGTTTTCGGCAAACCAGGCGTTGTAGACGCCGAAGAGCTGCCTGCGCGCGGCCGTGTCCGTGCTGTTCTTCATGAAGGACTCGGCAGACGAGCAGCTCATCACCGAGGGGTGCGAGCTGCCGGGCATCTGCACGCTGAGCTTCATGCCCGATTTGAGATGCTTGTAGAGGGCGCCGAGCGGCTCCTCAATGCGTCGGTCGGATTCGGTGCGCATGCTGTCGGCGCGGCTCTGAACGGCCTCTTCGGCCGCAAGCCACTCGCCGGCGGGCGTCCCGTCGAAATCGCCCGGGAAGGCCCGGCCCCAGTGAAGGGCGCTGAGGGCCATGGCCTCAAGACGTTCGGAATACTGAAGAATGTCCGCACGCTCGGCAGGCACCCTGCTGTTCTTGGCCTGAAGCGTCATCGTGGCGCTGCAGGCGCACAGGAGCGAGGCGACGAGCCTGCGGCCGTGCTCCACGAACTCGATGAGGCGCTCGACGTCGGCCGCATCCGTCGGATTGTCGGCAGAGAGCTTTTCGGCAAGAAGCACGACGTCCGAAAGGGTCTCCTTGCGCTTGGCATAGGCGGCGCTGGCAATATTGAGCAGCCCGTCGGGCTGCCAGTGCGGTTCCGTGTTCTTCAATTATCCTCTCCTCTGCTTGCCTCTGATGCGGTCTTGAAATCAGAAACGAATATTCTAGCGAGACGCATGGAAAAGACAAGAGCAGTACGAACAGTCTGAAAAGAACAATTGTTTCGAAAAAAGAAAATGGGAGAGCGCCTTTGATGAAAGCGTTCTCCCGCAATTCTTTGATGCAGCCGGCAGGACGTCAGGCGCGCTTGATCGCCTCGGCGATTTCGGCGCTCATGACCTCCCAGGAGCGTTCGGCGCGGGGCTTCCCGCCGATGCGGTAGCTTGCCGTCTTGTAGATGAACTCAATGCCTTCTCGGTAGAGGCAGTTGACGGTGACTTTGCGTCCGGCGTAGTAGTCCTCGTCGGACATCTGCCTCAGGGCGTAGAAAAGCTCCGCGCGCGCCGCAAGGCTGCTCGAAAACTTGCCCTGGAACTTGCGCTTGGGTTCAATCAAGATCTCTTCGGACTCGGCCATGGACGTCTTCCTTCACAAAACAAGGCTTCAAGTATGACACAACCCGGCGCCCGGCGCGAAGGTGCGCCGGCGGGCCGGGTCGGAAAAGGAAGGCGTCAGAGGCGCTGGATGCGCTCGTTGATGTTTTCGCTCTTCTTCACTTCATAGTGATCGAGCTTCTCTTCGAAGTCCTCGAGCACCTCGCCCACGACCTTGTGGAGCGCAACGAGCGCGATGAGGTTCGGCACCACCATCAGGCCGTTGAAGAGGTCGGCGAGCGACCAGACGAAGTCGACCTTGAGCGTGGCGCCCGCGACGATGAAGCAGCAGACGATGAGGCGATAGAGCAGCACGCCGCGCGAATGGAAGAGGAAGCGCACGTTCTGTTCGCCGAAGAAGTACCAGCCCATGATGGTGGAGAAGGCGAAGAAGAAGAGGCAGATCGCGACGAAGGCCATGCCGAAGGAGCCGAGGCCGGCCGTGTAGGCATGCTGCGTGAGCTCGATGCCGGTCGTCTTGAAGTCGAGCACGCCCGTCACGAGAATCACGATGCCCGTAAACGTCACGATCACGACCGTCGTGAAGACGCCGAACATGGCGACGAGGCCCTGCTCCGCGGGATGCTCGACGCGTGCGACGGCATGCGCATGCGGCGTGGAGCCCATGCCGGCTTCGTTCGAGAAGAGCCCTCGCGCCACGCCGAACTGCATGGCCTTGGCGACCGTGATGCCGAGGGCGCCGCCCATGACGGCCTCCGGATCAAAGGCCGCGAAGATGATGAGCTTGAAGGCCGGAAGCACCTCGGTGATGTGCGTGCCGATCACCCAGCAACCGCCGATCAGATAGATGCCCGCCATGAAGGGAACGACCTTCTCGGTGACGCTTGCAAGACGCCCGACGCCGCCGAAAAAGACGATGCCCGCCAGAACCGCGCAGACGATGCCCGACACGATGGCCGGCACGTGGAAGGCGGTCTCCATGGCGTTCGCGATGGAGTTGGACTGCACCATGTTGCCGATGCAACCCAGGGCGATGATGATGGAGACCGAGAAGAACACGGCCA
>CAKQKT010000118.1 GCA_934249275.1 uncultured Sutterella sp. | reverse complement strand
CGCCTGAACAGTTGGCAGAGGCATTCAAGAGCGGCGGATATTTTGCTTCGGCGGAATCCGTTATTAGCGCAGCAACTGCTGGCTGAGCTCGAACAGCATCTTGTTCTTGACGGTTGCTCGTTAAGCAATCAAGCTTGTCGTTTGAACACTGATCGCCTGAAATAGGGGCAGTAGCTGAAACTTCTGAAATGAGGTTTCAACGGTGCCCATTATTGTTGGCATGGTGGTTTCAGAAGAGTTCGTCGATTTGGAGTTAAAGGAGATTGCCTTCTTCATCAACGACCCCAAGTCGTCGCCATGACTCAATCACGGTTTCCGGATTTTCCTGAGCCGCGTAGAAGTACCCCTTGTCCGGCCCCCAAAGCTGTTCCAGATAGAGCGGGGCTTCCTTGAGTCCCTGTCTCTCGATCAGGCCTTGAACGTCGCGCTCGTACCCGCGAAAGGCGGAATCAAGGCTTTCCTGAACTGTCACAGGACAGCCTGCGGCCTTGAGCTCTTCACGAATGCCTTCTGAGAACCAAGGCGCTTCATGGCGAACGTCGGCCTGCCACCAGAGTTCTTCTTCGAGAATCCGGAAGAGTTCCTTCTCATCGAAGGTAAAGCCTTCTTCGTGCAGTCCCTGAGCGCATTTCTCCACAATTGCCTTGAGTGAAGGCAGCTCTTCAAACGCGTCCATGAGTGGCAGAACGTTGGTAGCCTGTTCGAACAGGTCGCTGCCGCTGATGAGTTTGGCTTCGCTAATGCTCATCGAAACGATTCCATTGCTGAGTCGTCAGAGTCTGCGCGTCAGCCCGACGGCCACGCCTTCAATGTCAAACTGCTCGTTCTCCTTCGGGCGGATGACGGCTTCCTCCGCCCCTGCATTTTCAGCATGGAGCTCGGGCTTGCCGTTCTCATCAAACCGCAGCCTTCTCAGAAGGAATTCTCCGTTGTAGGAGGCCAGGACGATGGCGCCGTTCCTGGCCGCGGCGGCTCGGTCGATCACAAGAATGTCGCCGGCGCAGATGCCGGCGTCAATCATGGAGTCTCCTTCCGCTTCGACAAGGAAGGAGGAGAGAGGACGGCGCACCAGCAATTCGTCAAGCGTGACGCGCTCGTCCTCGCAGTCTGCGGCCGGAGATGGAAAGCCGCAGGAGGCAACCGCCGTCAGGCGCTTGAGCTTCAGACGGGGCTGGAACCTCGAGACGAGAGCGAAGCGCCGGGCAACATTGGTTTGAACCGGCAGAATCCGGCTGTTGTCATGAGTGGAAGCGGCGGCGTTGAGCATGCCCGACCTCAATGGAATGAACGAATGACGTGCTTCACGACGCCCTGGATTTCGAACTGCTCGTTGCGGAACGGACGCAGGATGGGGTATCTCTTGCGATCGTTTTCGCTGCGGAGTTCGGGCTTGCCGTCAATGACCTTCAGGCGCTTCACGATGAAGTTGCCGTCGTAGCACGCCAGAACGATCTGTCCGCTTCGTGCGGAAGAGGTGCGCTCGACTACCAGCAGGTCGCCCTCGAAGATGCCCGCGTCCACCATGGAGTCGCCGGAGGCCTCGACCAGAATGGTGTCGGCCGGATGCGGGACCAGAAGTTCGTAAAGGTCGGATTCCTCGGCCCGGGTGTCGGTCGCGGGTGAATTGAAGCCGCAGGCTGCGCGCAGGTCGAGCATGGGCAGCGGGCTGGCGTGGTCCTGAACGGTCGGCGTCCTGGCGGTCTCGACATTGATGTCGGCATCGATCCTGAGCTCCGAGCCGTGAATGGCCTTGATCAGGATGTCTCGCGCCCAGGTGGAGCCGCCGCGGCGGCGGATTTCTTCGGCGAGCTCCTCCGTGACGCGCATAGACATGAATTTGCCCTGAACATCCTCCGCCGGCATCCTGGGTCGGCCGGGGCGTTTTTGAGTGTCCTGTGCTTTCGTTTCTGAAGCCATGTGTGTTCTCCGTTGTTGTGTTACGATAAATTATATAACGTGTTGCACATGGATGGGAATCATGCAGTTTTTTTCGTTGCGATCGCCGGAACTCGAAGCCGCGCGCCGTGCGCTGGGCAAGCCTGTTTCCAAGTCGGAAGCAGAGCCTGTGGGCGACTCTTTTGTCTCGGCACCGGCCGGACTGGATCCCGCGCAGATCATCTGTCTCATCGATGCGAACAAGTTCTATTGTGCCTGCGAACGCGTGTTTCAGCCATCCCTGCGAAACAAGGCTCTCGTTGTTCTCACCAACAATGACGGCTGTGTGGCTGCGCTCACGCCCGAAGCCAAGGCGCTCGGGATCAAGCGCGGCATGCCGGCCTTCAAGTTCAGGGATCTGGTCGAGAGCGGACAGGTTGAATGGCGAAGCTCGAACTACGAGCTCTACGGCTCGATCTCGAAGAACATTGCGGAGATTCTCTCGAGCATGGCCGTTCGCATCGAGCGCTATTCGATCGACGAAAACTTCCTCGACATTACCGGCATGACCGGCAATCCGACCGCACGCGCGCGCCTCATGCGCAAGTGCGTCATGGATTGGCAGAGGATTCCGACGTGCGTGGGCCTTGCCAACACGAAAACCCTTGCGAAGCTTGCCAACCATCTCGCCAAGGACTGGCCGGTCTTCGGCGGCGTGCTCAATTGGCTTGAACTCACGCCTGAACGGCAGAGAAAGGCCATGTCGATCACGCCTGTTTCCGAAGTCTGGGGCATCGGATCCCGAACCGTGGAGGCGCTCGACAGGATGGGCGTGAGGACCGTTCTGGACTTCTGGTCGCTCGATCCTTCATTCGTGCGTGCCCGCTGGGGCGTGGTGCTTGAGCGCACCTGGCGCGAGCTTCACGGCATTCCCTGCATTCCGTTTGAGGAGAACGCGAAGCCGCGGGAGCAGATCATTCGAAGCAGAGCCTTCGGAAAGCCCGTAACCGATGTGGAGTCTGTGGTGTCGGCCGTTTCGAAGCACATGGCGGATGCCTGCATTTCGCTCCGGCGCCAGAAGAGCGTGGCCTGCGAGGTTGGCGTGTTCTTTCACACGAGCTTTTTCAGGGACGACCTGCCTCAGCATTCGGCTGCGCCCGTCATTCAATTGCCGACCGGTTCGTCCGACACGCTTTTGCTCACGCGCGTTGCCGTCAATCTGGTGAGGCGCTTCTACCGCAAGGGATTCGCCTATCAGAAGGCGGGCATCACGCTTTCGGGCATGAGGCCTGAGGCAGAGGATGCATTGCCGACGTCGCTTTTTGATTTCGGACCGGATCCGAAGGAAAAGAGGCGCCGCGCCTTGATGACGACCTTGGACGGCCTGACGCGCATATACGGCCGAGGCGTTGTCAGTACGGGAAGCGCTGCTCTTGCCAAAGGCTGGGAGGCGCGGCACGAGAAGCTGTCTCAACGATGGCTGACGAGCGGGAGCGACATCCTGCGAGTTCATTGATTTCATAAGGAGAACGAAGACATGCAAACGGTGATCAGGGTCAGCGTTGACGACGATCTTTTGAGGGAGGCGGAAGCGCTCTTTGCGGATCTCGGACTCACGGTAGATGAAGGCATACGCGTTTTTCTGCGTCGATCGATAATAGCCCGAGGATTTCCTTTTCCCGTGAAGTTGCCGAGCTCGATGGAGCAGGCGGACGCTGAAATTCAGCACTTTCTCAAGACGGGCAGAGGGCTCGAGGTGTACGACACGCCTGAGAAGGCAATTGAGGCTCTTGACCGGATGTGAGGCTCCTGCAGCGGGGCTTCGAGGTCGTTTGGATGAATCAGGGAATAACAAGAATATGTACAACGTAAATCTCAATCTCTTTCTGGAACCGCCGATCAAGCGTTGGAAGGAAAAGCGCGCCCTTTCTCAGGAGGCGTTCGAGCAGGCCTGCCGGCTGTGCGAGCCTCTCTTGAGCGAGACGGAATGCCGGGAATATGCAGGCCGCGTGATTTACCCGCACGGCGCCATCGCGCAGATGATGCTTGGCGATTATTCGCCGCGCGAAGGCCTTCATGACGAGGAGAAGGAAAAGCTCCTGCAGGGCATGCGCCACATGGCGTCCTTCAACCTGAACATCTGGATCAACAACGTCTGGGGCATCGACAAGGCGCTCGTCGTTTACGAGCCCGACGAGAACCTGATGTTCGGTGGTTCGGATTGGTGGCGAAGCTACACGACGGACTACGTCATCGAACGCTTCGCGCCTCGAATGATCTATGTGAGCCTGCTCGGTTTGGAAAGCCAGCCGGGCAAAGGCGATCTTTATGAAGGTGCCTATGTTGGGTACGACTTCTTCGATGGCGAAGTGCGCCTGGCCGTTCTGCACGTGACGAGAAAGGGAGATCTGGATCCGTTCTATCTGCATGAATTCACGTTCCGTCCGGGCATGACTCTGGGCGAGGTGGTTGACGGATACCAATTCGCTAGTCCGTACAAAAGCTGCGTTGAGGCGTCTCAGTTCAGGGTTTCGAACGGAAAATTCACCCCGGAGGAGGTGACGGAATTGTTCCGCAAGTCGGGTCAGGCGATTGCGGCGCGCGTTCTGCCGCTCGTGCTGGGCTTGCTCGGCGACGAATTCATCGTCATCCCGAATCACCTGGACGTCAATTCCTTCGATTACGAGCAAGAGGACGTTGACTTTCCGGAGCGCAGCCGGTCGACGGATCCCGTGGCTGAGATCAAGGATGCAGCTGAGGAAGCCGCACTTTTCTACATCGAACACGTGAAGTGGAAAAAGATGGACCTGAATTGACAGGACGGAAATCGCTGGAGGTTCAAGCCGTGAATTATGAAAAGCAGAAAAACGGTGTGTCTTGGCTCTTTTACGAGAAACTGGCACCCCGAGGACGAAGGAAGCTCGCGCTCGTTCATTTCAATCCGCTTACGTGGAAACTTGAAAGAGTGGAGCGACTGGATGCAAACGATGAGGAGCTGAGCAGGGTGGAGGAGGCGATTCCGTCGATCAAGCTTCCGAAACTCAAGGCGACCGCGAAAGCGATGCGCATTGCCGTCATTTGCGAAGGAGAGACGGAAAGCCGCTATGTGAGTGAGCTGTGTGAAGG
>CAKQKT010000117.1 GCA_934249275.1 uncultured Sutterella sp. | reverse complement strand
CGCCATAGAAGCGGCCGGCATCGTCCGTAAATACTTCGGTGTATCCCATGTCGAGTGCCGTACAGTGAAGCGTCGGCTTCCCTGCAGCCGGCGGTGCGCAGGGAATGTCCTTCATCGGCACAACAGGCGTCTTAAGCGGAATGTGCAGGAAGAACCTCCCGTCGTCCCTGATGATCTTGATCGTTCTGTCGATCCGACCCTTGCCCTTGACCGGGATGCTGAGGCGCGAGCCCGGCGTATTTGTAATGACCCTCAAAGTCTGATTGCCGCCCGAATCACGGTTCACGCTGTAGCATTCGGTTGTCAGCGAGCAGGAACGATCGACGCCATGCCTCGGCAGGCGTCGCGAGTGATCGCGAACGGTGGCGCGAACCTTCCTGCAAAGATTTCGTCGATCCGAAACCTTCCCCTTGAGCGTCTTCGGAAGAGTCGGCTTGGGCGTCTTGCCGTCAAGCATGTCGAAGAACACGGAGTCGGTCTGGCTCAGAAGGCAGGCAACGTAATACTTCTCCGCTTCATTAAGCTTTGAGTAAAACGGCTTGTCTCTCAGTTCGTCGTACACGGCAACCTGAATCGCACGCCAATAGCGCTCCATTGCTGAGCAGGCATCCTCAAGCGCGGTCTTCCACACCTTGCCTTGTACGCCGCCCTTGGACAGCAGATGCGTCTTTTGTTGAGCAGGTGTCAGCGAAGCATGAACCATTGCATGTTCCCGGCGAAGCTGCTTGCGCCATTCCATGAAATTCTGAGCATGACAGAAACGACGGTTGGCGCGCTTGTGCAGCTCCTCCATCAGAAAGGCAAGATCCTTGTTGTAGCCGTCGATGAGATCGTTAAGCTGGGTCAATTCCTCCTTCTTCAGATTCGAGACGTCAAGCTCTCTGATGACGCATCTGATCGGCTCGGTCGGGAGCTGGCATGACTCCATCGCGCGGATTCTCGAAACCGGAACCGCATGGAGTGAGGCAAAGCTGTGAAAGTTCGGATAAAGCATCTTGCAGGGATATTGATAAAACTTGAGTACAGCGTAACATCAATTTGAAAAAGACGTATGCCTCAACATTTCTAAGTAATAACCCTGAAAAAACAGTCACTTGTTTGCCGCCGAATCAGGCGAATGACGCTTTCTCCGAGCTCTTCTTGCATACAAGCGAGCACAGAAGACCGTCATCAGGGTGATCACATCCTTTGCAAGCTCGGCCTCAAACGATTCCGGAGGCTTGGTTTCCATAACCCTGAACGTTGTTCCGACCTTCTCGCAGATGAACTTGACAAGACCGACTCCGAAGCGAAGCAGGCGGTCTTCATGCGTCACCGTCAATGTATGAATCTTGTGATCGAGCAAGTCGCGAAGCAGACGCTTGAGTCCGGGTTTTGCACAGTTCAGACCGGATCCGACATCGCTGCAGATCTCGTCGCAGCCGTAGTTCTGCAAACGCTCGATTTGACGATCCAAGTCGGCGCGTTGATCATGAGAAGAAACGCGTGCGTAGCCGACATGCTTGCGTTCTGCAGGCTGCTTGTCTTCAGTCTGCTCAAAGCGGCGATGGCCGCCGATCGTTCGAATGGAAGCCGGAATTTTCCCGGATGCCTCCCAACGGCGAATGGTACTGGGAGAAACGCCGTAATAACGAGCAATGTAGCCGATGGAATAGAGTGCCATATTGGATCCCTCCACCAAGTATGGCAGTTTTGGTAGATTTCTGATCGACTAGCTTAGCCCCGCCGGATCCGAAAGGGAACGGGCGGGGAAAAGAGAATCAGAAGATTCCGATTACTTCACGGGCGGATAAACGTAGCCTGAGTCGAAGCCGATGGGAATGCCGATGCCCCAGTAGGCGTAGAGCACGGCGGTCAGAACGACGAGAAGCGCAATGGTGTACGGGATCATCATCGAGCTGAGCGTGCCGACGCCGGCCTGCTTGCAGTACTTCTGGCAGTACATGATGAGCAGCGGGTAGAACGGGAACATCGGGGTGCAGACGTTCACGGCGGAGTCGGAGACGCGGAAGGCGGCCTGGGTGAGTTCCGGAGAGATGCCCAGAAGCATCAGCATCGGGACGAAGATGGTCGAGAGGATCGCCCACTTGGAGGTGGCCGACGTGATGAGCAGGTTCAGACAGGCGGTGAAGAGGATGATGCCCAGGAGCGAGCCGCCCGACGGCATGCCGAGGTCCTTCAGGAACTGGGCGCCGGAGATGGCGAGCAGCGTGCCGATGTTCGACTTGCCGAAGACGTAGAGGAACTGGGCGGCGAAGAAGGCGAACACCATGAAGCCGAGAAGCATCTTCAGGATCTCCTCCATCGACTTGATGACGTCGGTGGAGTTCTTGAACTTGCCGCAGGCGTAGCCGTAGACGATGCCCGGAAGCGAGAAGAAGATGAAGAGCAGCGGAACGATGGACTGCATGACCGGGGCCTTCGGGCTCGTGAGGGAGCCGTCCGGCGCGCGGAGCATTGAGTTGTCGGGCCAGCAGAGCGCGAAGAGGATCGCGGCAAGGCCGAGGAAGACGAGGCCGGCCTTGCGGTAGGCGCGGTTTTCAACGTCGGTCACCGCGGTGATCTTGAGTTCCGGATCGTTTTCAAGGCCCTTGTCGAGCGGCATCGTGGCCCAGAGACGGGGCTCGACAATCTTGTCGGTCACGTACCAGCAGGCGGCGATCACGAAGAACGTGCCGCCGACGGCGTAGATGTAGTTGCAGAGAACGTTCACCGTGTAGGCCGGATCAAGCGTCTGGGCAGCGGCCTGCGTGAAGGACTGCATGATCGGGTCGATCACGGACGGGGTGTAGGAGGCCGTGAAGCCGCCGGCAAGGCCGGCAAAGGAGCAGGCGACGCCCGCGAGCGGATGGCGGCCGGCGCAGTAGAACATCAGGGCGGCGAGCGGCATCAGGATGACGTACACGGAATCGCTCGCGAGATGGCAGAGAATGGCGACGACGATGACGGCGGGCGTGAGCGCGGCGGCCGGGATGTAGCTCATCAGCTTGCGAAGAAGCACATGAATGAAGCCCGAGCCTTCGGCAATGCCGATGCCGAGCGTCGCGACGAGCGTGATGCCGAGCGGCGGGAAGCCCATGAAGTTCTTGACCGAATTGACGATCAGCTGGAGAAGGTTCTCGGGCGAGAGCATGTTCACGACACGGATCACGTCGCCCGTGGTCGGGTGCTTGTAGTCAAACGTAATGTAGGAAAGCGCGCACGAGATCACGAGCGTGATGACGAGTGCCCAGATGAAGAGCATCGTGATGTGAGGCAGCTTGTTGCCGGCCGCCTCAATCACGTTCAGGAAGCGGTTGAGACCTCCCATGTTCGCGGTTGTTTGAGTCATTTTGTATGGTTTGTGAGGATGGAAAGCGGTCCTCTGGCGTTGGGCCGAAGATCCCATTGTACGAAAATCCGCATCGGCAAAGTGCTTTTAGCGTCATTCCGACGTATTGCATCGAAATATTGCAAATCAAGCGTTTTCAGACGACGATGATTCCTGCAGCTCATAAGAGCGAACGCACGAAGGAAAAGGCCGCTCGAAAATTTTCGGCTCCTCCGTTCGGGCCGGCTTCAGGAAGCCATAATGCTTGTTCGGCAAAATCAAATGAGCTGCCGGCAGAGCGCCTTCACAAGGAACGCCCGAGCCTCCCGGCAGACGCCACCTTATATTTAAAGAAGAACCACGATGACCATTCTGCGCACCGCTGCGGCGCTTGCTGCCGCCCTTTGCCTTTCCGCCGCCTTTGCCGAGCCGCCCAAGGAGGTGGTCGAGCTTGAAGGCCAGTGGCGCGGCCGCCTCTGCACCGTTGAAGGCAATCCCACGAAGACCAATCTCAGTATCGACAAGTACGGCTGCTTCGTGCTCTACCAGACCGACGTGAACGGCACCGCCCAGGCCGCCGGCACCGTGACGGTGAAGAACGGCGTCCTCACGCTCATCGATGCCAAGTCGGGCCCCTACATGGTGCTCAAGATCGCCGAAGACGGCCGCCTCGTGCAGGACGTACGCGGCAAGCTTCCCAAGAACTGCTGCTATCTTAAGCACCGCTGATCGCCGATCGCTCAAAGCAAGTGCCAAAGCCTCGAACATGTCCCGTTCGGGGCTTTTTCGCATGAGGATGACGAACAGGCGAGGGAAAGCTTTGCAAAAAAGCATTTCCCCCTTCGAAAGAGGTATTTCATGTCGATGCGTCATCGGGCATAATGTCTGTCTCTCTATAGGAGTTATCCCCAATGTCCATCGAAAAGACGCGTGAAACGCTTGCACATGAAGAACTGTCGGACGCCGACATCGTCTATCTCCTCGGCCTGACGGATCCGAAGGAATGCGAGCTTCTTCGAAAAGCCGCGTTCGACAGGACGACGGAGCTGATGGGGAACTTCGTCTACTACCGCGGCCTCATTGAATTCTCGAACATCTGCACCGCGAGCTGCCGCTACTGCGGCATTCGCCGCGAGAACCACGACGTAGCCCGCTACACGATGACGAAGGAGGAGATCGTGGCTGCCGCCAAGTGGGCGGCGGAGCAGGGCTACGGCTCGATCTGCCTGCAGTCGGGCGAAAGGCGCGACGAAAAGTACGTGGCGTTCGTCGAGGACTGCCTTCGCGCCATTCATGCCGCGACGGTTTCCGAAACGCTGCCCGACGGCGTGGGCATAACGCTCTCGCTCGGCGAGCAGTCGATCGAAACGTACAAGCGCCTTGCCCTAGCTTCGGGGAATCCTTCCAACCTTCGCTATCTTGCTCGCTTCGAGACCTCGAACCCTGAGCTCTTCAAGGTGCTTCACGGCGCCAGGGGCGACCATGAGAAGGAGTTGCAGAACCGATTCCGCATGCTCCGCGATCTTCGCGAAGCCGGCTATCAGGTGGGCACCGGCGTCATGATCGGCATTCCAGGCCAGACGCTTGAAGACCTCTGCCGCGACATCCGCACGTTCCAGCAATTCGACGTCGACATGATCGGCATGGGCCCGTACCTCATGAGCGAAGGCGGGGAGCTCCAGGAATTCGGCCAGATGGAGCCCAAGGCGCTCCTTCAGCTCGGCCTCAACATGATTGCGGT
>CAKQKT010000116.1 GCA_934249275.1 uncultured Sutterella sp. | reverse complement strand
GCTAAATAGTTGCCATTCTTATGATTTATAGGAATGATCGTTTGTCAAGTCTAAATGTGTAAGCGTTCGCCCTGCCTGTTGGAAGAGAATGAAACGAAAATGGCTAAAATGAGGATGAATTGATGCACTGACCGCCGCCCATTTGCCGAAATGCGCGGCATGACCCGAAGGAGAAATCGTGAGCCCCACGAGCCAGCCCGTCTTCGCCGGCACACGCTGCCTGCCCCTGGAAGACTATTTCTACCGCATGCCGCTGGTCCCCTATATTTGTCCGCCGCTCCATCCGGAGCTCCTGCGTCTGGTCGAGAACATCGGGCGCGAGACGGTGCTTGAGCCCGGCGAGCGCATTTATCAGAAAGGCGAGCCCGTCAGCCGCTTTGCAGTTGTCAAGAAGGGGCTTGTTGCACGCAGGATCGGAGATTACGGCACCAAATCGGCTGATCATTCGGGTCTTGCCGGTCCGGGCAACATCGCAACCGGAAACCTCAACATCCTTTCTCACAGAACGGCCGTAGGCTCCTACGAGGCGATTCTTCCGACATCGATCGTCTGGTGCGGGCAGCGCGAGCTGTTTGCCATTGCCAGAAGCGATGTGAATCTTCTGATGCTTCTTGCAACTCAGTGCGAGCTCTCGAGTCTCTCGGACCGTCTGTCGTTTGCCTGTCTCACGCTTCTTGACGCGGAACAGATCCTGAAGACAGTCATGCTCAGCTGGACCTCGCATTTCGGACACCTCGAAGGCGATGAAGTCGTGGCGCCGAAAATTCTTACCCGCAACATCATGCGAACCACTGTCGGATGCTCCATCGGCTGGCTTGATCGCATGATGGCCGAGTGGAGGCGCACGGAGATCCGCCGCGTCGAGGGAAGCATCGTTCGCTACAAGCTCGACATGCTTCAGGAAGCCAATGACATCCTTCTCAACATTGAGGAAACGACGAGCGCCATTCCTCGTCCGAAGGATGTCAGAAGCTACTGGCAGAGAGCCTGACGCCTTTTCGGTTGAGGCGTGAGTCCTTTCCGACAATCGGTTATGCTGAAGCCTTCGTCTGTTTTGGGAGAGGGCAATGGCGGTCATTTACACCAGAGATATTGAAACGCCGCTTGGGCTGATGCGGCTCGGCATGTTTGAAGGAAGGCTTGTGCTGGCCCTGTGGCTCACGGGCGATCCGGAGAAGGAAAGAGCGACGGAAATACGCGTAGCGCGGCTTTGCAGAGCCGAGGGCATTGTGAAGGGGCCTCATGATCTGGCGCTTGAGGCCGAAGTTCAGATCATGCAGTATCTGAACGGCTTTCGAGATCGATTCGATCTGCCGATTCGGCTTGTCGGCAAGAAATTCCAGGAGCACGTCTGGCGGCAAATGTCCGACGTCGGATACGGCACCGTCATGAGCTACGGGGATCTCGCCGCGATGTCGGGCCGTCCGAACGGCGCACGCGCTATTGGTGCTGCCGTGGGCGCCAATCCTCTGCATCTCATCATTCCGTGCCATCGAATTGTCGAGAAGTCGGGCGGCATCGGCGGCTACGCGGGCGGACTCGACGTGAAGCGCGAGCTCATCAGGCGCGAGAATTTGCATCGGACATCTCCCGAAGGTTATGTTTCGGCGTGCATTGAGTATCTCCAAAGAGAGAGGCCGAAGGATTCTTAAGTTTCTCCTCAGGCGCAGGCCAGTAAGATGCGCTTTCCAAACACTGAATTGAGGATGAACGATGGAGAAGGATCCGCGCCTCGCAAGGCTTGAGACCGACCCGGGCCTTCGAGAGGAGGCCGAGACGCTCAGAGCCATGACGGGCTTGTACTGCCGCGATCGGCACGGAACGTCGGGCCGTCCCGGCGAACTGTGTCCCGACTGCGAAGCCTTTCTTGCCTATGCGCTCAAGCGCCTGGCCTGCTGCCCGTATGGCGCGAAGAAGCCCGTCTGCGCCAAGTGCCGCATTCATTGTTACCGTGCGGCCGAGAAGGCGGATGCAAGGAGAATCATGGCCTATGCGGGTCCGCGCCTGATGCTTTCGCATCCGATTCTGACGGTGAAGCACCTCATCAAGAGCGTGACGGTGACGCCGCCCGAAAAGCCGAGAAACCGCGCGAAGAAGGAGAAGGCGTCATGAAAAGAGTGGTTCTCGCCGTGCCGCCGGTGCTCGCGACGATCCTCTTTTGTGCGCATCTTCTCTTTCACGGATTTCCTGTTGCAACAGCGGCGGCGCCGCTGGCGGCGCTTGTGCTCCTCGTCATTCGAGGCGCACTTGCGGGGCGACTCCTTGCGCTCGTTCTGGTGCTCTTTGCCTGCGAATGGGCGAGAGCCGGGTACGAGCTCGTGATGCGAAGACTCGACGCGGGCGGATCGATTCATCCGGCGCTTGAGATAATGGCCGGCGTGACGGTCTTCACGCTGTTATCGGCATGGTGCGTGCTGAGGCGTGCGCGGCAATAGCCGGTTGACACAAAGTTTCGAAAAAGAAAGCGGGGCGCTTCGAAGGAGACGCCCCGTTGTCGTTGGGATCGTGTGCCGGATCAGCTCTTGATGGCGTCGGCTTCGTCGAGCCACTTCAGGACGCCCTTGACGTCGCCGAGGTCGAAGGCGATGGTCTGAGCGGGCGCGCCGAAAAGGTCGAGGCGCACGTAGAGGATCTTGGCACTCTTGAGATCCTTGAGGAAGGTTTTGTCTTCAAGGAGGACGGCGCTGCCGCCAAGCACGGTGCGAAGGGGCAGGGCGCGTGTCTTGCCTTCATCGAACTGCACGAGCACTCGGTCGGAGAAGGAGCCGGCAACGGCGGGCTCGATGTTGAGGAAGACGCGAACGTCGTTCTTCTTTTCCTTGGCGAGCACCAGAACGGGCTGCACGCGCTGGAAGAAGGCGGAGACGTAGTTGCGGCTGCCGAGTTCGGCGCTGCGGGCCTGCTGCCCTTCGCCAGCATTGGGTTCGTCGAACAATTCCCAGCCGCCTTCATAGGTCGGAAGGCCGTTGTCGGAGTGCTTTCCGGATTTTGAGGCCTGTTGCGGCGCGTCGGCGGAGGAGTCCTGGCCGGGCACGGTCTTCAGATCGGCCAGGCATTCGTAAAGACACGAGATGAACGACGTGTCGTCGGTCGCCTGACGGCACTTGAGGCAGGAGGCCGGAATGGCGTCGAGTGCCGAGGCGGTGCCGGAAAAGGCAATAAGGCCCGCAAAAGCGGCGGGTGCAAGAAGATTCCTGAAGGTCATGATGGATGCCTGCGTTGTGGATGCACTCATTTTACGCACGCGGACGAAGCCTGAGATGTCCGGATAAGAATGCTGACATTGGAAACAAATGATGGGTAAAAACCCGCCTTTGTTGCTTAAAGGAGTCGTAAAACTGATATTTTGAAGCAACTCATTCACAAATATATATAGAATTTGGATGAATTTGTACTCCTTCGGGAGTACGGGCGGTTCGCCCGAAGAATAAGAACAAAGAGGACAGTCATGCGGCAGGCGGAAAAAATGCAGGTTGTCGCGCGAAGCCCGCTCTATGAGCAGGTGAGGGACGTGCTGGCGGAAAGGCTTCGGCAGGGAGTCTGGCGTCCGGGCGAGAGATTGCCGACGGAGGCCGTTCTGGCCGCCGAGCTTGGGGTTTCACTGGGCACCTTGAGGCATGCCGTGGAGCTTCTGGTGGAAGAAGGTGCGCTTCTGCGCCGGCAGGGCGCGGGCACCTTTGCCGCGACGCTCGGCACGGCGGTTGAGGAAAACCGGTTCCAGCCCTTTGAAAGCCTGGACGGCAGCACGCGCTTTGACTTCAGGCGTCTGATTTTGCTTGACGAGGCGGCTTGTCCCGCTGAGGCGGCGGCCGGGCTCGGCATTCCGGCGGGCGAGACCGTGCTTCACATGGTGAGGCACATGGTGAAGAGAACGCTCGGTGGAGAGCACATTGCGGCGTCCGATGAGATCTTTCTCCTCCCAGAGGTCTTTCCGGGATTGACGGCCGAACGCTATCACATGACGTATCGTCCGGGCGACTCGATCTACAGGTTCTATGCGCGCGAGATGGGTGTCGTGATCACGAGCCAGCGCTGTGCGGTGAGGTATGAGTGCGTGAAGGGGACGGAGGCGGCGCGTCTTCGCGTGCCCGATCCGATGCCGGTGCTGAGGTTCTCGCGCATCTCGTATGCGTTCGGGCACCAGCCCGTCGAGTATCGCATCTACAGGCTTGATGCGGAGAATGCGCAGATCTGCTTTGCGCTGCCGTGATCGGTGCTGATGGAAATTCGGATAAGGAAACGGCCCGGTCGCTCGATGGAGCGCCGGGCCGTTTGATGTCGAAGGATTGACCCTCAGGCGGCCTTATGCGGCCTTGCCGTCAAGCTTGTTGTGAGGTGCCGCGGCCTTCGACGGGGCCGCGCTCACTTTTTTTGAGGCATCTTCCTGTTTGGCGGGCGACTTGCCGAACACGTAGAGCGAGCACATGACGCCGATAAGAAGGATGGTGAAGCCGATGACCATGGTGACGGTCGGCCATTCGCCGCGCCAGATCAGGGCGTAGACGACGGCGGAAATGGACTCGAAGACGATCAGCTGGCCGCCGAGGCCGGACGGCAGGCGCTGGGACATCTGGTTCCAGCAGAGCATGGCGACCCAGCTGCAGAGGAGGCCGATCATTAGGGCGACGCCGAGAAAGCGCATCGGCGTTTCGCCAAGGAGCGACACGGACGTGTCCATCCAGCCGCACGGCCATGCGAGGATCGCAAAGGCGATCGTGACGACCGGGAGAACCGTGACGCCCTGAAGGGCCGTCCAGGCGGAGGAGCTGTGGTTCGGATGGGCAAGAAGCCATTCGCCGTTCTCAATCGAGAACCAGGTCCAGGAAATGACGGCGGCGATGCCGAAGAGAACGCCGATCCAGAAGTCGAGGCCCGTGGAGCCCGACGAGGTGATGTATTGGAATTCGGTCCAGTTGGCGATCACGAGCCCGAAGAAGATCAGAATGAGCGGGGGCGTGATGGAACCCCAGGAAAGGCCGCGGCCTTCACGCTGGTAGCGGATGTTGGCGACGATGGCTACGAGCACCGGAATGACGGCCATGAACATGCCGGCAAGAGGTGCGCCAGACATGCGGATGCAG
>CAKQKT010000115.1 GCA_934249275.1 uncultured Sutterella sp. | reverse complement strand
CCCTGAGCGAGCATGCTCATGAGTCGGCGGGTTCGGCCCGTGGGTGAAAAGCGGGCGACGATGATGCGGTTGGGAGTCATGGTCAAGGTTCCTTTGCATG
Organism: uncultured Sutterella sp.; assembly: GCA_934249275.1. Lineage (GTDB taxonomy): Bacteria > Pseudomonadota > Gammaproteobacteria > Burkholderiales > Burkholderiaceae_F > Sutterella. The sequence continues at coordinate 4,991 of CAKQKT010000115.1, read as the reverse complement.
TTGGGATTCGCCGGAGACGGTGAAGGGCTTCGCGTTCTCAGGCGTAAGCGAGAACGAGGAGCACCGTGCTGCACACAATGATAGCCAAGACTGCGGGAAGAGACGCGCGGAGAATGCCGGAGGCGACGCCGCGAAGAAATGCGGGACGCTCCTGAGGCGGAAGCTCGGCCGAGCGGATCCTGAGCTCATGCCTGAGCGCAAGGAGCACGACCAGATAGAGAATGCCCAGAACGAGGAAGACCGAGGCGATGTAGTGAAGGGGCGAGGCCTGTTCGAAGACAAGCCCCGCCGTGAGGGCGGCCGCAAGCGCGAAGCCCAGGGAGCCTCTCCAGAGAGGACGGTGCGCGCGGTACTCCTGGCGGAGCACCGCGAACACGAGGCTGCGAGCGGCTTCCTCGGTCATCAGAGGCTGCCGCCTGCAACGACGAGCACGAAGAGCGGGCTCACGACACCGATCATGATGCGGATGAACCACAGGGCGGCATTGGAAACCGGACGGGCGGCCGTGAGCTCCTTCTTGAGGGCGGGCCATGCAATCCAGGCGGCGGCGATGGCGATGCCGAAGGTCGAGGTCGGCATGCCGACATTGGAAGTCACGTAGTCGAGCAGATCGAAGATCGTCTTGTTGAAGAGCTTGACGTCGCTCCAGGCGCCGAAGGAGAGCGTGGAGGCAAGGCCCACCACGGTGCTGCCGGCGACGGTGATGAGAATGGCCGTCGAGCGGCGAAGGCTGAACTGGCGGGTAAGAAGCGCCGTGCAGGCTTCGAGCATTGAAACGGACGAGGAAAGGGCTGCGACGACGAGGCAGACGTAGAACATGACGGCGAAGAGCTGGCCGAACGGCATCTTCGAGAAGACGGCAGGCATCGTCACGAAGGTGAGGCCGGGGCCGGCGGTCGGGTCAAGGCCGAAGGCGAAGACGGCGGGAAGCACCATCAGGCCGCCGAGAATCGAGGACATGATGGCGAGAACGGCCACCCAGCCAACGGCGCCCGGAAGGTCGGCCTTGGGGCTCAGGTAGGAGCCGTAGGTGATCATCGTGCCTGCGCCAAGCGAGAGCGAGAAGAAGCAGAAGCCCATGGCGTTGAAGAGCGCTGAGGCGTTGAAGTCCTCCCAGCGCGGCGCAAAGAGGTAATCGACGCCGGCGAGGCCGCCCGGGAGCGTAAGGCCGCGCACGATGATGATGAGCATCAGGATGAAGAGCGTGGGCATGAGCACCTTGGAGACGCGTTCGATGCCGCTTTCGATGCCGCGCATCACGACGAGGGTCGTCATGCCGAGAAAGACGAGCAGGTAGATGAAGCTGAGTTCGCCGTTGGAGACGAAGGCGCCGAAGTGCGTGCCGAGCAGTTCCGGATCGCTGATGAGGCCGCGTCCGAGGACGGCGTCGACCATGTACTTGACGCACCAGCCGCCCACGCAGGAGTAGAAGGACAGAATCAGGAAGACCGTGAAGACGCCGACGCCGCCGAAGAAGCCCCAACCGCGGCCGCAGACCTTGGTGAGCGAGGCCATCGGACCTTCTCGGCCTGCTCGTCCCATGGCAAATTCGGCGACCAGGAGCGAAATGCCGACGGTGAGCGTAAAGAAGATGTACGGCAGCATGAAGACGGAGCCGCCGTTCGTGCCGGCCATGTAAGGGAACTTCCAGATTGCGCCGAGACCGACGGCGGAACCTGCACTCGCGAGAATGAAGCCGAGGCGGGAGCCCCAGCCGGCTGATGTTTGCTTTTCGGACATAGCTTGAATGAACTCCGATTTTTTTTTTGATTTTATTGCCTGCCGGCCGTATCAGGCCCGGCCGGCAGGTATTGGTTGGCGGAAACTGGAGGCTTAGAAGAGGCCGAGGCCCTTGAGCATCACGATAAGAATGAGGACCGGCGCAAAGAAGCCGGCCATGATGCGGTAGCCCTTGAGGAGAAGGCCGGAAGCGGGCTTGACGAGCGAAAGCTGCTTGACGGTCGTGGGCCAGGCGAGCCAGGCCATGACGATGGCCAGGCCGATCACGCCGATCGGCATGCCGATGTTGGACGTGAGATAGTCGAAGAAGTCGAAGAAGGTTTTGCCGAAGATCTTGACGTTCGAGAGCGTGCCGAAGCTGAGAGCGGAGAGCGTGCCGAGCACGGCGAGGATCGTGCCGGCGATCGTGACGCCGGCCGGACGGCTGATTTCGAACTCGTCGCGCAGGAACTGGACGGACATTTCAAGGATCGAGATCGAGGACGTGAGGGCCGCAACGAAGAGACAGACGTAGAACGTGATCGCGAAGAAGTGGCCGAACGGCAGCTGGGCGAAGACGGCTGGCATGGTCGCAAACGTGAGGCCGGGGCCTGCGTCGGGAGAAAGACCGAAGGCAAAGACGGCCGGCATGATCATCAGGCCGCCGAGAATGGCGGAAAGAACCGCGAGGAAGACGATCCAGGAGACGGACGTGGGCAGGTGAACCTTGTCGCTCAGGTAGCTGCCGTAGTTCATCTGGGAGCCCGAGCCCACGGAAAGTGAGAAGAACGCAAAGCCCATGGCGTTGAGAAGCGACTCGCCCGTAAAGGCGGAAAGGTCGGGCTTGAAGAGGAATTCGACCCCCTTCATGGCGCCGGGCAGCATGAGGCCGCGCACGATGAGGACGAGCATCAGGATGAAGAGCAGCGGCATGAGAATCTTCGAGACGCGTTCGATGCCCTTTTCAACGCCGAAGTAGACGACGAAGGCCGTTGCGCCAAGGAAGCCGAGGTGCGAGAGCACAGGAGCGACGTCGGAGGAGGCGAAGGATTCGAAGGCGGAGCGCATCATGGCCGGATCGTTGATGATGCCGTTGCCCATGAAGGCCTGAACCATGTAGTAGACGCACCATCCGCCGACGACGGAATAGAAGGCGAGGACGAGGAAGCCCGTGAGGACGGAGGTGTAGCCGATGATGCCGACGCCCGAGCCGCCGAGACGGCGGAAGGCGCCTGCGGCGCCCGCGCGCACGGCGCGGCCCATGCACATTTCACCGATGAGGAGCGTCAGGCCGATCGTGATGGTGAAGAAGATGTAGGGAATAAGAAAGACGGAGCCGCCGTTCGTGCCGGCCATGTAGGGGAACTTCCAAATTGCGCCGAGACCAACGGCCGAGCCCGCGCTCGCGAGAATGAACCCGAGACGCGAACCCCATGTAGAGCGTTCTGTCATTTCTGTCTGTCTTTGATTGTTGATTGTGATGACGGTCCGGCGCACAGGGAGCCGGACCGTCGTTCGGGGGATTTATTGTTTTTTATTGCGTCCGTTCGGCGTCAGATGAGGCCGGAGACGAGAACCACGAGCACGAGGATCGGGGAGAAGCCGATCATCATGAGGCGAAGGAACTTCACGGCGCCGTCGGAAAGACCGGTGTTGCGCGTGATGTTTGCGCGGATGACGGGCCAGCACCTGACGCCGGCGAGCCAGAGAATGATCAGGCCGCCGATCGGGAGCGAGATGTTGCTCGTGAAGAAGTCGAAGACGTCGAAGATCGTCTTGCCGCCGAAGAAGGTGACGTCGGAGAGCTTGCCGAACGAGAGGCAGGGCAGGGCGCCGACAACGGCTAGAGCGAGCGTGGCAAGCATGGCGGCGCCGGCGCGCTTCATCTTGTGCTCGTCGACCAGGAAGGCAACGACGATTTCAATCATCGAAACGGACGACGTGATGGCCGCAACCGCGATGCAGAGATAGAAGATGATCGCGAAGAGCTGGCCGAACGGCAGCTGGGCGAACACGGCGGGCATCGTGATGAAGGTGAGGCCGGGGCCGGCCGTCGGGTCAAGGCCGAAGGCGAAGACGCTCGGCATGATCATCAGGCCGCCGAGAATGGAGGCGATGACGGCGAGGAACGTGATCCACAGGCAGCCGTTGACGAGTTTCGATTCCTGATCGAGGTACGAGCCGTAGGTCAGCATGCAGCCGCAGCCGACGCAGAGCGAGAAGAACGTGAAGCCCATGGCCTGCAGCAGAGCGCTCCAGGTGAAGGCGGACGGATCGAACTTGAAGAGGAATTCAAGGCCGCTCATGGCGCCCGGAAGCATCAGGCCGCGCACGATGAGCACGAGCATCATCACGAAGAGGAGCGGCATGAGGAATTTGGAGATGCGCTCGATGCCCTTCGTGACGTCAAGCGCCACGATGAGGCCGTTCAGAAGCAGGAAGAGCCACTGGAAGCCGAGCGCCTGGACCGGGTCGGAGACGAAGCTGCCGAAGTGCTTGCCGAGCTCGGCCTGGTCGCTGATGAGGCCGGAGCCCGTGGTGGCTTCGGCAAAGTAGGCCAGCGTCCAGCCGCCGATGGCGGAATAGAAGCACAGGACCAGAAAGCCCGTGAGAACGCCGAGGTAGCCTGCGGGAACCCAGGCGCGGCCCGCCAGATTGCGGTAGGCCGTCACGATGCCGCCGCGGCCCGCGCGGCCGAGCGCCACTTCGGCGATCAGCAGGGCGGCGCCCACGGTGAAGGTCATGAGAATGTACGGAAAGAGAAAGGCGCTGCCGCCGTTCGTGCCGGCCATGTAGGGGAACTTCCAGATGGCGCCAAGGCCAACGGCTGCACCGGCACTTGCCAGAACAAAGCCTATTCGGCTCGTCCAGGTTTTTCTCTGTGCTTCTGACATAAATAACTCCTGGTTTGCCGTCCGCCGGGTGTCGGTGGCGAAGCGGACGCATCGACGGTCGGGAAAGCCGCCTGTTGACTCTCGATGTTGATTGCGAAAATGCCGTCGTCGTGTGCGCAAACGAAGCTTTTATTGTTGTTGCGTTTGTACGTCTGTGCGGGCGGAATTAAGGCAACTGTAAGAATCGTAACAGGTTGGAGGGGTTTTTATCTAGGTAAAACAACCAAGATTCGGCAGACGGGATCAACAAGCGGGCAATGATGGAGGCCTTTTTCGGACGTCATTGACGTTATTTTGGAAAAAAATGGGCTCTTCCGACTTTTTGGGGTAACCAGGCGCATTGGTCGATGTCAGAACTGGCTCTTGAGAAGGAAACGG
>CAKQKT010000114.1 GCA_934249275.1 uncultured Sutterella sp. | reverse complement strand
AACGCGCTTTTGGTTAGTTTCTATGCTGGGGCTTGCGGCACGGGGAACCCTAATTTCCCCAAAAGTCCAGAAGAGCCTAAAAAAGCCCCGCGTTCCTTTCGGATCGCGGGGCAAACCCTCATTGTTAGCGGTATCCAACCGATTCAGGAGACTTGGCACTTCCGTGCCTCGTTGAATGGTAGATTACAGGGAAAATTAGCGGATATGTATTACCGTCAGTCATCGGCGGTAAACGAATGTAATTTTTCCAAAAGCGAAAAAGCGCCTCAACGGCTTGTGCCTGAGGCGCTTGTCATGTTTGGCCGCGCAAAACTTTGTTGCGCGGCCGGGCATCGTGAAACAGGTTCGCGAATTACAGGTCGTACTGCGCGCGAGCGTCTGCAACGAGTGCCATGGCGTTCGGAGCGATGTCGCCGGCGGTGAAGCCCGCTTCATAGCCCTCGGCGGCGAGACCGTGGAAGTAGACGGCGGCGAGCACGGATTCGACCATGTCGTAGCCCTGGGCGAACATGGCGCCGATCATGCCGGCAAGCACGTCGCCGGAGCCGGCCGTGGCGAGCATGGGGCTGCCGGTCGGGTTGATCCAGGTGCGGGAGCTGCGCATCGAGATGACGGTGCCGGCGCCCTTGAGGACGACGATGGCGCCCGTCTGGACGGCAAGTTCGCGGCAGGCGGCAACGCGGTCGACCATGACGCCGGCGGTGTCGCGGCGGAGCAAGCGGGCGGCTTCGCCCGGGTGCGGCGTAAGGACGGTCGGGGAGCGGCGGGCGAGAACCATGTCCTGAAGCTTGATGTCGGCGGCGATGATGTTGAGCGCGTCGGCGTCAAGGATGAGGGGCTTCGGGCAGTTCAGAGCTTCGATGACGCGGGCCTTGGCTTCGGCGGAGGTGCCGAGACCGCAGCCGAGGACGATGGCGTCGAAGTCCTCGAGGTTCACCGGCTTGGTCGCGAACATGATTTCCGGGTAGAGCATGTCGACGTGCGGAGCGTGCTCGGCGCAGCATTCGAGGGTCACGCGGCCGGCGCCGGAAATGAGCGCGGCGCGGGCGGCGAGAATCGAGGCGCCGATCATGCCGTCGGTGCCGCCGATGACGGCAACGCGGCCGTAGTCGCCCTTGTGGGAGTTCTTGACGCGCGGACGAAGAACGCGCGGGAATTCGTCGGTACCGATCACGGACATCGGAGAAAGCGGAACGGAGATGTCGAGCTCGTTGAGAATGATTTCGCCGGCGGCGTCGGCGCCTTCGCACATGTAGAGGCCGGACTTCACGCAGAGGAACGTGAGCGTAATGTCGGCGCTGCAGCCCGGATAGCTGCCGGTCCAGTGGCCGGTGACCGGATTGAGGCCGGACGGGATGTCGAGCGAAACCTTGAGGGCCTGGCGTTCGTTGAACCAGAGAACGGCGTCGAGATAGTCTCCCGTGATCGGCTTGGCAAGGCCCGTGCCGAAGAGGCCGTCGACGACGCAGTCGGCCTTTTCCGTCATGTACGGGTCGTCATAGGTGCAGTTGCAAGTGGCGTTCCAGCGTTCAAGTTCTGCAAGAGCAAGAGCAGAGGTCGGACGACGGCCGCCCGGAAGCACCACATTGACCTGAGCACCCTTCTCATGCAGTTCGCAGGCGCAGGCAAGGGCGTCGCCGCCGTTGTTGCCCGGACCGACAAGCACGGTGATGCGGCGCTTTTCAACGCCGGCAGCTTCGAGACGCTGCATGATGAGTTCGGCGGCGGCCGCGCCGGCGCGCTTCATCAGCGTATCGGCACCGAGCTGGTTGGCGGCGCGCATTTCCAGATTCTGCAGATCGTCTGCAGTGAGAATGGTAAGACTCATGATCGAATTCCTAGATCCTGAAAAGGAAAAATGTGCGGGTTATTGTACCCGCACATGATTGATGATGACGAATGCCTGAACCGTCGTGAAGGGAGGAAAGGTTCGGTGAAAAGGGCTCTAGCCCGCGAAGCGCTTCCAGGAGAGGCGTTCGGAGAAGGAGTTTTCCCGTCCGAGCACCGCGTCTGAAACTGCGTCGGCAACGGCTGTGCAGAAGTCCGCGCCGTGAATGCCGCCGGCAATGTTGAGATAAAGTCCCGGGATGGCGGATGCGCCTGCAATCGGAAGTCCGTCGGGACTCGAAAGCACGGTGTGCGAGAGATAACGCGCCTGCGACCAGTCGGTGGCGGCGGGAAAAAGCCGGATCGCCATCTCCCAGAGCGCCTTGTATTCCTGGTCGACACCGCACTGCTCGATTGTGCCCAGATGCCAGCGGCCGATGATGCGGATGAAGGTTCCGAGCGGAAACGCAATGCGGCCTTCGGGTGTCTTGACGGCATTGTGCATCGCGCAGGCGTCGCCCGAGAGGCTCGCGTTGAGCGCGGACCGTGTGACGGGCGCGAGCGAAACGTTTCCGTAGGAATGCTCGGGAAGAATGTCGAGGGCGCCCGTGCCGCAGGCGACGACGACCGCATCGGCCCGCACGGGCTCGCCTGCCGACACGCCGCAGATTCGTCCGTTTTCAAGGAGAAGACCGGTCGCCTTTCGATTGCAGAGAATGCGGACGCCGGCATCGGTGAGATGCTCTCGAAGCTGCTTGGCGTAATAGCTCTCCGACCAGGTGACGGCATCGCTTCGGGAAAAGCTCCTGATGTCCGAAGCCGCATGAAGCGAAGGCTCGACGGCGGCGATGTCATCAATCGAAGCAGTCTGATTCCCGTCGGCTTCGTTCGATACTGTGATCGTGCCGGCGCTTTCCTGTAGAACAAAGCCGAACTTTTCCGCGTCGGCACGCAGCATGGCCGCAGACTTTTCGGAAAGCTCGACGGCAAGCGCGTCGCGCGCTTCGCACCTTGACGGTTCTCGTGCTGCCGTCATGGCGGAGATGAAGCCGGCATGGCGAACGGCGGTGCCGCTGCCGTAGACGAGTTCGGAAGTGTTGGAGGCAAGCGCCTTGAGGCGGCCCAGACGCCCTGCAGGCTTGGCAATCGATGACGGTGCCGGGTCGCCGAGAACGGCGCCGGCGCAATAGCTCGCGCCCTGGCAGGGAGAGCGCGAGGCCTCGATGACAGTGACGTCGACTCCTTTGCCAAGGAGGTAAAAGGCTGTTTGGAGGCCCGTCAGGCCGGCTCCAACGACTGCAGCGTGCATGCTTTGGGAATCTGTTGAGAATGGAATCGTTCATTCTAGCCCAGTCCTTCTTCGTGCATCCCGCTCTGCGGCGCGGCAGGAATATACTGAGAGAACCGCTATTTCCCGGAATTGCTGCCATGAACGAACATACGACTGCAAATTGTCCCTATCCGAAGCTTGAGGCTCCCGTTCCCCGCGCCGAGCGCGAGAACGATCCTCTGACCGAAACCTCCGTTGCCGAGCATGTGCTCCTTGACGGCCGCTTCATCAAGGTTGTCGAGGAGGACGTCGTGCTTCCGGACGGCCGTCCGAGCAAGCGCTTCGGTCTTCGCCACGGCGGCGCGGCGGGCATGATCGCCCTGGGCGCCGACGGTACGGTCATTCTTGAACGCCAGTGGCGCCATCCGCTTCGCCGAGCCTTTTGGGAAATCCCGGCCGGCAAGCTTGACCCGGGCGAAGCCGAGATTGATTGCGCCAAGCGCGAGCTCGTGGAGGAGTGCGGCATTCATGCCGAAAAGTGGACGCGGCTAGGCGAACTCAACAACGCGATCGGCTATTCCAACGAGCGAATCGTCGTGTATCTTGCCGAGGATCTCACCTACGGGCGTCAGGAGCTTGACGACGGCGAACATCTTGAGGTGGTGCGCGTCGATTTGAAGGAGGCGCTCGACATGTGCGCCGACGGCCGCATTACGGACGTCAAGACCATTGTGGGTCTCTTCTGGCTCGAGCGGCTGCTTGCTTCCCGCAGGGCTTGAGACACAGGCCCGCTGAGCTAAAGAAGTTTGGCAAAATTGCGGGGCCTGTGGTAATATTCCAAGACTCACGATGCGGGTGTCGTATAACGGCTATTACCCCAGCCTTCCAAGCTGGAGACGAGGGTTCGACTCCCTTCACCCGCTCCATTGAAAATTGCCTCGCAGGTATATGGCCCGCGAGGCTTTTTTGTTTTCTGGCAATCGATTGTCGATTATTCCAACGGTAGGATGATTCGTCCGCATGTGCTTCTGAGGCGTCCGTCATCGTCGGAAAACTTCATGTCAATGACGACATGAAGCTTTCCGGCTGGTTTTAGGGAGAGTGAGCGGATGAGATTGAAAATCGGATGCTTGTATTGAGTCAGACTCTCGAAGGAATTGTTCTTTGCGTCGTCAATGAAGTGGTAGATCAGGGCCTTGCCAGCAGGCGATTCGCTTACGATGCTGTTTCTTGGAAGCCGGTAGCGGTTTGCCTTTGATGCCGGAATAGCTAGCCCCCATTCAAACGGCACGGGCTGAGAACTCTGCGTGGGATCCAGAAGAAGGCAGGATTTGACGACGGGCATCCAGGCAACCCAGTTTTTCAGAATGTCGTAGATGCGTTCGTCCTTGAGAAAGTCGTGTCTATCCGAGTGCGGCAGAAAGCAGAAGGCTTCTACGTCGCGAATTTCCCAGTCGATAGGCTTGTCGAGCCGCTTTGCATACCAGGCCTTGAACCGCTCGTGTTCCTCAAGCAATGCCGTTTCAAATTCAATGCGTTTTTTGAGCTCCTCGAATCGTTCGTCAAGCATGGCGATGGATTCGTTGCTCGTGGACGACAGCATGGTTCGGATGTCTTTGAGCGGTACGCCGCAGTTGCGAAGACGCATGTATTCCAGAATGCGGGCCGACTGTTGAAAGTCGTAGAAGCGGTATCCGCCGTTTCGGTGAGAGGCATGAACGAGTCCCTGTTCTTCGTAATGCTTCAGAAAGTCGGGTGTGACTCCCATGTATTTCGCAAAGTCTCCGATGCGGTACTGGCGGTTGCTGGAAGAATCGGACATGGCGGGATCCTATGAGGGCTTGTCTTTGTGAAATGATTGAGGGACAGTCAATATGGATGTGCTTGATGAGCGAGGCCGACAATGGGCGCAGTTGATGCCTTTCAAAGGTACATCATAACAAGCGGTCCGATGCAACGTGAAAATGGGGAGACTGTCATAAATTTTGTGTCCATGGGATAATCGGAGCCCGCCATACGGGTACACCCCATGAACACGACTACC
>CAKQKT010000113.1 GCA_934249275.1 uncultured Sutterella sp. | reverse complement strand
GCGCTTTTTGTTAGTTTCTGTGCTGGGGCTGGCGGCGCGGGTACCCTCATTTCCCCAAAAGTCCAGAAGAGCCGAAAGGAAGGAGGTGCAGACGTTGTCGAGGTTTCCGACATCGTCCTGGCCGGCCTGTCGGATTCGGCCCTTCGTCGTCTGGACTTCGTGAATCAGGGCGACATTTCGCTCGTCCTTGAGCAGACCGGCGTGCCGGGTACGCCCTCAAGGCAGGTCGCCATGGCCTGGATGAACAATCGCAGGCGACTGCTTTCCTGCGAAACCGACGGCATGCTGCTCAGCACGGGACGCCGGCGCTTTCTCATGCCGTCGAAGCTCTTCTTTACGGCTGAGGTCGTCAAGCGCTACCGCGGTCGACTCGAGGCGGATTCATCACCCGACGCATGCCGAGCCGCATGGGCGGAACTGAGCGAACGTCTTCATGAAACGGGCGATCGTGCGCTGAGCGAAGCCGTCGGCACGACGCGCATGTTTACCGCAGGGCAGATCTCTCTCACGATCGATGAAAAGACGGGCGAGATCAGGCCGTATTTCCTTCGTGCCAATGCCACGCCCGGTGCCGAGCGAAAGAATTTCGAATCCCTGATTTCCGACATGCAGAGCCGCAAGGTTCGCAATCAGATCGGACCCGACGGATCCGTTCCGAGCTATTTTCTCTTGGGCTCGAGCAACTATCTCTTCATTCCTGAAGAGACGCGCCTCGTGTTGCAGGCCGTCGAGAAAATCAATCGTAAGGGGACGCCCGCCGACAAGTCACGCTTGATTGCCAATCCGCACCGTGAAATCCTGAGAGAGCTCGAGGGCATCGCGCCCGAGGCCGATCTGGAAGCGCTGGTGAACGGAACGTTTGTCGAATCGCCCGAGTTCCTGAGCGATCGCGTCGAAGCATTCGGTCCGTGGTCGCCCAAGTCGCTGGGCTTCGTGCAGCCCTGCCGCACGACGTGGTTCGGCGACGACGAGGTCAATCGCTGGACCGTCATGGTGGGCGGCGAGTTCTTCACCGGAACAAAGGAAGAGATTCAGCTGCTTCTTGGCAGGATCAAGAAGGCACAGGCCAACGGCGACCCGGTGGTGGATGTCGATGGGCGAGAAGTGCAGACCGCCTCCATTGACGTTGAGAAGCTGACGAACTTCGTCAAGGCCGTCTTTGAAAAGGAGGAGGGCCCCGAATCGGAGAAGGCTGAAGGGAAGGATACCTCCGGAAAGACGAAGAAGGAAGAGCCTCCGGAAGACGATCAGCCCAAGCGCTTTGGCCCGGTTCTGCAGGACAATCTTGAGGTGCTCCAGTATGTGGCCTCTCAAAAGCGCCGCGATGCCTTCACGCATGAACTCGACGGGATGAATCCCGACTTCAACCTGCTGCCGCATCAGATCGAAGCGCTCGCGTGGCTCAAGGATCTCTGGAACCGCGGTGTGCCGGGCGCGTTGCTGGCGGACGACATGGGCCTGGGCAAGACGCTTCAGTGCCTCTCGTTCATCCGCTGGGTGAGCAGGGGGCTTGAGCTGGAGGATCATCCGCGGCCCGCGTTGGTCGTGGCACCGGTGGGGCTCCTCGAAAATTGGCGGCTTGAAGGCGAGAAGTATTTTCCGGGGTATCTGCGCAGTCCCGTCGTTCTGACCGGGGCCAAGGCTTCGGCTGCCCTCAAGCTTCCGAGGCCGGAGCTTCTCAGCAGGCTTGAGTCCGCCGACTGGGTGCTGACGAACTACGAGACCGTTCGCGACAAGTTCGAGCTCTTCGGTTCTGTGAACTGGAGCGTGATCGTGTTCGACGAGGCGCAGAAGATCAAGAATCCGGTCGCCCTGATGACAGAGACGGCGAAGTCCCTGCAGGGTGGCTTTACGCTCATGATGACGGGCACGCCGGTCGAAAACTCCTTCCAGGACCTGTGGTCCATTATGGATACGGCCGTGCCGGGATTCATGGGTGCACTCTCCGAATTCATGTCCCGATACGGCGGAGAGGATGTCGAGCGTGCGGGGGCGGAGTTGAATGCCGCCTTGACGGGCTCGGCTGCGGGCGAGGACGGCGGGAAGAGCGTTCGCCTGATGCTTCGTCGCTTGAAGACCGAACGCATGAAGGATTTGCCGGCGAAGACCCTGAACGTTGTCGCTGAACAAATGCCCAGGGGGCAGCTCGCGGCCTATCAGGCCATCATCAGTGACATGAAGGTGAATCCGAAGTCGCCGAACAACATTCCGCTTGCCGTGATCCAGCGTCTTGCGAACTGCTCGCTCTCAACGGTTCCGCTTTTCGACGACGTCGAGCTCACGGACGCGATGATCGAGGATTCCGCAAGACTGAAGGCCTTCTTCCGGATTCTGGACGATATTGCGGCCAGAAGAGAAAAGGTCGTGGTGTTCGTTCAGCACTTCGACGTGCAGGCGGTCATCGCAAGAGCCATTCAGCGCCGCTACGGGCTCGATCATCTGCCCGGCAGGATCAACGGGACGATGGCTCCGGCCGCACGCCAAAAGGTCGTGAGCCAATTCCAGAACGGCATGCCGGGATTTGATGCGGTTGTGCTGACCGGCCGGGCTGCCGGCACGGGGCTGACTCTGACGGCGGCCAATCACGTCGTGCATCTCGAGCGCTGGTGGAACCCTGCGGTCGAGGACCAGTGTTCTGACCGCGTCTACCGCATCGGGCAGACCAAGGACGTCGTCGTTCATGTGCCGCTCGCGGTCTTCGGAGATACGAATGACGAAGGCGACGGCCTCAAGCCTTTTGACCTGACACTTCACAAGTTCCTTGAAAGAAAGCGCGCAAGAAGCAACAGCGTGCTGCTCCCCATGGCTCCGGCCAAGGGTGAGCAGGAGTTTGTCGCCGGCTTCTTCGGGAAGAAGTAGTCGTTCAGCGGGCCGCGGCAAAATCTGTCACGGCCTTGCCGCATAATCCTTGTCATAGAACACGACCTTGAAGCGATCCCGAAGGTCTGTGAAGACGGGTTCCGGCCTCGGATCGCTCATGGGGGCGAGGCGGTCGACGATCGAGCGGGTGTTGTATAGGCGAGGGCAGCCCGCTCGGGCGTCATGAGGCGATGGTTTTCTTTGTTTCAATCTCTACCAGAGTGACTTTGTTGGAAGAATTCGCCAGCCGATTTATTAAATAAAAATAGCGGACTGATAGTAGAAGGTAATGGCGTGATGATAATTCGGTAAATGGCCGTTCGAGAAATAAAAACGTCAGTTTCGATCGGAGTGAAAACGGATGGTTTCGGGCGGGGTGAAAAAGCCTGGAGGAAGTCCTCGAGTCTTCGAAAAACGACTGAGGTTGAGTCAAGTTGCTATGAAATAGACCGAAAAGGCCGAATAGTTCGATCAAGATCAAGGAAATGGAAAGCCCTGACATTTAAAATGGCCGTCGTATATTTACTTCGAGGGCGGACTCCCGCGGCAAAAGGCGCGGAAAAGACGCCGGCCCATCTTCCCACACCATGAAACGATCAGACTTATGCGTCGTAGGCGTGATATACGCCGTTTCTCTTGCCTTCTTCATCATGAACGTCCAGCTTCCCGAGGAAGCGCAGACGTACCCCATGGGCCTCATCATCGCACTCGCCGGCCTCAACACCCTTTATCTTCTTCAGTGCCTCATGAAGGCCTGGAAAGCCGGCACGCTCTCGATTGCAAACGACATTCCCGAAATCTTCAAGGGCTTTCAGCCGAAGCAGTTCTTCTTTGTGACGGGCGGCTGCGCGCTCTTCCTGGTTCTGATGTACACGGTGGGCTACTACATTGCCGGCGCCATTTATCTCGTCGGAACGCTTCTCTTCTTCAAGGTCGACATGCGCTGGATCGCGATCACGCTCGTGACGCTCGTCGCCTTGATCTATGCTGTCTTCACGCTGTTTCTTAAAGTGCCGCTTCCGACCGGCATGCTTTTTGCCTAAGCGAGGTGCATGATGCTTGAAACCATTTCCCTGATGGGCGCGGGCTTCATCCATGCGCTCACGCCGATCAACCTGATCGCCATGTTCGTCTCGACGGCGCTTGGCATCACGATCGGCTGTCTTCCGGGCCTCTCTGCCGCCATGGGCGTGGCGCTTCTTCTTCCGATCACCTTCGGCATGGATCCCGCCACGGGTCTCATCGTTCTGGGCGGCATCTACTGCGGCGCCATCTTCGGCGGCTCCATCAGCGCCATTCTGATTCATACGCCGGGGACGCCCGCTTCGGCCGCCACGGCCATCGAAGGCTATCAGCTCACGCTTCGCGGCCAGGCCGCGCGAGCCCTCTCGGTTGCGTGCTTTGCCTCGTTCGCGGGCGGTCTTCTGAGCTGCCTGTCCCTTTACTTCCTCTCGCCCGTTCTTGCCGAACTCGCCATGCAGTTCAAGAGCCCCGAATACTTCTGGCTCTCGATCTTCGGCCTAACGGTGATTGCCGGCGTTTCGTCGAAGTCGCTCCTCAAGGGCCTTATTTCGGGCGTCCTTGGCCTCCTTCTTTCGACGATCGGCATGGACCCGATGGAAGGCGTCGAGCGCTTCATGTTCAATCAGCCCACGCTCTACAACGGCATCAACGTGACGTGCGCCCTCATCGGCCTCTTCTCGATGTCGCAGGTGCTGATCCTGGCTGAAAAGCGCATCGTCGAGCGCGCCCGCGCCGTGAAGTTCAGCCGCCTCGGCCTTTCCGGCAAGGACATCAAGCGCATTGCCCCGACCGTCACGCGTTCCTGGATCATCGGCAACCTGATCGGCATTCTGCCGGGCGCCGGCGCTTCGATCGCCTGCTTCATGGGCTACAACGAAGCCCGCCGCTTCTCCAAGCACAAGGAGGAATTCGGCCAGGGCTCCATCGAAGGCGTGGCCGGCTCCGAAGCCGCCAACAACGCCGTGACGGGCGGCTCGCTCATTCCGACCCTGACGCTCGGCATTCCGGGTGAAAGCGTGACGGCCGTTCTGATGGGCGGCCTCATCATCCACGGCCTTCAGCCCGGTCCGGAACTCTTCACGACCTATGCCGGCATGACCTACACGTTCTTCGCGGGCTTCGTGCTCGTGCAGTTCTTCATGCTCGCGATCGGCCTCGGCGGCTGCCGCATGTTCGCACAGATCGCACGACTCTCCGACGCCATCCTGATCCCGTCGATCTTCATTCTGTGCGTCGTGGGCTCGTACGCCATTCACAACAACTTCGTCGAAGTCGTGATCATGGTGATCTTCGGCGTGATCGGCTACTTCATCCGCAAGTTCGGCCTCAACGCCGCAGCCGTAGTGCTCGGCCTCATTCTCGGCCCGATCGGCGAAAACGGCCTGCGCCGCTCGCTGCTCCTCTCGGACGGCGACTGGACGGTGCTCTTCTCGACGCCGATCTGCTGGGTCATGGTTGGCCTGTGCATCTTCGGCGTCCTGAGCCCGCTTCTCATGGACCGTCTTGAAAAGAAGGTTCAGACCGAAGCCACCGGCGACACGGCCGAGGAAGTCCAAATCAAGTGAT
>CAKQKT010000112.1 GCA_934249275.1 uncultured Sutterella sp. | reverse complement strand
GAATACTTCCTCTTCAAGAAGAACCCGTCCGTCGGCAAGAAGGACTTCGTCGATGCCGCTTGGGACGCCATTCAGGGTAAGAACGTGGTTCAGATCTTCACGACCGGCAACCGCGACATGAAGAACCCGTACTATCGTCCGCTGTATCCGTACTTCAATCCGGAAGCTGAAGACCAGTGGATTGCCGTGACGGGTCTTAAGAAGCTCGACGCCAAGGATTCCCTCGGCAATCCGAAGTACGACTACTGGTACGGCGTGAACAAAGCCGGTGAAGCCAAGTGGTGGACGGTTGCCGCTCCGGGCGCCCGCATCTACAGCTCCATCGTCTATGACGATCATTATGTTGATTCCGACGCTGCTCATCCGCTCGGCTCCGCAGGCTACGCCACCTTCGGCGGTACGTCCATGGCTGCTCCGCACGTGGCCGGCGCTGTTGCCGTTCTCATGGAACGCTATCCCGAAATGACGGCTCCGCAGATCCGTCAGGTTCTCTTGACGACTGCCAACCACAAGAACTCCGACGGTTCCAACTTCGACAGCTGGTCCGTGGGCGATCATGAAGTCGACCCGCTGTTCGGCTGGGGCGTTCCCGATCTGAAGAAGGGCATGTACGGTCTCGGCCAGCTCCTCGGCTCGTTCGACTACAAGCTCGGCAAGGGCATGGACGTTTGGTCCAACGACATCGTTCAGGTTGCTCTCGAACAGCGCCAGAAGGAAGATGCCAAGTGGCTTGCCGACATCAAGTATTGCCTGAATGCAGACGGTACTACCGTTGACGCTTCTAAGATCAAGCTTGACAAGACGATCCTCTCCCAGGGCGACATTCCGGGTCTCGAAAAGGATACGATCACCAAGGATGAAGCTCGCGGCTGGATCAAGGCCTACTACGAAAAGCGCATCACGGAAATCAAGAAGCGTGAAAACCTTCAGGGCGCTCTCGTGAAGTCCGGCGCCGGCAAGCTCGTCCTGACCGGCAACAACTCCTACAAGGGTGACACCACGGTCGCCGGCGGCACGCTCCTCGCCTTTGCCGAATCCATCGGCAACGACAAGGTCACGGTTAATAGCGGTGCCACGTTCGGCGTTCTGTCCTCCTACGACGACCAGTTCACGAAGAAGGGCTACCTCGCCAGCTCCGAAGCTCAGGCCGGCAAGCTTGAAATCACGGTCAAGGACGGCGGTACACTCCAGATCGACGCTGCTTCAAACGTCAAGGTCAAGAGCCTGAAGTTTGACAACGCAACTTCCAGCCATATCGTCTTCGGTCTCGAAGGCGCTGACGGCAAGACGCTCGGCGAAGTCTACGCCGGCACCGCTCCGGTTGTTTCCGGCACCTTCACGGTTGCCGAAGGCACGGGCGTTTACGGCTCCCTGACGCCGACCATGCTTACCGGCGCCGGCAGCTCGTCCGTCTTCTTTGATGTTGACACCGCTGCCGTTGACGGCAACACGATCAGCGTCAAGATGAAGAAGAAGGCCGACGTGACGGTTGAATCCTTCGCCGACAACGCCAACCAGGCCCGCATCGCCACCGCGATCGTTGCTTCCGGCAACACGCTGACGGGTGAAGTTCTCGGCGCCTCCAGCAAGGAATCCGTCAAGGAAGTTCTCACGGTTCTCGATGACGACTTCTACGCTTCCGCTCGCAACGGTCTCGTCATGAACGCCACGGCTGTCAGCCACGCCGTCATGGATCAGGCCCGCGGCATGGGTGAAGGCCGCACCGCCGAAATCGACAACGGCCGCGCCCGCATCTGGGCTGCCGGCATCGGTCACTGGGGTGAAGCTGAAGGTAACAAGTCCACGATGGACGTTGACTTCCGCTCGGGCTTCATCGGTGCTGAAGCCGTAGTCTGCGACGCCACCAAGCTCGGCGCCTTCTTCGGTTACGGCTCCACGGACTACTCCGTCGCCGGCAACAAGATCGACGCTGACGACATGCACTACGGCGTCTACGGTCTTACCGACATCGCCGATGCCACGTTCACGTACGGCGTTGCCTACACGGACGAAGATCGCGACACGGTTCGTAACATCAACGGAACCCGCGCTGCTCACAGCGAAAAGGCCTCCGTGCTTCAGGCCTTCGTGGAAGGTTCCTACAACTTCGACCTGAGCGTCGCCAAGGTTTCGCCGTACGTCGGCTTCACCTGGGCTCGCGTTGAACAGGACGGCGTCACGGACTTCTACGGCATCCATCAGGTGACCACGGACGATGTCAAGGACGACCTCCAGATCGCCACGCTCGGTGTCCGCACTGCCGTTCCGTTCTCGATGGGCAACATGCCGGTCGCTCTCAAGGCTGACCTCGGCTATGCTCACTTCTTTGGCGATACCGACGCCGCCGTCAACGTCCAGATGGGCGCCAACGGCCAGTTCGCCAAGATCGAAGGTTCCGAGCTCAAGGACCAGGTCAATCTCGGCCTTGGCCTGACGGCTCAGGTTGCCAAGCATGCCACGGTCGGCGTGTCCTACTCCGGCGCTTGGGGCAGCGACATCAAGACGCACGGCATCTTCGCCAACGCCCGCATCAACTTCTAAGATGCGACGATCTGAATCAGGCGTAAAAGCCTGCTGATGATTGAAAGCGGCCGGCAGTCCTTCGGGATTGTCGGCCGCTGACGTTTCGGCTTCCGTTCAATCGCGTCACAAGCTGACGCATCCAGGCTGAGAATGGTCTCATGAACAAACACTTGCTTGAGAATGATATGAACCCAAACGACTTTTTCGACCCTGTATCCGATCCCTTCGAATGGAACGACATGAAGCGGTGCACGCCGGAATCGCTTGAAACGGCTGATACTGTTCTTCGCTTTGCCATTCTCGTCATGACCGGCGAACTTTGGCAAGAAGCCGATATTGTCGGGAAGGCGGCTTTGCGATCTGATTCCACGGCTGCCTGTGTTCCTTTCCAGGTCATAGAGGCAGTATTCGGCGTTCAGGACCCAAAGGCCGTTGTCGATCGTCTGATGAACGTCACGTACGAGCCCGAATTTGCCATCACCGATGTTTTCGAAAGACGTCATGTCTTCTCCGAGCTCATTTACGGCAAGGAAAGCCGGGACGGGCTGATGCCAATGCTCGCATTCGATCCCGAATTTCTTCGCATCCTTGATGACGAATTCCATAGCGAGCTATTCTATGATGTAGCCGAACAGGCATTCGGGAGCGAGACGCTCGCGAGGGAGGCCTGCTGCCTGGCAGGCATGGAGATCCTGATCCGAAGCCTGGTTTGCCGGGATCTCATGGCGGGATCAGGATTGCGCATCAGCGATCGTGTTAAGGATCAGGTCATGCCGCTGAGAGCAGAGTTCGACTCCGGCTTCGAAACGTTAAAGGCGAAGCTCGCGCTGCATGAACTTCCTGAAGAGGTTAAAAACGGATCCAGAGTTCAACCCATCCCGCATCTTCTGCAATCCGCAGTGCTGTGGAGAGATTCTTATGATGACGAGGATGAAGACCTCAGTCCCATCTACGACGATGTCCAGATCGCCGATGATTCAGATGAAGATGATGAAGAGGATGCAGATGATCCCATTCGCTTGAGGCTCAACTCGGACAGCCGCCCAATGCGGTTTCTGATTCTGCTCATGGCGGGCTACGTCCGCCGCATTCAGGCCGTGCGTGAAGATGACGACGAGGAAGATTGGAAGGACATTCGCGTATACGGGCGCGAATCCAACCGAAGCGGCCTTCCTTATCAAACGGTCGACGCCTGCTGCCAGCCTCAGGACTGGGATGCGTTGCGCGAGGAGCTCGAGCACCTGCGCTTTATCGAATACGACCCGAAGGAAAGAGTTCGCCGCGAATATCATGTGTTTGACCGGATCATTCCGATCTCGTACATGGCGGTGAGAAGGCCCGATGCGCCTTGTCAGGCCGTCTGGGAATTCTCGCAGAGGTACCTCGATTCATGCGTAAAGCGCCGTGACCGCGAGCTTCTGACGGATGTCCTCAACGACATCTTCTGGGGTAATCCTGAGGAATTGGCGGCGGCGCTCGCAGCAGGCGCCTTCGAAACCTTCTGGAACGACTCCGATTTCCGCCCGGACCCGGCGGATGATCTCTATGCGGAACGCATGACTGCGCTCATCTCCTTTTTCAAGTTCTGGAGAACCGATCAGGACAGGAGGGACCTGAAGCATCCTTGGACGGCCTTCCCGTGGATGGAGGAGGCAAGGGCGGAAAACTTCAGGCCGGGGCTTGAAGCGGGACTTTCGGTGTGCGACTTTGCCGAATCCGTCAACGAGCGTCTTGATTGGATCAAGCGAACGAGAGGAGACCTCGGCATTGCGATGGCCTGTTCCGGGATGGGCGTCAAGGGCGTTGAGCAGCTTTTGAGACTTCTGCTACCGTGTGAAATGGCCTGCGAAAACCTGCCAGCCGAGTCCGGGTGTGTCGGTGAGTAACCAGCCGTCCACAGCAGGGCGTGAAGGATGCTGACCATCAAAATTAAGAGCGACCGCGGCGGTTGATCCTGCCGCCGCTTTCGTGAGCGTGCCGGTGTTTCACGGCGTCAAAACGGCCGATCAGGTCCTTGCAAGAGGGTCCGAAGAAGGCAAAGAAATTCACCTTAAGTTGATGCGGCTCAAAAAAATGGCTCGGAACGAGCCTGAAGAGCTCGTTTCGCAACTTTTAGGCGTCGCATCGCCCCACAAAACGACCGCAGTTTGCGATAATCACGCCAACATTGCGGGCGAGCCCCTAAAGGCGAATCTCACGGCGTCTCTCGTCCGCGCCTCAGATCTTCAACTTCCATAAGAGCACGTAAATGGGCGGCTTTTTCGGCGCTGTATCCAAGCGCGACATTGTTCTCGACACCTTCTTCGGCGTCGACTATCACTCCCACCTGGGCACCAAGTTCGGCGGCATGACGATCTATCACCCTGAAAAGGGCTATCAGCGTCAGATCCACAACATCACGAACACGCCTTTCCGCACCCGATTCGAACCGGACATCGCGGACATGAAGGGCAACTCCGGCATAGGCTGCATTTCGGACGATGATCCGCAGCCGCTGCTTCTGAGGTCTCATCTGGGCCTTTTTGCCGTTACGACCGTCGGCATCATCCGCAATGCGGACCAGCTGATCGAACGCTACTTCAGCAACTCGAACTCCCAGTTCCTCGCGATGGGTTCGGGCAAGGTCAATTCCACGGAGCTCGTAGGCGCACTCATCAACCGCAAGCAGTCCCTCGTTGAGGGCATCCGCTATGCCCAGGACATCATCGAAGGTTCCGAAACCATCATGATCCTGCAGGAAGACGGCATCATCGTGGCCCGCGACAAGCTCGGTCGCCTGCCGGTTCTGATCGGCAAGGATGAAAACGGCTACTGCGTTTCGTTCGAAAGCTTCGTGTACCACAAGCTCGGCTACGAAGACCACTACGAGCTCGGGCCTCAGGAAATCGTCAAGATCACGCCCGAAGGCATCGAGGTTCTCTCGCCCGCGGCCGAGAAGATGCGCCTTTGCGCCTTCCTCTGGAC
>CAKQKT010000111.1 GCA_934249275.1 uncultured Sutterella sp. | reverse complement strand
GGCAGCGGACACGTCGCCGACCACGTTGATGGACGTACGGATCATGTCGAGAATACGGTCGACGCCGGCGATAAGAGCAACGGCTTCAAGCGGAATGCCGACCTGCGTGAAGATGATCGTCGTCATGATCAGGCCTGCGCCCGGAACACCGGCGGTGCCGACGGCGGCGAGAACGCCCATCAGAACGATGGTGAGCTGGTCGGCCATCGTGAGCGGAAGACCATAGACTTCAGCGGCGAAGATCGAGCAGACGCCCATGTAGATGGCCGTACCGTTCATGTTGATCGTGTTGCCGAGCGGGATCGAGAAGGAGGAGATCGCCTTCGTGGAGCCGAGCTTGCGGGCGGCGTTCAGGTTGGCCGGAAGAGCGGCAGCGGACGAGCAGGTCGTGAAGGCGACGAGCCACGGTTCGAAGATGCCCTTGAGGAAGGTCATGACCGGGATGCCGGACATGATGCGGACCATCGGGATCAGGATCACGCCGACGAAGAAGACGGTCGCGACAAAGGCCGTGAGGATCAGGGCGCCGAGCGGCAACAGGACGGCGAGACCGTGACGGCTGACCGTGAAGGAGATCAAGCCGAACACACCGATCGGGGCGTAGAGCATGACCATGTGGGTGACGCGGATCATGACGTCGCCGACGACTTCAAAGAAGTGAAGCACGGGCTTGCCGCGTTCGCCGAGGCCGGAGAGAGCAAAGCCGAAGATCACGGAGAAGAAGATGATCTGCAGCATGGAGCCTTCAGCCATGGCCTGCATCGGGTTGATCGGAACGATGGCGAGCAGCGTCTTGACGAGCGGCGGAGCCACGACTTCCTTGACCTTGAGGC
This sequence comes from uncultured Sutterella sp., assembly GCA_934249275.1. Classification (GTDB taxonomy): domain Bacteria; phylum Pseudomonadota; class Gammaproteobacteria; order Burkholderiales; family Burkholderiaceae_F; genus Sutterella. Next base: position 4,797 of record CAKQKT010000111.1, on the reverse strand, counting down.
CTTCGGTGGAGAGGTCAAGGCCCATGCCCGGCTGAACGAGGCCGGCAAAGAACAGACCGCAGGCGACGGCAATGGCAGTCGTCACCGCATAAACGATAAGAACCTTGACTGCGACGCGGCCAAGCTTGGACGTGTCGGAAATGCCGGCAGCGCCTGCAATGATGGTTGCCATGACGAGAGGCACCACCACCATTCGAATCAGACGAATGAAGAGGTCGCCGAGCGGCTGAAGCCAAGTCTGGGCAAAGGAGGAATCAACGAGTGCGCCGACTACGATACCGAGCGCAAGACCGATCATCATCTGCCAGGCCAGACTGATTTTTAATTTGGAGGACATAATCTCCACCCCTAGCTGTTGTTTACTTATATTGAGCCGACGCACGGTTGGAAAGCAGGTGCAACGGCGCAGACGGGATGTTTGCTCCCGCCTTGATTCGATTCTATTCACCTAGCTCATATATAAGACCTAGGGTAAACGCTTAGTCTGTATATCTCATATCACTTGCTTTTTGCGAGTTTTTCTGACGCAAGTCTGAATGTGGGGGAGAAAGCATGGTTATGCTTGATTTTGATCAAAATATCGCAAACAATTATTTACCTATTGACGTCGACTTTGTAATAGACATTGTAAATTGGCGCTAGCCAGTGACGCTCTGACGTAAAATATTCCTTGCCGCGCAATGCGTGTGCAGAGGCCTCCCTCCGCCTCTCTGACAGTCATTTGAATACAATATGTCTATTCTTCTACACATCCTGGCCGCAGGCGTTTTGACGAGGTTTCTTTCGATTTCCGTCGCGGCGCTGCTTTCCTGCCGTTGGCTGGCCGGGCTTTCAGAGCAGCTTCTCGCCGTTGCCTGCGGTCTTCTAACGGCAGTGGCGCTCACGCACCTCATCCCTGAGGCGTTCGAAATGCCGGGTGTTGAGGCGCATGATCTTGGGCTCGTCATGCTGGGCACGATTCTGCTTTTCCTGCTGCTCGAGCGTTTTTTCACTCATCACGGCCATGACGGTCATGATGAGGCGCATACGGGGCGGGCGGCGGCAATGGCAGTGATGACCGGGGCGGGACTGCACAACTTCGTTGACGGCGTGCTCATTGCAAGCACCTTTCTCATGGACGAGCGAGCGGGCTGGCTTGTTGCGCTTGCCGTGTGTTGCCATGAGATACCGCAGTCGACGGGCTACATGGTGATTTTGAGAAACTGCGGACTTGATGCCCGTCGTGCCGTTTTGTGGTGCGTTGCCGCTTCGGTGCCGACTCTTGTGGGCGGCATTGCGGGCTGGGCCGCCGTCAGCATTTCACGAGAGGCGCTTCCCTTTGCGCTTGCCGCCTCGGCTGCATCGTTTCTGTTCATTACGTTTCACGCGCTATTGCCCGAGGTCTTCCGGGACTGCCGCTCAAGGCGGGACGGCTTCAGACAGCTTGTTCTTTTTGTGGCAGGCGTGCTTTTGAGCACCGTAATCCTTGGCCTCGGTCACGATCATGTGCACGGAGGTCATGATCATGAGGCCTCTCACGTCGAGGCACCGGCGGATGGCCGCGCTCATTAGAGTCAGGGATCGCACGGGGCAGTCAAAACGACCGCCGAAGCCGGATTTTGAGGCGGGCTCCGGCGGTCTTTGTTTTTTCAATTTCTGCCCTTTTTGGCAATGACGGCCGCCCAAACGCCCGAAACGAGAATGACGGCGATGCCGACGGCGCTCATGAGCCCGATGGGCTCGTCAAAGAAGGCGACGCCGAACCCGGCGGCAAAAATGATGGCCGAATACTGAAAGACGGCTGTCAGCAGCGTGTTTGCGCTGCCCCAGGATCTTGTCATCGCAAGCTGTGCGCCCGTTGCTGTAAGCGCCATGCCGAGAAGTGCGGGAACGTTGTCCCAGGTGACGGGCGTCATGCCGCCCGTTAGCAGCAGGTGGCCGCCAAGGCCCCAAGCCGTGCCGAAGAGCGTGAAGTAGAAGACGATTCGCCATTCGGGCTCCTGCATGCGCGTGAGCTGCCGGATTTGGAAGTAGGCGAGTGCGGCGAAAAAGCCTGAGGTAAGACCGACGAGCGCAGGGAAGGTCTGTTCGGGAGAAAGCTCGGGCTTCAGAACAAGCGTGACGCCGAGGAATCCAAGGGCCACCGCCGTAGCGCTCGCCCGGCTGAAGGATTCGCCTTTTCGGATTGCGAGGAAGATGACGATGAGCGCCATGTAGAGCGGGCTCGTGTAGTTGAGCGTCATCGCAGTGCCCAGCGGAAGCTTCGAAATGGCATAAAACCAGATCGTGAGCGCAAACGTGCCCAGAAAGCTGCGCATGAAGTGCGAGCGCACCAGAGGCGTCTTGAGCGTGAAGCCTTTCCAGGCCACCCAGATGGCAATGACGGCTGCACCGAAGGCGGAGCGGTAGAAGACGAGTTCGAGCGCGGAGAAATCCGAGGCGTCCATGCGGGCGAAGGCGGCCATGAGGGCGAAGAGGAGCGATGCGACAAGCATCCAAAGACTTTTGGTCATGGTGAGCTAATGTAAAGGCAGGCGTCTCAATGGCTTGCAGGCATGCGTACTGCGCAAGCCGAACAGAGAAACACTCGGTCTTTCGGTACAATAAAAAGATATGCCCAGATGGTTCGGGCGGCGCGTTCCGACCCTTTTTTCGGCTCGGACGGCTTTTTTGGAAGATAAACTCCGATGACAGATCTTAAACCCGTTGAGGAACTCACTTTTGAAGAGGCGCTCGAGGAGCTTGAAGAGCTTACGAGCAGCATGGCTTCGGGCGATGCGACTCTCAAGGAAAGCGTGGCCGGATATGCACGCGGAACGGCGCTTCTCAAGCGCTGCCGCCGCGAGCTTGAGGAGGCCCGCAGGACGATTGAGACGCTGCGCGCCGAATCCGACGAAGCCGAGAACGTGCCGTTCTGATCAGCCGGCAGAATACTAAAGAGAGGTGAACTCGATGACGGAAGCTGCAGAAGACGGCTTTAAGGCCTGGATGGCCGAATCGGTCAAGCATTTCGAATGGTATGCGGAGAGCACGATGCCCAAGCCCGGTCGCGAGCCCAAGCGTTTGATCGGCGCGATGCGCTATGCGGTGCTCGGCGGCGGAAAGCGCGTTCGTGCTCTGCTTTGCTACGCCGCTGGTTCGGTGTCGGGCGCTTCGAGCGAGGCGCTTGATCGTGCGGCGCTGGCGCTTGAACTCGTGCATGCCTATTCGCTTGTGCACGACGACATGCCCTCGATGGACAACGATACGCTGCGGCGCGGCAAGCCGACGGTGCACGTCCAGTACGGCGAAGCGACGGCGATGCTTGCGGGCGACGCTCTTCAGACCGAAGCCTTTACGGTGCTCGCCGAAGTCCAGCCTCCGGCTGCGGCGGCCCGCCTGTGCGGCACGCTTGCTCGAGCGGCCGGCGTTCGCGGCATGTGCGGCGGCCAGGCCCTTGATCTTGCAATGGTCGGCGGCCATCCCGGCGAAGCCGAGCTTCTGCGCATGCAGGCCATGAAGACCGGTGCCCTCATTCAGGCGGCCGTTCTTTGCGGTGCTCAGGCCGGCGACTGGGACAAGCTCGGCGATGCCGCCAAGGGCGGTCTTGCGGCCTACGCCGATGCGCTCGGCGTCGCGTTCCAGGTGGTTGACGACATTCTCGACTGCACGCAGGACACGGCCACTCTCGGCAAGACCGCAGGCAAGGATGAAAAGGATGACAAGCCCACCTGGGTGTCGCTTCTGGGGCTTGAAGGAGCCCGCGAACGTGCGCGCAATCTCCACGATCGCGCCAATGCTGCGCTTGAGCTCGTTTCGTCCGATCCGGCGGTTCCCGCAGGTGCCGTTGACCGCCTTGCCCAGATCGCAGACTATGTGATCGCGCGCTCTCACTGATATGACCCAAATTCACTCGGAGGCCGTCCCCAAAGTGACTGAGCAAACGCTTCTCGACTCCATTAACTCTCCTTCGGACCTGCGCAGGCTTGATGTGGCCCTGCTTCCGCAGCTCGCTCAGGAGATTCGTGCGTTCATGGTTGAGTCCGTCTCCAAGACGGGCGGCCATCTGTCGAGCTCGCTTGGCGCCACGGAGCTTGCCATCGCCATTCACAAGGTCTTCAATACGCCCGAGGACCGCGTGGTCTGGGACGTGGGGCATCAGGCCTACGCCCACAAGATTCTGACGGGACGACGCGAGCGCATGTCGACGCTTAGAAAGCACCATGGCCTTTCGGGCTTCCCGAAGCGTTCCGAGTCTCCGTACGATGCTTTCGGCACCGCGCATTCCTCAACGTCGATCTCGGCCGCGCTCGGCATGGCCATCGCGGCCCGCCTTGAGGACAAGACCGACCGCTGGCACATTGCCGTGATCGGCGACGGCGCTCTGACGGGCGGCATGGCGCTCGAGGCATTGAACGATGCCGGCGTTTGGAAGGAAGGCGTGAAGCTTCTCGTCATCCTCAACGACAACGACTGCTCGATTTCTCCGCCCGCAGGCGCGCTTTCCAATCATCTTGCAAAGATCGTCTCGACGCGCGCCTACACGTGCGCCCGTGAAATCTCGAAGCGCGTTCTGAAGCCCGTGCCCGGGCTTTGGGACATCGCCAAGCGAATGGAGAAGCAGGCGATCAACTTCGTCAGCCCTCCGTCGGGCATTTTCTCCAGCTTCGATCTCAACTACTACGGTCCGGTTGACGGTCATGACGTGCTGGGGCTCGTTGAAGTTCTCAAGAACCTGCGCAGGCTCAATTCGCCTTGTGTCCTTCATGTTGCAACACAGAAGGGCAAGGGGTACGAGCCCGCGGAAATGGATCCGACGGCTTATCACGGGGTCGGCAC
>CAKQKT010000110.1 GCA_934249275.1 uncultured Sutterella sp. | reverse complement strand
GAGCTATTCAAGAGAACGCAAGCAGCATGTCATCGTTCGCACAATTCAATCTCGACTCCCGCATCATGTCCGCCATCGAACGCATCGGCTACAAGGAGCCGACGCCGATTCAGCTTCAGGCCATTCCCGTGGTGATGAAGGGGGGAGATGTGATGGGCGCGGCCCAGACGGGCACCGGTAAGACGGCGAGCTTCGGTCTTCCGCTCATCGCCCGCATTCTGCCGCATGCGAACACTTCGATGTCGCCCGCCCGCCATCCGGTGCGTGCGCTTATTCTGACTCCGACGCGTGAGCTTGCTGATCAGGTTTCGACCAATATGACGCAGTATGCGGCCGACACGCCGCTTCGCGTGGGTGTTGTCTATGGCGGCGTCGACATCCGTCCGCAGTCCGACATGCTTCGTCGAGGCGTCGAGATTTTGACCGCTACGCCGGGGCGTCTGCTTGATCATATCGAGCAGCGTGCAACGAATCTCTCCCAAGTCGAGGTTGTCGTGCTGGACGAGGCCGACCGCATGCTGGACATGGGGTTCCTGCCCGATATCAGCCGAATCCTCAAGCTCCTGCCGGACAATCGCCAGAGCCTGATGTTCTCGGCTACGTTCTCGCCTGAGATTGCAAAACTCGCCAAGAATTTTCTGAAGCCGGATCCGTTCATGATTGAGGTTGCTCGTCAGAATCAGACGGCCGACACGGTTACGCAGGAGGTTTTTCAGGTTGCCGATCGTGAGAAGACGGATGTGCTGATTGACATTCTCAAGACGCGAGGCCCCGAGAATTCCCCGCTTCAGCAGGTCATTGTATTCGTCAATGCAAAGATCACCTGCCGCCGTCTTGCACGTACGCTGGAACGCGTGGGTATCAATGCCGATGCCATTCATGGCGACAAGACTCAGGAAGAGCGTCAGGCTGCTCTCGACGGCTTCAAGTCGGGCGCCATCCACGTACTCGTTGCAACAGATGTTGCCGCACGCGGGCTCGACATCAAGGAGCTGCCCTGCGTGATCAATTACGACGTGCCCTTCAGCGCTGAGGACTATGTGCATCGCATCGGCCGTACGGGCCGAGCCGGTTCTCACGGCCTCGCCATCATGCTGGCGACCCGCGAGGACGCACGCCTTGTTGATGCCATTGAGAAGCTCACGAAGCAGACCTTTGAGCAGAAGCCGCTGCGTCCGCTTTCCCGTCAGGCTCGTGCTGAGATGCGCCGTGCTTCCGGCGAACGTCCCGAGCGTCGCGGCGATCGAGAGGTCGAGCGCGTCGATACGCCTGAAGATGAGCGTCTGGCCAAGGAGCGCGCACGTGCTTACGTGCCGCCCTCTCAGCGCAATCGTGATCCGATCTTCGATACGCCCTATCGTGAACGAAGCAATGCTTCCGGAAAGTCTGAGGAGCTTCGTGTTTTTGAGCGCGAGCCGGTAAAGAAGCCTCGTCAGATGGCGGTCCTGCTGTGCGGATTCCCGCGTCGCAGGGATTGATGGGAAAATGTCGCTCGTCTAGGCACTTTCTCCATCACCTCTCTAGGGGAGAGGTCTTGCGCCGAAGTGCCACTGGCGAGTATATTCACTAGACAGCATGAAGAGATGGGGGCTTTCCTAAAAGTCCTCACGCCAACCTGCCCGCCCTCCGGGCAAGGTGGTGGCCTCCGCGGGAGGCCATGTGGCCGGTAGCTCATCGCGCACCGACAAACATACGGAGAATGGCAATGCCTCTCGACATGCGTGCACGCTGCGGGAGGCTTTTTCGTATCCGGGCTTTTCGACCTCATCGAGGATGAGTGTTCCCTGATCGAAAAAGTCTCTGCGGCAGGCACATCCATCAACATTTTCATTTGCATGAAGGAGAAGCATATGTCGCATCGTTTGACTATCAAGGGACAGGTGACGATCCCCAAGGAAATTCGTGACTTCCTCGGTCTTGAGGAAGGAGCCTCCTGCGTGGAGTTCTCGGTAGAGGCCGACGGCACCGTGACTGTTCGCAAGGCCGGCGAAAAGCCCCGTTCCAATCGTTCTTCACGTGCCGTGTCCGCTCAGACCGTGCGCCAGCCCGTTCATTCCGCGCGCACGCGCTCCCACGGTGGCGTTCTTGCTTTGCTTGCCGGCGGGCTTTGATCAGATTCTTGTTGCGGAAAACAAATCGGTCCGCATGATTATTTCGAAGATCGCGTGATCGAACGCGGTCTTCAAGCGTTGGTGAACTTTTGACGGTTGGAAGCGGAGAGAATGTCTGGAAAAAACAAAACCCCCGTCAGTTCAATACACTGCGGAGGTTGTCATGGCGTCCCCAGCGGGGTTCGAACCCGCGTTAGCAACGTGAGAGGCTGCGGTCCTGGACCACTAGACGATAGGGACGTTGTTGCGTAGGGAATTAACTATACGCTGATATTCGAGGTGAAGGTAGTCTGTTTTTGCTCTAGATCAACGGACTCTCAAAAAAGATAAAAAAGCTCCGTTCGCCAAAGGCGGGCGGAGCTTCAGACATTCAGCCGGTCAGCGCCGGAGGAAATCAGAGCGCGCGGGCGATGCGGGCAAGCACTTCATCCTTGCCGATAAGGCACAGGGTCTTGTCGATCTGCGGCGTACGTTCGGCGGCGCAGATGCAGACGCGAAGCGGATTGGCGAGGACCTTCATCGGGATGCTCTGTTCTTCCATCACGGCCTGGATGCAGCCGTAGACGGCTTCAGGCGTCATGTCGGACACGGCTTCGAGCTTTTCACCGAAAAGCTTGAGAGCTTCACGGCCGCCGTCGGCAAGAACCTTGGCAGCTTCTTCTTCGTTGACCTTGAGTTCGACGTAGAAGAAGAGAGCGGCATCGGCGAGCTTTTCGAGCGTGGCGGAGCGGGACTTCAGCAGATCGCAGACGGCTGCCAGATCGGGACCGCCTTCAACCTTGCCGCCGCGGGCTTCAATGCGAGCCTTCGTGAGGTCGGCCAGACGGTTGTTGTCGGCTTCCTTCATGTACTGCTGGTTGAGCCAGTCGAACTTCTTCCAGTCGATGCGGGCTGCGGCACGGGAGCAGTCGGAGAGTTCGAACACTTCGGCGAGTTCTTCGCGGGTGAACTTTTCCATGTTGCCGTGGCCCCAGCCGAGACGGGCGAGGTAGTTGAAGACGGCTTCCGGGAGGTAGCCCAGACGTTCGTATTCGAGCACGGAGACGGTGCCGTGACGCTTGGAGAGCTTCTGGCCGTCCTGGCCGTTGATGAGCGGGAGATGGGCGAAGACCGGCACCTCGGCGCCGAGGGCGCGGTAGATGTTGATCTGGCGCGGGGTGTTGTTGATATGGTCGGCGCCGCGGATCACGTGGCTCACTTCCATATCCCAGTCGTCGACAACAACGGCGAAGTTGTACGTGGGAATGCCGTTGCGCATGATGATCAGGTCGTCAAGCTCGCTGTTGGAGACCGTGATCGTGCCATAAACGGCGTCATTCCAAGAGACGGCGCCATCATCCGGGTTGCGGAAGCGAATGACGGGCTTGACGCCTTCGGGAATGGGCTTGCCCTGGCAGTTTTCAGGACGCCAGCGGCCGTCGTAGCGAGGCTTGAGGCCCTTGGCCTTCTGTTCTTCGCGCATGGCGTCGAGCTCTTCCGGCGTGGCGTAGCAGTAGTAGGCGCGGCCGTCGGCAAGCATCTGGTCGACGACTTCGCGGTAGCGCTCAAGGCGGTCCATCTGATAGATGGGGCCTTCGTCGTAGTCGAGGTTGAGCCACTTCATGCCGTCAAGAATGACCTGAACGGCCTCCTTCGTGGAGCGAACCTGGTCGGTGTCCTCGATGCGGAGCAGGAACTTGCCGCCAAAGTGGCGGGCGACGGCCCAGCAGTAGATGGCCGTGCGGGCGGTGCCGAGATGCATCATGCCCGTGGGGCTCGGTGCAATGCGGGTGCGAATCGTCTTCATTACTAAAACTCGTTGTTTGAAAATAGTCCCGCCGGAGCACTGCGGCTTCCGGCGCGGAGAAGCGGACGCGTGCGGGGATTGGGCGCTGCGCGTGCGGCTTGAAAACCGAATAAAGTCAATATTTTACCCCGTTTGCAGAACGGGACGTTAATTATGAGTCAAACCCGGAGCATGAGCTCCAGGACATAAAGAATGGGCCGGAAATTCATGACGAACGTCCGGCCCAGTGCATAGGATGAAATGACTCGAATTACGCTGCCCAGGTGAGCCAGGTCCAGGTCGAGAAGACGACTAGAACGATGGCTTCGGCAATGATGACGGGGACAAGGGTTTTGAAAAAGTCGGACTTGAAGTAGTCGATCGTGATCGTGAGGCAGACGTGCGTCGGGGTGATCATCTGGCCTGCGACGCCGAAGACCATGGCAACGCCGGCAAGGTCGAGCGAGCCGGGCATGAGGCCTGCGACGATCGGCATGACGATGGCGACGTGGCCCTGGCTCATGCCGGTGAGAATGCCGATGACAAAGCTCGTGATGGCAATGATGACGGGCACGGGGAGCGTCGAGCCTTCGAAAGTCGTGATGATCTGGTGCAGGATGCCGGTGGCGTCGAGAAGCTGAATGAAGTAGAGAATGCAGCCGACGTTAAGGAGGAGACGCCAGTCTGCAGCTCCGACGAATACGTCCTTCACGCCAACACCGCGCTTGAGCATCAGAAGCACGGGAATGAGGAGCACGACGACAGCCCCCATGGCCAGTGCGGCGGAGAGGTTGAAGGCCATCATGAGAACGACGCTCAGGAGCACGGGTGCAATGGCGAGCACGACGTTTGTGATGTCGGCGCGGCGCTGCTCGGGCGAGAGTTCTGCTTTTTGGCGAATTTCCTTGAATTTGAGCGGGCGAACCATCACGAACCAGCCTGCGCCGAATGCTACGACGGACATCCAGAAGAGGTGTACGACAAGGTCGGCCACGCTGACGTGCGCAATGGCGCAGCCGAGAATCATGCCGGGAATGATGGGGCTGGCGAATTCGCAGACGTGACGGAACCAGAAATTGATTGCGGCCTTGCTTTCGGGCTTGATGCTGGTTCCTTCGCAGGCAGTCTGGACGATGGGAGCTGAAAAGCGCGCGCCGCCAACCGAGGGCAACAGGCCGAGAAATGCCGGCATGCTGGCAATGACGACCTTCGTCGATGAGAAAAAGCGGTTGAGGGCGTCAACCATGCCTTTGAGCGTGCCGGATCTGCGAAGCTGGATTTCAAGGCACATCACAAAGTAGAGCGCGAAGAGCAGGTCGTAGGTGCGGTTCATCGACAACATGTCGCGCCCAGCGTCAACAAGTGCGCTCAAAGTTGGATTTTCAATGAGCCAGAGGAGCGCGCCGCCGGCCAGAATGGCGGGTCCGATCGGACACTTGAAGCGCAGCAGCACGACGATGAGGACGATCGCCGCCGCAATGAGAATAAAGACGTTCATTGTTCTTGCCTTGGAGAGGGGCGGTCTGCCTGGATTGAAGCAGCCGCAAAAATGCATTGTGAAATTTTCCGCCTATTTGCAGGAATTTGCAAAAACAGGCGGGTTCTTGGCGGCGGTTCATAACAATCTTCAGTGCATCGGCCGCAGGTTTTCTTGGATAGTTCGTTCGTTGAACTGAAAAAATGCGCATGTCTGAGTAGAATGCACGATTCGACCTGTTTGGCGGGTCTTGTGTTGATTCAACAGTTCTTTCGAATAATGACGGAATCCTTATAC
>CAKQKT010000109.1 GCA_934249275.1 uncultured Sutterella sp. | reverse complement strand
GTTGAGGCGGAACGCCGCGTCCGGACGCTTGAGGAAGAGAATCGGGACTTGGTCGAGGCGATGTTCAACATTTATTCGGCCGTTCTTGAGGTGGACCTGACGACCGGCATGACGAAGTTCCTCAAGAGCATGGATTGGGATCCGAAGGAATTGCCCGAAGTTCTTCATGTTGACCAACTTTCCGGCAGGGTCGCTCCGAGAATCGTGCTTGCTTCGGAACGCGACAATTGTCGATCTTACTTGGATCTCGACAATTTGAGACGCGCAGCCGCGTGTCACGAGCATGGCGACTGCACGATTCGCATGCGCAGCTTTCTGAAGGATGCGGAGTACGCCACGGTACGCATCAGCCGTCTCTACATTGAGAACCGCCTGGACAAGCTCTATATCGTCGCAACTCGCGAAACGTTCGATCCGACGTCCAACGAGGTCGCGAACAATCTGGCGAGCCAGACCTGCGACTGTCTCTACTATGTTGATTTGGCGACGGGGTACTTCCGCTGCATCTTCGCGAAGGATGCCGTGGTGGCCGGTTTCGAAGGCGAAGGCTACTGGGAAAACCTCCTGAAGCTGGCCAATCGCTATATCGTGCCGGAGGATCGCGAGATGGTTCTTCGCATGCTCTCCGGCGACGTGGTCAAGGCCGAGCTTGAGACAAACGGCGAATACGCCTTCAGCTACGGCATGATGTACGACAACCGGGAGTTCCGAAGAAAGGAGGTCATCGTTCGCTATGCCGACAGAAAGCACAGCATTGCGATGATTCAGCGCAACGACGTGATGGATGCCTACGAGGCGGCGCGTCGCCAGGAGCTCCGGCTTGCCGTCATTGAGCTCGAAGCGTCTCTGGACGGGCTCACAAAGTGCTTCAACCGCAGCGCGGGCATCAAGCGCATTGACGAGCATCTGATTGCTTCGCATGGAACCGATGCTCTTCTGCTTCTGGACCTCGACAACTTCAAGGACATCAACGACACGTTCGGCCACTTGACGGGCGACGAAGTGCTCAAGCACTTCGCGAAAACGCTCAAGAAGAGCGTTCGCACGTCGGATCTGGTCGTGCGCATCGGCGGCGACGAGTTCATCGTCTTCCTCAAGGACGCCGGTTCGCGAGAAAACGTGACGAACTGCGTGAAGAAGATCTTCATGCGCCTCATGACCGAGCATTACGGCGCGGCCGAAGACTTCGACGTCGGCGCCTCCATGGGGGTGGCCGTTGCGCCCGATGACGGCGGCTCGTTCGAGGAGCTATACGAAAAGGCCGACGAAGCCCTCTACCGCGTCAAGCGAGGCGGCAAGAACGGCTACGCGTTTTTCAAAAACTGAACCTTCGTTCAAATTTATCGAAGGGACTGTTCGAAAAAATAAAACCTGAGAAAATCGTTCTGGAACGTCAGAAACTCGAAAATCCCTCTCACATAGGCAAAGAAGGGTTCTCGGAAATAATTGTTTCGCACAGTTGGACCGAAAGTTTGTAACAGACCATCCAGGTTGAATTCTTGAAACCGTTGCAGGACAACGGTTTGGATGTGCTATCCTAGATGTGTTGCGGGTCTGCATACCGTACACGCGGATATGTCATCGCTGATACAGGGTAATCCGTTTGGATTATAGGTCGTATCTTTCCTTGTCTGACAGCTGTTTGTGGCATGGGATGGGCATGGGATGGCCTATTTTCGGCCCCGATCAGGGTAAGACTGGATTCCCGTGAAAAACACGATGCATAAAATGCGGGTATATGCGTGCGCGAACCCTCAAGCGCCGCACTCCGCTGTCGCGGAAGTATCAATTTCAATCGAGCCTGACGCGTTGCGTGCAGGCGACAAAAGAAGAACACAAGCTCACTAAATGACTAACAGTACTGACAAGGCTGCCGCATCCGCTGCCATCCGAGTCGCTCCGAGAAGCGGCCGGGTGAAGGCAGGCGTTGTGCTCGACCGAGACGGCGTGACTGTTGTTCAGAGCCGCGAGGGAATCGACGCAATTGAAAGGGCGGCCTATGTGGCCTATCCCGCCGATTGCGGCAATGCCCCCGAAGACAGGGCCGGATTCGCCGCCAGGGTGATCCGAAGCGTTGTCGACAAGCCCAACGATTGCGACGTCTGGGCGAACCTCTCCGAATCCGTCGTTTACGTCCTGACGCTTCCCGTCGTCAAGGACGCCGATCTTGACGCCGTTGCGCTGTTGAACGCAAGCCGCGTCTCCCCGATCAATCCCGACGAAACCAATTTCGACTACCGTCTTCTCGGCCGCACGGCCGGCACGGACGTGCCCTCTCTGCGCGCGACCGCCGTGAGTGCCTCTCAGGAAGGCTGTGAAGTCTGGCGTTCCGCCTTTGAAAAGGCCGGCATCAGGCTCGCGGGCCTGAGCTCTCAGGAGCTCGCGCCGGCGCTTCTCGCCTGTCGCACGCCCGTCGACGAAAGCTGGACGACCTATGCCTACATGACGGTTGATGCCGGGGAGAGCGTTCTCACCATCATCGAAAACGGCCGCGTCGCGCTTCAGCGCAACTTCAACTTCGGCATGGACCAGTTCCTTGCCGATGCCGTCGAGCGCCTGTCCGTCACGGAAGAATACGATCCGAACGAATCGCCAGACGATCGCCGCTCGCGCCTGATGCTTCGCGTCAAGCAGATCTTCGCCGACGAAGAGCTTCTGAAGACGCACGGCGACACGCTCGCGTCGAGCCTCGATGCTGTCGTTGACCGCTCCATCAAGTACCTTGAGCGCACCTTCAGCTACTACGAGCGCGTCGAGCACGGCGCTGCTCCGATGGGGCTTTGCCTCACGGCCGACCACGGCGTTGCCCAAGTGCTTGGCCACAGCCTTGAGAACAAGCTCGGCATCCCGTGCAAGGTTCGTCTGCCCGTCGCCTACCTCGTTGAAGGCGCCGAAGATCGCGTTCACGGCATTCTCGAAAATTTCAAGTGCGTGGCGGCTTTTGAAGCGCTGGGCCTTGCCTGCAGCAACGAGACGACGCCCAACCTGCTGGACCTGCCGGCCGACCGCCGCATGCGCGCCAAGATGCGCCGCCTCGTGCGCGCCGGCACGATTGCGCTCGGCGCCGCCACGGCCTGCATGCTCGGCATTGCCGCCTGGTGCGGCCTTGCCTGGGTTGAGGACGGTCAGGCGCTTGATCAAAGCCGCCGTCAGCTCGCGGCTATCGGCACGCCGCTCACAGCCCACGCCGTCGACAGCGAAATGCAGCGCCTCGAGGCGCTTGAAAGCCGAGGCGTGGCCGTTCTCGAGCGCCGCCGCTTCGCCGGTCTTCTCGGCGAGCTTGCGGCCGTGCGCGGCGATGACGTCTACATTCGATCCATCGAGCTCGTGCCCGCGGGTGAAGCCGTTTCTGAAGACAAGAAGAAGTCTTCCCGCGATGAGCGGAACGAAAAGGCTCAGCAGACGCTCGTTGTCGTGCACGTGAGCCTTTACGGCAGCGCGCAGGAGCGCGAGGCTTCCTTTGCGGAATTCATCAATCGTCTTGAAGGACTCAACCGCGGCGGCACGATGACCGTTGTGACGGAAGATTCCGTGGACAACGGCGTGGCCTACGCCATTCGCATGAGCGGAGGCTTCTGATGAAGAACGTGTTCAAGAATATGCGCGGTTCGGGTCTGGGCGGCCTTCTTGTGATGGCCGTCGTCTTTGCCGTGTCCGTCGTGCTCGCGGGCGGCCTCTACTTTGCCAAGCTTTCCCGCGGCATGGAGCTCAACGAAGTCAACGACGAGATCTCCGCTCACCGCACGATTGCGCCGATCGTCGCAAGCCTCAAGGCGCGCCGCGTCGAGACGGAAAAGCTTCTCACGCCCGCTGCCGTGTACGACATGCCCAAGGATGTGCGCGGTCTTTTGAAGACGCTTCGCGTCGTGGCGCAGGATGCGGGCCTTCACAATACGCAGTTCCTGCCGGACGCCATCTCCGTTGTGGGCAAGAGCGACATTCGTCTCAAGGGCGAGGCTCAGGGTTCAACCGACTGCTTCCGCCGATTCCTTGTGGGCCTGAGCTCCCAGGAATGGGTCTCGTCCATCGGCCGCGTCAAGGCTTCGGCGGGCGACGATGCCGACAGCAACAAGTATGAAGTGACGATCCGGGCTCGTTTCGGCCTTCTTGAAGAGCAGGGAGGCAAGTGATGAATTCTCGTGAGAAAAAGCTCTTCGGGCTCGTGATTGTCGCCCTGATCGTGGCGGCCGGCGACTTCTTCTATTCGTCGCTCGACAAGTTCAAGGCCGTTGTTTCGTCGGATTCGAAGGCCGAGGCCGCAAGCGCCGCCGTGGCTCAGATGAGCGCCAGCATGGCTTCGATGCCGCTCAATGCCGAAGCGCGACGCCGTCTCGCCGCTGCCGGCGAGCCGCTCAAGAGCGATCCGCTTCAGGCGGTGCCGGCGAGCCAGCAGTTTGCGCGCAACGGACAGAAGCTTCCCTTCATCTCGGTCGACGGCTTCATTCACATGGGCCGCACCCACCTCGTCATTCTCGGCGGCGTTGAATTCGCCAGAGGCGACGTGATCCCCGAGACGGGCGAAGTGGTGAAGTCGATCGGCGCCGATTCCGTGGTGCTTGAGCTTCCCGACACCGGCATGCGCCGCACCCTGAACTACGTCGAACAGGATATTGAAACCAATTACGAGGAGCCGAAAGCCGGCGACTCCAACTCCATAACGCTAGTGACCGCCAAGCCGGTCCGGTAATCGAATGAAAGCACTTAACATCAACCTCAACACCTGCCTCATGCGTCCTCTTGCAGCCGCGTTCGTTGCGGTGCTCGTGCTTTCCGGATGCGCAACCCGCGACAAGGATGGCATCCGCAAGGACGATGCGTTCATGCAGCACTGGCAGAACCAGTTCGTCGACCGCCAGGGCTTCTCGCCCGCGCTCGAGGATCTGGCGCCCGAACCCCGCGTTCTCATGAAGCAGCATTCGGGCAATCTGCACGGCACGCCCCGCGCGCTCCCTGATCAGCCGATCACGCTCAAGCTTCAGAATGCGAGCGTCGAGTCGGTTCTGCGCGCCATGGCCTCCGCCGCCAACGTGAGCCTCATGATGAGCAGCGGCGTTTCGGACAAAATCAGCCTCAACGTGAAGAACGCCCGCTGGAGCGACGTCTTCCAGTCCATCCTTCGTTCCAACGGCCTCGACTACCGCTGGCAGGGCAAGATCCTGCAGGTGATGACGGCCGCCGACAAGCAGAAGGAGGTGAGCCTTTTCACGCTCAACAACCAGCTTTCGGAGCAGTACCAGACTGCCGCTCATTCGGGCGACATGATGGTGCAGGTCGTGAACGTGCGCTATTCCGATGCGGCTTCGCTCAAGAACAGCCTGACGCGCTTCGTCTCGCGCAACAAGGACGCCGTCATTGAAATCGACGAGCACAACAATGCGCTCGTCATTCAGGGAACGCCGACCGAACAGGCCCGCATCCTCGCCCTGATCGACAGCCTTGACCGTCCGCGTCCGCAGGTTCAGCTGAAGGCTTACATCGTTGAAACGACGAAGGAAAAGGCTCGCGAGCTTGGCGTGCAGTGGGGCGGCAGCTTCACGCATCAGAGGCTGACAGGCGGTTCCGGCAATTCGAACTTGAAGGGGGACGGTACAGACACGATTACCGGCCTGCCGCTCGGACTTGGTTATGCCGATCTCGTTGGTTCATCAGGCGCCGGTGTTCTCGGA
>CAKQKT010000108.1 GCA_934249275.1 uncultured Sutterella sp. | reverse complement strand
GATGCTTTCTCGTCTACTCGCTGGTCTCCATGAAGCCTCTCATTTCTAGGCGGGCACAACCGCTAAGTCGCTTCTTTCGCGTCGGAGTGCTCTTGTTGGCTGCATAAGGAAGGCCTGAAAAGACCGATCGCAAGAATTCTCCGTTATAACGACGAATTTCGGCCGATTTTAGTAGATCGTAACGGAGATTTCTTGCAATGTCGGCTGAATCCATCCACATCTTGTCAAGCAAGATGTGAAGGTTTCTTGGCCGGAGGCGATGCGGGAGCTCAGATGCAGGCTTTACTCAATGGCGGCGTTAAGCTCCGTTCTTTACGTCGGAGAGAACGTCAAAATTCGTCCTCGGCCAGAAGCCAGTCGACAACGTTTAGGATCTTAATGCCATCGATAATTCGACTTACCCCAAAACGATCAAGGGTCAAAAGGTAGCACGGATAACGATCGCGAAGCTTGGTGAACGGACGCAACTCGCGCTTAAGAGTTTCCTCGTCCAGTACTGAGGCTGCAACTTGAACGTAGCAGGTTTGCTGGCCGTCTCGGCAAACGAAATCAATCTCCGTATCCTCGACTTTTCCGACCCATACCTGCTGATGTCGGCGTTTGAGTTCCAAAAATACCGCATTTTCTAGAAGATGGCCGAGATCACGCACCGATGTAGCAGCAATATGATCACGCATACCCGGATCTGCCAAATAGTATTTTTCCCAACCGGCAAGTGAGGCATTCCCGCGAACATCGAAACGTTTGCCCTGGACGAACATGTAGCATTCGGCCAACGCGTTTAGGTATTTGCCAACGGTCACAGCCGAAACATCCTTACGACCGTCCACTGATGCCAACGTATTGGCAATTCGCCGTACGGAAACCGAACTGCCTATTGTTGTTGCCAACACGGTGATCAGCCGTTTCACGATCGTCGGATCCCTCATTTTCAACCGTTGCCCAATATCTTTATAGATCATCGAGTCAATCAGGATTTCATAATACCGTTCGATAGCCTGCGGGTCATTCCGATAGGGTACAAGCGCCGGGTATGAACCTATTTGGAGGTATCGGTTGAAATCCATGTCTGCCGAATTACGGTCATCCTGAACAGCTTCTCTGAACTCCGCAAACGACAAGGGAAGCATTTCAATCGAGATGTACCTCCCCGTCAGGTAGGTCATCAACTCGCCTGAAAGCATGTAAGCGTTTGAGCCGGTCACATAGATATCCAAATCGTTCTCTTGCTCCAAACTGCTCAGCAGGCGTTCGAATTGGCGACATTCCTGAACTTCATCGATGAAAAGATATGTTTTCCCATTTTTGGCCTTGCGTTTGAGGATATCCTCATTGAGGACCAAGGGATCAAGGAACTTGAGACTGTCGAACCGAGTCAGGTCATAGACGAGCATCTGTTCGTCTGTTACACCAGACGCTCTGAGTTCTTCTCGATACAAATGCAAAAGGAAAGACTTGCCGCATCGTCTGGGGCCCATGACAATTTTGATTAGCTTGGAATCGCTCCAGGTTTTTAGCTGCTGGATGTATCGCGGGCGAGGAATAATCTTCTCAATCATGGCTTAGGCAAAGTAATGACTTCAACAAACAGAATTATACTAGTCATGTTAACTCTCGCTTTACACTTTGTGTAGATACCATGCCGTGCAAAGCGGGACTTTGCTTTACGTTTATGCAAATCAACCCCTCGCTCGGAATCACGCGTCTGTCTTCAAACAAACGGCCGACATATCGCTTTGCGCTGCGACGCGGAGTCTTGCGCACAGGATCCCATTTGGTCTGGTACGCGTGCACGTACGTGAAGCCTTTCGCATTGGTATCAGTTGTGAAATACCACTTTCATGATGATCCCACTTATATCGATAGGGATTATTTTTGAAGCATTTTTAAATCGCCGGCTTGTCGCGAGGCAATAAACACAGGCGGTTCGAAGAGGTAGTGACGGACTTTTGCCTGATCTCAAGCCGAATATGGATCAGCTATCCGGGACTTCAGGTTCTGACGGTCGGCGCGTTCAACGTCGGCCGCTTTTGCTATGCGGACCGTGAAGGATGCGCCGCCTTCGGGGGCCTTGCCGGCCGTGACCGTCCAGCCCGAGCGGCTGCAGATACGCTTGACAATGGAGAGCCCCAGCCCGGCGCCCGAGGCGTCGGCTGCTGACGAACTTCCTCGCATGCCGTGCTCGAAGATGTGATCCGCTTCGCCTTCGGCCAGACCCGGTCCCGTGTCGGTGACGACGAAGCCTTCGGACGTTTCAGTGATCGTGACGCAGCCCGTGTTCGTGTAGGTGACGGCGTTTTTGACGAGGTTGTTTGCGACGGTGCCGAGCATGACGGGCGAGTAGGCGCCCGGGCAGGCGGCGTCCTGCCGGAGAACGAGTTCGAGTCCTTTTTCAGCCGCAAAGGGCTCCCAGGTGTCGGCGACCGTCTTCAGAATGCCGGATGCGGAATCGGGTTCGGGGCCGGTCGTGTCGTTGGAAAGCCGGGCAAAAGAGAGAAAGAGCGCCGTCAGCTCGCGCATGTCGTTCGCGGCGCGCGTGATGCGCTCGACCTGTCTGGCCTGAACCGGCGTGAGCGGCGTCATGGAGAGGAGTTCGGCGCTCGTTTCGATGACGGTGAGCGGCGTTCTGAGCTCATGGCTCACGTCGCCCGTAAAGGCCTTTTCACGCTGAAGGCTTTCGTGGAGCCTCTTCATGGCGGCGTCGCAGATGAGCGCAAGCTCGCCCACCTCGTCGTTCGTCACGGTGACGGAGAGCGGGACGTAGTTCCTGGACGCGCTCGCCTTCTTCACCTCGTTGGAGAGCGCCTTGACGGGCTTCATGATGTTGCGCGAGAGAACCCATCCGGCAAGCAGGCCAAGCAGGGAGACCAGAAGCACGGACAGCATGGTCATGCGCATGAAGGCGCGTTCCATGTCTTCAAAGCCGAGCTGGTCGCGGGTGATGATGATGGGTTCGCCTTTCCATGTGGAGACATAGACGAAGAAGTCGCCCGATTCGGTTTCTTCGCTGTAGCCCATGGGAAGGCCGCGCAGATATGCCGGCGGGGGCTCGAGCGGTGCAGCGCCGTAGATTTTCGTGTCGTGAGGCAGGCGGGGAATCTTGCCTGCTTCGAGAGTTTCGATTTCGCGCTCGAGCGTGTCCGACAGAATGCCCGTGATGAGCTCGCGCTCCGTGAATTCGATTGATTGGGATACCGCAACGGTGTAGAGCGCCGCAACGAAGGTGACGAGCAACGCAAAGCTCAGCATGATGCGCTGAGGCAGGCTTCTGGGAGGCGATTGGCGCGAAGACATGGCGGCTCCTGCCGGGAATGGTCAGTCGAGGTTGGAAATGGACCAGCCCAGTCCCGGATGCGTGTGAATGAGCGAATGCTCGAACGGCTTGTCGACCGCCTGGCGGAGCAGATAGAGGTTCGAGCGCAGGCTGTCCGAGGCGGGCGGCTCGCCCTGCCAGAGGACGGCTTCGAGACGGTTGCGCGAGACGATGCCGGGACTTTGCTGCATCAGCTCGCGCAGCATCTGGAGGCACGTCGGATTGAGGCGGATGTCCCGGCCTTCACGCTCGACGCGTAGGGTCTTGAGGTCAAGCGTGAGGGGCCCCACGGAAAGGCGGCCGGACGACGAGGCGCCGCTTCGGCGCAAAAGCGCCTCGACGCGGGCGGCAAGCTCGCGAAGGGAAAAGGGCTTGATCAGATAGTCGTCGGCGCCGCTCGTAAGGCCCTCGATGCGGTCGTCGATCGTATCGCGCGCCGTGAGCATGAGAATGGGCACCGAGCGGCCGGCGGCGCGAAGCTTCTTCGTGATCGTGATGCCGTCGGTGTCGGGGAGCCCGATGTCGAGAATGACGAGATCGTAGGTCGAACGCTCGATGCGCTCGAGCGCCTCAAGGCCTGTGGATGCCGTCTCGGGCGCCCAGCCGTCCTTCATGGACAGAAAGTCGCGCACGTTGGCGAGAATGTCGGGATTGTCGTCGACGACGAGAATTCGAATGCTCATGAAGATTCCTCAATGGGTACTGCGACCCATGTTACGCCATTTCGAGCCTTATTTTGAGGCAAGGTCGCTGCGGCCCGTGAGGTCCCATTTTGCCGAGTAGGTTGTTGACTTTACGCCGAGGATGCCGAGAACAGTCGAGTAGAGATTGTCGTGCGAAATGCCGCCTTCGGGCTCCCGTGCGAGGTTCGCCGGGTCGAAGCCGAACGTGCGTCCCCATTCGGGCGAGAACCATATGGCCATCGGCACGTGATTCTGAACGTCCGGGCTCATGAAGTACGGCGCGCCGTGCAGGTAGACGCCGTTCTCGCCCAGGCTTTCGCCGTGGTCGGAGACGTAGATGAAGCCTGCGTCAATGTCGGTTCTGGCCTTGAGTTCGCGCAAGAGGCCGGCGAGCACGCTGTCGGTGTAGCGAACGGCGTTGTCGTAGGCGTTGACGATGCTTTCATTCGAGCAGGCGCTCAGATCGGCGTCGGTGCATTCGGGAAGCCAGACCTTGGCGCTCTTGGGCTAGTCCTCGAAGTAGCGCGGGCCGTGTTCGCCGTACATATGATAAAAGAGCACGGTCGGACGGTCGGCGGGAAGGTCGGCCAGATCGGTCCTGAGCTCGTCGACGAGGACGCCGTCAAAGCACCGGCCGGAGGCGCACTCGGAGTTCTTCGGGTCGGGCTTGCGCACTAGCGTGTTTGCGCATGTGCCCTTGCAGCCGCTCTGATTGTCGACCCAGACGACTCTGGCGCCGGCTCGGGCGAGAAGAGACGGAAGTGCTTCCTCCTGAAGAATGCGGGCGCGGTCGTAGTTGCTGCGGCCGATGCGGCTCATCATGCACGGAAGCGAGACGTCGGTGCTCGTGCCGCAGGAGACGACGGAGCCGTGGCTGATGACGTTTTCTGCCCGAAGCTCGGGCGTCGTGTCGCGCTTGTAGCCGTTGAGGCCCCAGTTTTGCGCGCGCGTGGTTTCGCCCACGACGACGAGAAGAACGGCCGGGCGCTTAAGGGCAACGGTAAGCTCGGGGCTAGGGTCGACCACGGTCTTGACGACCTGATCGGGCGAAGAGTCCTTCACGAGCGTGGCCGCAAGACTGTACGGAACGTTGACGGGCGTGATCAGATAGCGAAGCGAGCGGTCGTTGCGCATGGTGCTTGAAAAGGCGCTGAAGCCGAGTGCAATGCAGGCAAGGGCTGCGGCGACTGAGACCACTGTAGCGCCCGTGCGCACGGCGCTCTGCTTGAGGCCGGCGGGCGCCATCTCGGTCGCGGCAGCGGCAAGAATCGGCGGCAGGCCGGCGGCAATGGCGAGCGCGATCGTGCGGGCGGAGAGATAGGTCGAGGCCTCGTGTGCATCGGTCGCAATGATGTTGCGGGCCATGTCCGGATTAAACGTGATGCCGTAAAAGAGAATGCCGGCGAAGACGCAGGCGCCGCTCACGTTGAGAAGAAGGAGCACGGTGCGGCGGACGGGACGCGGCAGGGCGCTCGCGAGCGCAAGAATCGCCGTTGAAATCAGGAATATGACGGCTGCGAAGAAGGCGAGCAGGGCAATAACACGGCCGGACCAGACGAAATTCGGATTGGAGAGGCCGATGGCGCGAAGAAGAAACGGCGTATTGAAGACGAAGGTCCACCAGAGCGCGGTCAGAATGATCAGGGCCTTTTCGGAAAGCGGCTTCGAGAAGGCGGGTGCCTTCCAGTCCTCGAGCATGAGCGCGTAGAC
>CAKQKT010000107.1 GCA_934249275.1 uncultured Sutterella sp. | reverse complement strand
CGTTTCCTTCTCAAGAGCCAGTTCTGACATCGACCAATGCGCCTGGTTACCCCAAAAAGTCGGAAGAGCCAAGATTTGCGTCCTTGGGACGCAGCACGATCGTCCAGGCATCGTTCTTCTTTTCCGCCCCATCCAACGTGAATTCAAAGGCGTCGACCAGCGCCGGCGCATCGAGCCTCACGACGGACACCAGGAGTCTTGCGGCGGAGAGCACCGCCGGATGACTTTCCTCGGTCATCACCTCGGGCGCCTCATCCTCATAGCGAATCGTGAAGGCGCCGTCCTTGAGCGCAACGGTCTGCACGAAGGGCGTCTTCTGAATCCATGTGAACGCGCCGTCGTGCGTCACGGTCAGGGAACCCGTGCTTGTAAGCGTGCGGCCCGTGGCGCCGAGCGTGCGCTTCTGGGTGAAGTCCGCCTCAAGCGTCGAAAAATCGTTCAGGCGCTTGGCGAGCGCCTCAAGACGCGTCATGCCGTCCGCATCGGCGGCCGCGGCCGTCTTGAACCAGACGAAGGTGAGAAAGAGCGCGGCAAGAAAGGCAACCGCGAACTTCTTGAAAAATCTAATCACGACTTCTCCTCCTCGTGCCAGAAATCGTAGAAATTGAACCACTGGGCGGGATGCTCGAGAGCTTCCGCCTCAAGACGCTCCGACCAGAGTCCCGCCAAGCGCTCGAGCTCGGGCTCGCGGCCGCGCCTCGGCAGCCTCACCTCGTCCGCAAAGGGACGGCACTTGATGAGAATGCGATTGCCTCTTCTTACGGCAAAGAGCGTCACGACGCCGCACTTCAAAAGCGAAGCCAGAATGAAGGGGCCGGCCGGAAACGGCGCCTTGTGCCCCATGAAGTCCGCCGTCACCGATCGGTCGGACCGGGTGAGCGCATCGTTGGGCGTGCGGTCGGCGGCGATGGCGACCCATTCGCCGCGGGCGATTGCGTCCTGAAGCATCGAGGCGGTCTCGACGCCCAGCTGATCGACGGCGATCACATGACGCGAAGCGTCGGGCGCGACGGACTCGAGCATTGCCTTGAATCGCGGTGCATGACGGTCGAACACCAGCGCCCAGACCGGCACGGCGCGGTCATGCTGCGCAAGCGCGCGGGTTGCCTCGGCCACGCCGATATGAGAAACGAGAACCAGCCGCCCCTTGCCGTCGGGCGTGGGCTCGCACAAAAGACGCCTGCTCTCCTCGTCCGCGAAGTCGACGTCGCGGGCAAGCTTCAGATCGCCCGCCCAGGCGGCCAGACGGTCGAGCATGCTCATTGCGAAGGCGCGGAAGTGCGTGAAGCCCGACACCTTGACAGGCGGCATTCCCAGCGACTCGCGTCGCTCGGCAACGCGCGAAAGAAACTTTTCGCTCGCCTTTCGGGCGCGGGTGCCGGTCAGCCAGAATACGAGCGCCACAGGCGCGCCGATGAGCGTGAAGAGCGGACGGCCGCCGAGGCGGTAGAGCTCCCAGAGGAGCTTCAGGCCCCACATGCCGCGTCGCTCGGGCGTGGTGCTCCAGTGTTCGGAACGTTCGTTTTGAGAGGCGTTCGTCATCTCAATCCTCTTCGCGGCGAAAGAGTCTGCGGATGCGGTTGGGCCACCAGAGCGGACTTTCGATGCAAAGGCGCGTGTGCATCTTGGAGATGCGGATGTTGTCCTCCCACATGCGGAAGTTCGAGCGTCCGTCTTCGGGATAAATCACTCTGCTCTTGATGAAGCGCACCGGGAGGCCCAGCCAGTAAAGGCGCACCATGATCTCGCAGTCGAAGTCCATGAAGAGGCCGACCTTGCGCGTCCTGAAAATCTCCATCGTCTCCTTGATCGGATAGACGCGGAATCCGCACATGCTGTCGACGATCTCGAAGCTCAGCGTCTCGATCCAGACCCATGCGTGCGTGACGTAGCGGCCGATGAGGCGCTTCTTCGGAACGGACTCGTCGTAAAGCGGACGCGCGGACCAGAGCGTGCGGGGACGCCGGCGGGCGTTTTCCAGAAGCACGGGCGCGTCGGCCAGATCGTGCTGGCCGTCGGCGTCGACCTGAAGCGCGTGCGTGAAGCCGAGCGCCTCGACATGCTTGAAGCCGGTCAGCAGCGCACCGCCCTTCCCCTTGTTGACGTCATGGCGCAGCAGCGTCATCTCGGGACGGATGGCGGCCAGGCGGTCGAGCTCGCGGGCGCTCTCCTCGTCGCTCGCGTCGTCGATCACGACGACGGGCAGGCCGAGGGGCTTGAGGCCGTCGAGCACGCGCTCAAGAGTGAGCCCGTGGTTTCGGCAGGGAATGATGACAACCGGGCGAAAGTCGGTCATGGCGTCCGTTCCTGAATTACTTGAAAACAAAGACGATGCGGCCGCGGCTTGCGGGCACGGCGCCCTCGGGCTTTTCCTTCTCGAGCGCAAACGTGCAGACGATGTCGGACTCGCCCGGCTTGAAGCCGAGCTTCACCAGAACGGCATCGCCCGGACGAAGCGGGATCGTGAACTTCATCTGCGGAATCGAAGCGATGCGAAGCGCACGGCCGCACCATTGGGCGGCAAGCGTCTCGACGAGATTGAGCTGCACAACGCCCGGCAGAATCGCGAGCGTCGGGAAATGGCCCTCGAAAACGGACATGCCTTCCTTGAGAACAAGCCTCGCCTCAAGCGAGGATTCGGTTTTGGCAAGCACTTCTACTGCACTCTGCAGATCGTCAGCCATTGTGAGTTTCCTTAGTTTGAAAAAGTTCCGCAAGCATCGGCACGACCACCTTGCCCTGGGCGTCCGTCGGCCAGTCGGACACGTGGCGCCAGAGGCGCGGACGAGCAAGCGGATCCAGCCTGCCGGCAAGACCCGCCGTCGTTTCGATGCGGTTGGGGCAGCGGCCCGTCCAGCCCGGCGACGCCCGCTCGCAGACCACCGCGCCGATCACGGTGCGGCCGGCCTGCCTCACGGGCAAAACGCGCGCCTCAAGGCCGAAGGCCTCCTTCACGGCGCGTTCGATTTCGGTGAGCGACAGACGCACTTCGCCGATCTTGACGATGCGGTCCCGGCGGCCCAGAAGCCTGAAGACATGATCGGACGACAGCGCGAGCCTGTCGTCAAGGAGCATGGTCCCGCCGGGCAGAAGGGGCGACGCAAGGCGCCAGCCTTCGGGCGTCTCCTCAAGCGTTCCCTCGTCGATCAGGTTCCAGTCCGGGTTCAGGATTCCTCCATCGTGCCTTCTCGAGGCAACGACGCCGGTTTCCGTGCTCCCGTAGATTTCGTGAACCGCACAGCCGGCCCAGCCGTGCATGCGGGCAAGCGCCTCTTCGTCGAGAACGCCCGCCGCCGAGAGGCAGAAGGCGATGTGGGGCTTGGCAAGCGCCGTGTCGAGCATGCGCATGAAGGTAGGCGTCGTCACGAGCGCAACCGGCCGATTCCACCCGAGGAGCTGCTCCTGATAGACCGTTCGCGCATCGGCCACGGGCGTCGCGGACGTCATGGCCATCCAGACGGCGAAGGTGAGGCCGTAGAGGTGCCTCGGGTCGACGGTAGGACAAATCACGGCGCCGTCAAGAAAGCGGCCGAAGAGCCTGCAGGTAATTTCGGCCTCGCGGCTCATGAGGCCCACGGTCTTGACGATGCGCTTCGGAATGCCCGAAGACCCGGACGTAAAGAGAATGAGCGGCCTTTCCGCCTCGGGCGCCTTCAGGCTGCCGGCGAGCGCGGGCTCGGCATTCATGTCGGCCCGAAGCGCGGGCTTTGTGAAGGTTTTGACAGGATCGGTCGTCAGGACGGCGTCGAACTCGCCTGCGAGCACTTCATACTGTGCGCCGCGTCCGGCAAAGAGAATCGGCACGCAGCCCGACCAGAGAACGGCCGAAAAAAGCACGGCCAAGTCATGCGGGCCGGCGGCCTCGATTGCAATGCGAGATCCCGCAGGAAGTCCGGCGCAGGCACGAGCCGCGCAGGCCGTCCTTCTCGCGAATTCCGAGCGAGTCGTGACGGCGCCGTCCGCGTGGAATGCGGCAGGCGCATCGGGACGGCCTTCAAGCCATCCGGCAATGGGAGAGCGCTCGACTTCAGACATGCTTGACAAGCTTCCGGTAAAGATATTCGCCGCCCATGAGGCAGCCGATGGCGCCGTAGCTCAGGCATCCGTTCCAGAGAGCCCAGAGCTTCAGGTCGCCGGAGAGAATCGTGCCGACGGCAATGCCGCCGTTGACGACGAAGAAGCCGCACCAGACCGCCGTCACGCGGCGGGTGTAGGCGACGGCCTCGGGCGGAAAGGGCTTTCCGCGCATGCCGAGGCGCGCAAGACGCTCGACGACGGGCATGCCAGAAACGAGCGATGCGCCGAAAATCGACATGAGCGACGCGTTGACGAGAACCGGATACCAAAGCACCCAGTCGGCCTCGTCAAGAAATGTCGCAAGTCCCACGAGCACCAGTCCGGCGGCAGCCAGCCAGCGGCCGCGGCGGCCGGCTTCGGTCTTCGCAAGAAGCGCGAGCACGAGCCTCACCCCGAGAACGCAGGCGGTCCCCGCAAGAAGAAGCGTCATGAAGCCGTTCGAGACGGCGTAAAGGACGAAAAACGGCCAGACCGCCATGACGGCGGCCGTGACCGCATTGAGAATCGTGCCCGTCATATGGGGCGCACCGGCGATCAGCTTCCGGCTTCGTCGTTCTTCTGAGAGAACTCGTAGATGACGTCGACGACGTCGCCTACGGTTCGGACAGACTTGAAGGCCTCGGGCTTGATGCGCTGGCCGATCATGTTCTGAAGATGCACGATCATGTCGACGGCGTCGATGCTGTCGAGATCAAGATCCTCAACGAGGCGGCTTTCGCGGGTGACGCCCGTCGTATCGACTTCAAAGAGCTCGCCCATCACGCGGACGATTTCGTCGAACAGTTCTTCCTTGGTGTAGGTCTTCTGCATTTTCTTACTTCTTTTCCGGGCAGTTTTCGCGAATGAAGGCGGCGAGAGCGGCAACGCTGCTGAAGTGCTTGCGCACCTCTTCGGTTTCGCCCGAGAGGTTCACGCCGTAGCGCTTCTTGACGGCGAGGCCGAGTTCAAGCGCGTCGATGGAGTCAAGACCGAGGCCTTCGCCGAAGAGCGGCGCGTCGGTTTCGATCTCTTCAGGCGTCATGTCCTCAAGATTGAGAGCCTCGATGATGAGGGCCTTGATTTCGTTTTCCAGATTGTTCATCAGTGCATCCGTTTGGTCAGGAAATCTCTGTTGATCTTTAGCCTTCGATTTCGTGCTCGCGGCCCGAAGCCTTGAGCAGCTCGCGCCTCATGGCCTCGGTGAGCCTGCGGCTGGCGAGCGAAAAGCCCTCCTCGCCGGCTCTTACATAAGCCTGAGGTTCGATCATGCCTTCGAAGGATAGCGTGATCGAGGGTTTCACGGGCGGAATTTCATACCATTCCATCTGCTTCGTGAGCCACGCGTGCGAGCACTTGATGTGCACGACCGCAAGCGGGCATCCCGTGCGAAGCGACGCATGAGCGACGCCGCGCTTAAGCTTGATCGGAACGCCCGGCGTCGTGCGCGTGCCTTCCGGAAAGATCAGAATGTTTTCGCCGGCCTTGAGACGGCGGGCGATTTCGTCAAGCGTGTCGGCCGAACCGTCGTTCGACATGTAGTCGGCCGCACGAATCACGTGCTTGAGAAAGAAATTATGCCTGAGCGACGCCTTCACAAGACAGTCCATCCAGGGCGAACGCTTACACATTTAGACTTGACAAACGATCATTCCTATAAATCATAAGAGTGGCAACTATTTAGCTT
>CAKQKT010000106.1 GCA_934249275.1 uncultured Sutterella sp. | reverse complement strand
TATGTGCGGATACCCGACGCGCCTTTTTCCTAAAAGTCAAGGCTGCGTTCCCCGGACTTCCGTGATGAACCAAAAAAGATGCCTGCCGAATATATCCGGCAGGCATCTTTTTATTTGAGACGGTCGAAATCTCAGACGGCGGCCTGAATGGCGTCGCGCGTGGCGACTGCAGCTTTTCGGGCAGCGTCCTTCCAGTCGTCTTCGCGGCTGGCGTAGATGATGGCGCGTCCGGAGTTGATTACCATGCCAGTGCCGGCAGCAGTCTTGCCAGCTTCAACGCAGGCACGAATGTCGCCGCCCTGAGCACCGATGCCCGGCACGAGAAGCGGAAGATTCGGCGCAATGCGTCGGACATTGGCGAGTTCGGCAGGGTAGGTAGCGCCAACGACGAGACCGAGTTCGCCTGAAAGATTCCATTCAGTGGCGGCGAGGCGGGCAAGACGTTCATAGATCTTTTCGCCATTCACTTCCAGCATCTGGATGTCATCTCCACCGGGGTTGGAAGTGCGGCAGAGAATGAAGGCGCCCTTGTCTTCGTAAGCGAGGTAGGGCTTGATCGTGTCGAAGCCCATGAAGGGAGACAGCGTGACGCAGTCGGCTTCATAGCGTTCGAAGGCTTCACGAGCATAGTGCTCGGCCGTGGAGCCGATATCGCCGCGCTTGGCGTCAAGAATCACGGGAACTTTCGGATGATTGGCGTGAATATAGTCAATCACAGCCTTGAGTTCGGCCTCGGCACCGCAGGATGCAAAGTAGGCGATCTGCGGCTTGAATGCGCAGACGAGGTCGGCTGTGGCGTCGACGATGCCGCAGCAGAAGTCGTAAATAGCCGTGCTGCGGCCTGCGAGTTCGTGCGGGAAGCGGGTGGGGTTGGGGTCAAGCCCGACGCAGAGCATGGAACCGGCGTTCTGCCAGCGTTCGCTGAGCATTTCGGTGAACTTCATGTGGATGCCTTCCGAATGTGGTTGTCAATCGGGCGCTATCTTAACAAATTCTTTCGAATCGCGGCCGTTTGCCAAGAATTGAGCTATGCTCGAGTGACGGTCTCACGTAGTGAGGCCTAGTGAAAACGCCGTGACGTCCAGAGGAGTTTTAAGATGTTCACTCGCAGACAATTCATCGAGGCTGCAGGCCTTGTCGCGGCAGGTCTTGCCGTTGCACCTGGCTTTGCCGTTGAAAGCCGTTGGCCGAAAAAGCCTTCCGTGCCTACAGATCTCAATGCCGAGGAGTTTTTTACCGAGCTTGCTGAAAATGGAACGGGATTTGCAGTCGGTAATGAAAAGGCTGATACGGTCGTCATGATGACGTTCGATCCTCAATGCCGCTGGTGCGTTTGGGAGTATGAGCAGTTCAAGCCCTATCTTGACCGCGTGAAATTTGTCTGGCATCCGGTGGCAGTGCTGAATCCGTGGAGCGAACTGCAGGGCGCCGCAATTCTGGCGGCCAAGGATCGCAAGGCTGCTTTCCTCGAGCATGAGGCGCACATCAAGGATGCTGAATTCAAGGGGCTCGATGTGCGCGGAATGGAAATCCCTTTCGAAAAGCGCGAGGCTGTCTGGAGAAATACAAAGATCTTCCGTCGAGCTGCGGCTCGCGAGGTGCCGTTCGGCGTTATGAAGAGGGCGGATGGCACATATGTCGCAGTATGCGAGCAAACGGGGGAATCGTTTGCCAAACTACTGGGCAAATAAGCAGAAATCGATTCGTAGAGATAAATGAAAAGGCCGCCGATCGAAAGATCGGCGGCCTTTGTAGTGTGTCGCCCGTTCTTCTGAACGGGTTAGAGCAGGCTGACTGGCGTGACGGATTACATCATGCCGGGCATGCCGCCCATGCCTTCCATGCCGGCGGGCATCGGCTTGTCTTCAACAATGTCGGCAACCATGCAGTCCGTCGTGAGGATGAGGGACGCAACGGAAGCGGCATTCTGCAGAGCGGTGCGGGTAACCTTCGTCGGGTCGAGAACGCCCATTTCAACGAGGTCGCCGTATTCGCCAGTCTGAGCGTTGTAGCCGAAGTTGCCTTCGCCATGAGCAACGTTGTTCACCACGACGCTCGGTTCGTCACCGGCGTTGGCGACGATCTGGCGAAGCGGTTCTTCCATAGCGCGAAGAACGATGCGGATGCCGGCGTTCTGTTCGTCATTGTCACCCTTGATGTCGCGGATGGCCTGCTTGGCGCGGATGAGAGCCACGCCGCCGCCGGCCACGATGCCTTCTTCAACGGCAGCGCGGGTAGCGTGAAGGGCGTCTTCAACGCGAGCCTTCTTTTCCTTCATTTCGACTTCGGTAGCAGCGCCGACCTTGATGAGGGCCACGCCACCGGCGAGCTTGGCAACGCGTTCCTGAAGCTTTTCACGGTCGTAGTCGCTCGTGGCGGCTTCGATCTGGGTACGGATGTTCTTGACGCGGTTTTCGATGGCTTCGGCCTGGCCGGCGCCGTCGATGATCGTTGTGTTTTCCTTCGTGACTTCAACCTTCTTAGCCGTGCCGAGCTGTTCGAGCGTGGCCTTGTCGAGCGTGAGGCCGACGTTGGTCGAAATAACCGTGCCGCCAGTGAGAACGGCGATGTCTTCGAGCATGGCGGCGCGACGATCGCCAAAGCCCGGAGCCTTGACTGCAACGACCTTGAGGATGCCGCGGATGGAGTTCACAACGAGGGTGGCAAGGGCTTCGCCGTCAATGTCTTCAGCGATGATGACGAGCGGACGTGCAGCCTTGGCAACCTGTTCGAGCACCGGAAGAAGTTCGCGGATGTTGCTGATCTTCTTGTCGTGCAGGAGGATGAACGGGTTGTCGAGAACGGCAGCCTGCTTTTCCGGCTGGTTGATGAAGTACGGGGAGAGGTAGCCGCGGTCAAACTGCATGCCTTCAACAACTTCGAGTTCGTTCTTGAGGGACTTGCCGTCTTCAACCGTGATCACGCCTTCCTTGCCCACCTTGTCCATGGCTTCGGAAATGATGTCGCCAATTTCAGCGTCGGAGTTGGCGGAAATGGCACCAACCTGAGCGATTTCCTTATTGGTCGTCGTCGGCTTGCTGATCTTGCGAAGCTCTTCGATGGCGGCGGCAACAGCCTTGTCGATGCCGCGCTTGAGATCCATCGGGTTCATGCCGGCGGCCACGAACTTCATGCCTTCGTCAACGATGGCCTGAGCGAGAACCGTGGCGGTCGTCGTGCCGTCGCCGGCGTAGTCGCTCGTCTTGGAGGCGACTTCACGCACCATGCAAGCACCCATGTTTTCGAACTTGTCCTTGAGTTCGATTTCCTTGGCGACAGACACGCCGTCCTTCGTCACAGTCGGAGCGCCGAAAGCGCGGTCGAGCACGACGTTGCGACCCTTCGGGCCGAGCGTAACCTTGACAGCATTGGCGAGAACATTGATGCCGCGAACCATCTTGGTGCGGGCGTCATCACCGAAAAGAACCTGCTTTGCAGCCATTTCTAAAATCCTTTACTTTCTTTGAAAAAACAAATGGTATGAGGCGGAGACGGGTCTTCGCTTAGGCGAGGATGCCCATGATGTCTTCTTCGCGCATGACGAGCAGCTCTTCACCGTCAACCTTGACGGTCTGGCCGGAATACTTGCCGAAGAGAACGCGGTCGCCGACCTTGACGTCGAGAGCGATGATGCGGCCGGCTTCGTCGCGCTTGCCCGGGCCGACGGCGATCACTTCGCCCTGGTCCGGCTTTTCACCGGCGGAGTCGGGAATGACGATGCCGAAGGAGGTGGTCGTTTCAGCAGCAAGACGCTTGATGATGACGCGGTCATGCAACGGACGGATCTGCATTTGTTGTTCTCCAAATAAAACTGTTCCCGGCAGGATGGTTGCTTCGCCCTTGAGATGGGCGGGTTTCATATGCCGGATGCAAAAAATCATTGCCTTGGCGAACCGTATGGGCGGGTTTGCCTTAGCATTTAAACCCTATATGGGGATGCCTCCTCGAAAAACAAGGGGGATGTTCAAGTTTTTTTACAGCTTGGCGGAACATTTTTTCATGTTCCTGCGAAAAGGCTTGCGGCGAAGGGAATGATGCGGATTTCGAGATTGTGTTCAGCATCCGCCTGTGCGGTATTCATGATGATGCCGGCAGTGTTTTCAATCAATTCGGGCGATGCATTGGCGGCCGAGCTTCGACAGCTGCCGAAGCCGCTCAAAAAGGCTGCCGCTGAATACGGCGTAGATCCGAGGGCGGTGACGGTTTCAATTGTGGAGCTTGACGGGCTGAAAATGCCAGAAGGTGGAAAAATGCCGCTTGTGCGCCCCTTGCTGGCCGTCAATGCCGACCGTTCGGTTGCGCCTGCTTCGACTGCGAAGCTTGTGACGACGCTTGCGGGGCTCGAACTGCTGGGAGCAGATTGGCACTGGAAGACAGGGTTTTACGCCAGGACGAGGCCTGACGAAAAAGGACGTGTGACGGGGGTTTGGCTCAAGGGCGGTGGGGATCCAACGCTCGTTGCTGAGAAATTCGCTCTTTTAGTTGATCGGATGGCACAGATGGGCGTCAGGCATATTGAGGGCAATCTGACGGTGGATCGTTCGTATTTCGATATCCCCGATACGGATCCATCGGCTTTCGACGGCCGAGGTTCTCGTCCCTACAACCAGTTGCCCGATGCTGCAGTGACAGCCTATCGGAGCCTTTCTTTCGAATTCGTTCCCGACAAGTCGGCAGGCGTAGCACATATTGTGAGCATGCCGCAGCTGGCCGGATTGGAAGTGCCATCGTCGATCCCGCTTGCGAGGGGAGGCTGTGGTGATTGGAAGAGTTCGATAGGCTACCGGTTGGAGCGCCTTTCCGACGGTCGTCTCGTTGCACATTTTGACGGTGCTTTGCCGCTTGCCTGCGGATCAAAGTATTTCAACGTGGTTTCGCTTTCCAAAAATGAATTTCTCGATCGTCTCTTCAGAAAAGCCTGGGAGCGCGACGAACGGACATGGACGGGGCATGTCGTCGAGGGGCGTACGCCGGAGGACGCTGTAAAGCTTGTCGAGCGCGAGTCGGACTCGCTTCCGGTGGTGACGACGCTCGTCAACAAGTGGTCAAATAACCTGATCGCACGGCATATCTTCCTCACACTTGGCACGCTAAGGCATCAGCCCAAGCTTCTTTCCAATGATTCTGTTGCAAATGATGCTTTTGAGCAGGCCTTTTCTCCTGCAGGAAAATCTCAGCCCGGAGCAACGCTCGAAGACGCTCGAGCAAGCCTTGCCGAATGGCTTTCCGAAAAAGGGGTGCCCAAGGGGGCGATCGTAATCGACAATGGATCCGGTCTCTCGCGTACATCTCGTGTAACGGCTAGGGCAATGACTCAGGTCCTCGCGGCCGGGTGGCTGTCGCCGCGCATGACCGAATACGTGGCTTCATTGCCTGTTTCCGGGGTTGACGGAACGATGAAAAAGCGCGTTGAAGCGATGGGGCGCACTCATTTGAAGACGGGTTATCTGCAGGACGTGCGCTCAATAGGCGGTTATGTTTATGCGAAAAACGGTCGACGTTACGCAGTTTATGCAAGTGTGCACGGCGACCACAACATGGCCGGAGGCATCAAGTTTCTCGACAAGGTGGTCGAGTGGACCTATCTGCAGAGGTAAGGCTCGTAGAACTGCAGGAATGAAAATCGCCGCTCGGGTTTGATTCGGGCGGCGATTTGATAGGTTGAATAAGAGATTCCCAATTCTCTGTACTACGAGGCATGCGAATCAGCCGAAGCGGCTAGAGTCCGCTCTTGTGCCTC
>CAKQKT010000105.1 GCA_934249275.1 uncultured Sutterella sp. | reverse complement strand
GCCTTCATGTTCGTGATGACCGGAATGCCGAGCTCATCGGCCTTGGCCTGGAACTTGGAAATGAATTCCGTGCCGGTGTGGCCGAACGGGATCAGAGCGCGCTTGCGGCTGTGGCCGCCGAAGAAGAACAGATTGTCGTCCTCGAAGCGGACGCCGAGGTAGTCCTTGCACCACTTGGCAGCGTCAAGGGCATTGTGGGTCATGACGTTGATGACCTTCATGTCGCCCTTTTCATCGCCGCCCTTGTAGGTGTCCTGAGCATGAAGCTCGGGAGAGTCGTCGGTGATGCCGAGCTTGGGCTGGACCCAGTTCTTCGCGGCGTTCATTTCAGCGCCGGAAATCAGAGAGTTGCCGCCGACGGCGGGCATCTTTTCAAGAAGAACGACGTTGGCGCCGGCGTTCTTGGCGGTGATGGCCGCGGAGAAGCCCGCGCCGCCCGCGCCGATCACGACGACGTCATAGTTGTTCGTCTTCGGCAGATCGCGGGCAACCTTCTTGAGGGCCTTCTTGTCGGCCTTGCCAAGCGTCACGCCGGCCTTCTTGGCAGCGTCCGCAACAGCGTCGAGGAAGCCCTTCGAAGAGAAGGTGGCGCCGGAAACGGCGTCGAGCTCAACGGAATTGGCGGCAACGACGTGGTCGAGAAGCGTCGTATAGACTTCCTTGGCGAGAACCGGGTTCTCGGCATCCTTGACAACCTTGATCTGCTGAATCTTGCCGGCATCGAACGTCACCGCAACGGTGATGTCGCCGTGCTTGCCGACGCCCGTGCCCTGTGTCGTGACGGGCGCTGCCATCGAAGCGGCGGCGAAGCCCGCGGCAAAGACCATGGCGACGGCCGACTTGATCATGGTGGATTTCATTGCTTTTTCTCCTCAAAAGCAGGAGCGCGAACGCCGTGCGGCCGCCCCGGATGAGAATCCGATACAGGCATAAGCCGCTAAAAGCTCCGCTTCTCCTTGCGTTTCTTATTGTCTCCAGCGGCGGTCAGTCCGCTGAACAACTGTTTATTCTAGGCTTCTCAAAATACACATCAACTAGGGACTTTTACCTAAAACACCTGTAAAGCCCTGCAGGCGTGGATAATGGAATCTGCCTAGCTTAAAGGCGACAATACGGAAATGATGTCGCTCGACATGCAGACGTCATGACGGCGACTTAGAATGGCGGTATCCGAACTTCCTGTTTTGGACCATGCAGCAAACACGTTCCACACTTCCGGGCTATCTTCTTGCGCTCGTCGCCGTGGCCGCCTGGGGCCTTTCCTATATTGCGACGGAGTATCTCTACACTCAGGGCCTCGGGCCCTTCGCCGTTCTGACGATTCGCACCTTCCTTGCGTACGCCGTGCTGGCGGCGCTCTCCCACAAGCAGATCTTTGCCGACACGCTCATGGACGAAGCGAAGTTCGCGCTGTTGGGCGTGGCGTGCATACCGTTCTACCACGGGCTTGAAAATCTGGCCCTTCACGAAACGAACGCCGGCACGGTCGCCGCGATCATGGCCGCCGCACCTCTCTTCACGGCCTTTGTGGTGATCGCGATGCATCACCGCTTCCGCCTGCACTGGATGACGAAGCTCGGCATCGTGACGGTGGCGACCGGCATGTGCCTCGTGTGGTTCGACAACCACGTGATCCAGAACCTGCCGCAGGCGGGCTTTCTTCTGTCGCTCGGCGCGGCGCTGGCTTGGGCGGTCTACTCCGCGCTTTTGAAGAGCGTGCACAAGTACGGCGCGGTCTTCATGGCCCGCAAGACCTTCGGCTGGGGCCTCGCTGCCGTCATTCCCTTCTATCTGCATGAAGATGCGGCGGGCCTTTATGCCGTCGCCGATCCGGTCTGCGCCGCCCTCCTCGTCTTCCTCGCCGTCGGCCCCACGACGCTCTGCACGCTCCTTTGGCAGCGGGCCGCACAGGAAGCGGGCGCACAGCAGATCCGCAATCTCCTCTTCCTCATCCCGATCATCGCCATGATCGCGGGCCTTGTCATCCTCGACGAATCCGTCACGTTCGTGGGCGTCATGGGCGCCGTGATGATCCTCTGCGGCGTGTGGAGCTCGGACCTCGGCATGAAGCGCGTGAACGCCGTGCTGGCCGGTGCGGACGCCGATGCGCTGAGCGCCAAGATCACGCTGAGCTGATCGATAGAAAAATGCTTCTCCTCAATGCGGCGTCGGACTCGGTTCCGGCGCCGCTTTTCGTAACGACGGGCGCATGCTTGCAAAAGAGGCCGTTCATTCGCGCCACAGGTCTTGCAGAGCATTTGTGAAGAAGCTTCGACCGCCGCATGGCACCTGAGAGGACCTCAGAGGCGCTCAGCGGGCCTCATAGCATCTTGACGGACAAGTGCATCAAACCATTGGACGATGCGCTCACGGCGCTTCTGAGGCGCATTGAACGCGATCTGCTCGAATTGCGCCGAACACGCCGAACCAGACTGAAAAGGACCTTCATTTCAAATAGAGTTCCCTTTCGGGTTCTCTGTTCGACAATAAAAGTCCCTTTTTCAAGCTCTCAAAATCGTTAAGCAAATCCGAACGAGCGAACAGAAACAGCCCCGCATCGAACCATGTCTCGAGGCAAAATGGTCATGCGCCGAGCCGACAATCGAACAAGCTCCCGATCGAAATGCGATAGCGAACCACACCGCTTCAGCCGGCGCACTGGCATCCCAATTTTGCGTAATCAGCCTCTCAACATGCACAAAAATCAGGCAAAATACGCCTCCTCGTTCGAGCCGAATTGCGGATTGACAAAAAACGGATAGAGTTCCCGTACAGGTCCTTTATTCACCTCAACAGCACCACACCTAGCCATTTCCATCTGTTGCGCAGTCTTTCTTGGTCCGGTCATTTGTTGATCATGCTCGTATGAACTGCCGCCCTGTCGTTTTTAACGGCGTGCGGATAAATCCGACGATACGGCCAGAGACCGGCACTCCTTCAGAAACTGCTCGTTCTTTTGCTTCAGCGTTCAAAGTTTAAGCAAATTTGTTTAGTTTTTCTTTGTGTTCCCGTTCAGGTACTCTAAGATTTTCGAGCCATGTCCGGTTTTCCAGGAGAACAAATTCTCCCCGGAGGATGCCTGGCGCGACGAAGAGGGAAGTGCCGGATTCGAATCGAAGGCATCCGAAAGTGAGGAAAGCGTCATCGCAAACGGTGACGGGCTGCCGTCTCAAAACGAGAAAATCGATTTTCGAGAATCGAGCAAGATCAGGCAGATTTTCGAAAATTTCGTTTCCGAAAAATGCTCAAAATGACGCTTGAGTTCAAAATGAGCGTTTGAAACGGCCTCAAAAAATTGCCTTAATTCACAGTATTGCAGGGGCAACGGTAGTATAATTCCCACTATTCGAGATGTTAGGAATTTTCAAGCGTCGTCGGATCGATGGAAAAACAGGCTTCAAAACGCTCTTTTTCGACGAAATCCGGCGAAAACGCAAAAAACCTCCTAATTCACATTAAGCTCCATGTTGAGCTGTTTAGTTCACAGGACACTACGTGTTATGAGACCGAGTTTTGCCGTTGAGGAGTCTGTCAGGACTCTCGGAGCCAATCTGAAATCCGCCAGACTTCGCCGACGCCTCCCCCAGGCCGTCGTTGCGGAGCGAGCAGGCATTTCGCTCAACACCCTCTCGAAACTGGAAAACGGCGATTGCGGAATTGCGATCGGCAATGTGGCATCCGTGCTTCAGGCGCTTGGGCTCGGAACACCCTTCTCCGACATCGTAGCCGCATCCGGCGACGAGACCGGCCTGATGCTTGAGGCCCGTCGCCTCCCCCAGCGAGCCCGCCAGCCGAAGAAGGAGGCTTAAGCAAAAATGAGCTCCCCTTCCCTGCGACTTTACGAGATCCGTGCGGGATGGCTTTCCGGCGAGCCGCTCATCGGACGCCTGGCCGTCCCGACAAAACAAAGTTCCCGCACGGGAACTTCTCAAAATTTGAGGGCATCCGCTGCCGCAGTCGTCCAAAACGGACCCGGCCTTCGGTTTCAGTATGACGACGCCTGGATCGACGACGGCGTCTCTCTCGGATCGGACCTTCCGCTCGAGCGCGGCGTCCTCCATCCTCGGCTTGGAAAATCATCGTTCGGTTTTTTGGAAGACCGTGCGATCTCTCCGGCCGTTTATCCGACGTTTTTCGATCCGGCCTCACCCGTTAAAGGCCTTCCCGAAGATGCCGGAAAGCTTGAAGTCAGCGCCCTTCTTCTGCCACACAAAACGGATGCATTGAGCGCCCTTTCCATCGTCCCGGCGGATTCGGATCCTCTTTCCGAACGTCCCCGCGTGAAGAGCCAGTCGGAACTTCCCGAGCTCATTTATGCCTTCCATGCCATGGAGCGCGGCAAGGCTGCGGCCGGTGAAATCACCCTCATTCAAAACGGGCTGACGCTCCCCGGACGCCGTCCGGTCTTTACGGTCGAAAGGCATCGCGAGATGCAGACGCTGCGCCTCAGGAGCATGCTCGACCCCATCGACAGGCCGCTTTGGATGCACATGGCGCTTGCTGCAGCCGAACGCTGCGGCATTCGCACCGTCGAGCACGAGCTCGTGCACGAAATGGGCGAGAACGTCCTCTTCACGAGGCGTTCCGACCGCTCCTCGGCCGCTCCGGGAGAA
Organism: uncultured Sutterella sp.; assembly: GCA_934249275.1. Taxonomy (GTDB): domain Bacteria; phylum Pseudomonadota; class Gammaproteobacteria; order Burkholderiales; family Burkholderiaceae_F; genus Sutterella. The sequence goes on along the minus strand of CAKQKT010000105.1, from coordinate 1,214 downwards.
CCCGCCGTGAAGCCCCTGCTGACGCTCACGGGCGCCTCCCTCGCGCGCAGGAACGATTCCGCCCCGCGTCCGCTTCCCGCAGGCTATCTTGCGCTTGCCGACATTCTCAACGGCGGCGGTGCGGCTCCCAAGGAGGATCTTCCTCAGATGTGGCGGCGCATTGCCTTTCAGCTCCTCACGGGCGGCGCGGGCGACTCGCTGGCGCGCTGGCAGTTCCTTCGCGAGCCGCTCGGCTGGCGCCTTGCGCCCGCCTATTCGCTCGAATGGAATCCCTCCGCACAGGGTCCCGGACTCACCATGGACGGCAGGAAGCGCCTCATGTGCGCCGACGACGCCCTTCCTTATGCCAGGTACTTCGGTCTCTCGGTGAGCGACGCCAAGGGCATTCTCATGGAAATGCGCCGCGTCCTCTCGGGCTGGGAAGGCATCGCCGAGGAGTTCGGCGCCGATGCCAGAGACATCGCATACATGGCGCCCCTCTTTGAAGAGAACCTTTGACGCCTCAAGCGGGATCCTCGATCACGCATTTCCGAGGCCCGAAATGTCGAAAGGCCGGACACTTCATCGTGTTCGGCCTTTCGTTTGCCTGTTAAAGCCTCGTCAAGCTTCGCTCAACCGTTGGTCCCGGTCAGCTGCTCGTCGCGGTGCCTCTTGCGCAGACGCATGTTCACGCTGATGCGCTCCTCGGGCTCCTCGCGGGACTCGGTCCGCGGAATCTCGATGGGCGCTTCGTAGAGCAGCTCCCCGTCCTGATTGCGCACGGCGGACGTTCGGCGATCCTTGACGTTGATGGTGCCCGGCGTGCGGCCGCGGCGGACCTTTTCCTCCGGATTCCAAGGTTCGAGACCGTCGGTGAATTCGGCCTGCCAAACGTGAATCGGCTCGTCCTCGCGACACTTGACGGAAGCCGTGGAAAGATCCTCGGTCGTAAAGGCTGCGCCCGGGCCGCCCACCATGATTTCCAAACCAAGCGTCTCCATCACCATCAGGAGCTTGTCGAGCTGAATCGAGGGCTTCCCGTTTTCGAGCTCCACATAGAAGCGTCGGCCGACGCCGCAGCAGATGGCGGCATCGGTCTGAGACATGCCGAGGCGCATGCGGGCAAGTCTGACGAGCGCGCCGATTTCGCGAATGTCGGTGATCTTGATCCGCTTCGTTCGCTTTATCCGGCGGACATGTTCATTGCCCGTCTTTTCAAGATTATCAGTCATCAA
>CAKQKT010000104.1 GCA_934249275.1 uncultured Sutterella sp. | reverse complement strand
TCAACAACCTTCCGGGTGCCGACGGCAAGATCGGCTGGACGCATCTCGTCAACGCCAAGCCCGACGGCCACACCATCGGCTTCATCAATCTGCCGACCTTCACGACGCTCGCCACGCAGCCCAACGCTCCGTTCACGACCGCCAAGGTTGTGCCGATCGTCAACCACCTGATGGAAACCTCCGTCGTGGTCGTTCGCGCCGACAGCCCCTACAAGACGATGAAGGATCTCGTTGAAGCCGCCAAGGCCAAGTCCAACCTCCGCGCCTCCACGAACGGCATGAAGGCCTCGAACCACACGGCTGCCCAGCTTCTCGCCAAGTCCGCCGGCTTCAAGTACAAGGCCATCCCGTACGGCGGCACGGCCGACCAGCTCCTCGCCCTTCGCCAGGGTGAAGTCCAGTTCTCCTGCGCCAAGGTTGCCGACATCGCCAAGCTCGCTTCCGGCGACAAGCCCGAACTGCGCGTTCTCGCCGCCTTCGACACGAAGCGCCTCGCTGAATTCCCGGACGTTCCGACGCTCGGTGAACTCGGCTTCTATCCGAACTGGTACGGTTCCGCTCGCGCCATCGTCGCCCCGGCCGGCACGCCTGACGACGTGATCCAGTTCTACGTCGACGCCTTCAAGAAGACGATGGAAGATCCCGCCAACGTCGAACAGCACAAGAAGGCCGGTCTGTCCATGAGCTTCATGGACAACAAGGAACTCGGCGAACTCATCAAGAAGCAGGAAGTCTTCTGCCGCGATGAAATCTCCCAGCTCTACAAGTAAGAGAGCAGGGCTCGGTCTTTGACCGAGGCTTGAAGCCAAGACGAAGGCCGCGATTCCGTGAGGAACGCGGCCTTTGGTCTTTCTTGCCGGAAAGCGATTGAGCGCGGATTCTGTGGCGGTTGTGGATATATTCGCCTGTGCCACAGGGAAAGCTAGCGCTTCCCGTAGGTTATGCCGTTCGCGGATTTTGCGGTTGTTGTGGCTACATTCGCCTGTGCCGCAGGGAAAGCTAGCGGTTTCCGTGGGTTGTGCTGGATGCGGATTTTGTGGCGGTTGTGGCTGCATTCGCCTGTGCCGCAGGGAAAGCTAGCGATTCTCGTAGGTTATGCTGCTCGCGGATTTTGTGGTGGTTGTGGCTGCATGAGCCTGTGCCACAGGGAAAACTAGCGGCTCTCGTAGGTTATGCTGTTCGTGGATTTTGTGGAGTTTGAGCCTGCCTGAGCCTCTACGGCCAGGCAATCGAACGGATCCCTTTGTTTTCGAAGGCCGCGTCTGCAGCATGAACGCGGCCTTCGTATTCTTGGGTCAGACGAGTCGAATCAAAGTCAAATCGTTGGCCTCGAGATTGCCTGAGTCTTCTCCTTGAGCCAGGCGCGCTCTTCGTCGTTCAGGAGCGGCGAAAGCTTTGTATAAACCGCCTCATGGTAGGCATTGATCCAATCGATTTCGTCGTCCGAGAGCTCTGAAAGAACGATGGCCTTCGCTTCATAGGGAAGGAAGGTTACCGTCTCGAAGCCCAGGAATTGGCCGAATTCCGTCTTTTCCTCTTCACGGACGAGGATCGAATTCTCGATGCGGATGCCGTGGCGACCGGGCTTGTAAACGCCGGGTTCGTTGGAAAAGAGCATGCCGGGTTCAAGCGCGGTCTGACGGGCATACGGGAAGAGCTGAGCGTATTCGATAATGATTTTGCCCGGGCCTTCATGCACATTCATCACGTAGCCCATTCCGTGGCCGGTGCCGTGGCCGAAGTCCATGCCGCGGTTCCAATAGGCGGACTTGACGACGGCGTCGAGCAGGTTGCCCGTGGTTCCGACAGGGAATTTCTGGCGGGCGAGGGCGATGTGCGCCTTGAGCGCAATCGTATAGTCCATCTTCATTTCGTCGGTCAGGTCGCCGATGGCAACGGTTCGCGTCAGGTCTGTCGTCCCGCATAGATACTGCGCGCAGACGTCAAAGAGGAGAAAGCCTTTCGGAGCGATTGGCGCAGACATCGTCTTCGAAGGACGATAGTGAGGCAGCGCGGCATTCTCGCCGTAGCCGACGATTGGAATGTTGGCAGGCTGCAGATATAGCGGGGAGAGCCTGCGGAAGTCTTCGAGCTTTTGGCCGACGGCATATTCGTCAAGGCTGCCCGACGCCGCATTGGCTTCGATCCAGCGCATGAGGCGCACGACGGCTGCGCCTTCATGCAGATTGGCAAGCCGGATGTTCGCCTGTTCGCCCGGCGTCTTGCAGGCCTTGAGCGCAGTTGCTAGATCGGGACCGTCTCTGACGGTTGTATTTTGAGGCACGGCCTCATAGAGCCCGAACGGCGTCTTGAATGGGTCAACGTAGAGCAGAGCCGAATCAACGGACTGCACCACTTCTCGAATTGCCTGATATTCATGAAGCGTCCAGCCGTCAGCTGTAAGCGCCGCCTTGATTGGGCCGGAAAGCTTGTTGAGATCGGTGCAGAGATGCGCTTCGGTGCGGCTGACCCAGGCATAGGCGTGGAAAAGCGGATAGAGCGGATTGTCGTTCCCGCGCAGGTTCGTGAGCCAGGCAATGTCGTCGAGGCAGCACAATAGCGTCGAGGCGTCGGCGCCGTATTGGGCAAGCTTGGCACGAAGCCTGGAGAGCTTCTGCGCACGCGTCTCAACGGCATATTCAGGCGCCATTTCCCAAACCGGATCGGTGGGAATGGAAGGACGGTCCGCCCAGATTTCACCGACGAGGCTGCGCTCGCAGGCAAACTTCAATCCTTTGACCGGAAGCTTTGCGCGGAAGATTCTCAGCATGGCTTCGCTCAGCACCTCCCCGTCAAGCGCGAGCGCATCGCCGGGCTTGAGCTTCGTCATGAGCCATGCATCCCAGTCGGGCGTCCCGGCATCGGATATGGAATTGACGTGAAAGGTGCCTTCCGGAATTTCCCGCAGGGCCTGCGTCTTGTATCGGCCGTCGGTCCAGAACTCGGCCGCGTCGTCGGTGATGACGGCGTAGCCCATGCTTCCGGTGAATCCCGTCAGCCATTGCACGGATTTCCAGTGCGCCGCGACGGCTTCGGACTGATGCGGGTCGGTGGTGCCGACGTAGGTTGCGGCAATGCCGGCTTCCTTCATGAGCCGGCGCAGAGCAGCCAGTTTTGCGGTAGTGTTCATGATGATCTCGCAGAAAAAGGACCAGAAGCGCAGTGCGCCTTCAACCATGATACTTCGGACTGCCAGAAGCTTGTGAAGCAAATTGTCCTGAGACTCCGAGGTTATTCGAGACTATTCAAAGTTGGATTATTCGGAAGTGAATAATCAGGCATCCGCAATGAACAAGGTCAAGAAAGATGCAGGACAATCCTTTCGTTCTCGGCAAATATTCGCCGGAATTCTTTTGTGGAAGAGCCGAAGAAACGGCGCTTCTCAAGGCACACGTTGAGAACGGCCGCAATGTGGTGATGGCCGGCAGGAAAGGCGTGGGCAAGACGACTCTCATCAAGCATCTCTTCAGCCTGCCAGACGTTAGGCAGGCGTTTTATTGCTTCCATATTGATGTTCGGCTGACGCACTCGCCGGAGAGCCTGGCGCATCATCTCTGCAGTGCAGTCCTGCGCGAGGCCAACGAACAACGTCCGAGCTGGCTCCCGGTGCTGAGAAGGAAGCTCTCGTCCGTCGAGCTTCGGGTTCAGCTTGATGACGACATGAATCCGAAACTGACGATCGGGTTCGGCGCGGTGAAGGCGCCGGAGCCGGCGCTTCGGCAGCTGCTTGAGTTCTTCGACGGCCTGGACCGGCCCGTGATTCTCGCTCTTGACGAATTCCAGCAAGTGGCGAACTATCGCGATCAAACGAGCGAAGCTCTGATTCGAAGCCTGGTGCAGCGTGCGCCGAATGTCAGGATGATCTTCGCAGGGAGCCGAAGCGACGTGCTGGCGGACATGTTCCTCAGGAGCGATCGGCCGTTCTTTCAGAGCGCCGTCTTCATGAAGCTGGAGTCCATTCCGGAAGCCGAATATCGGGACTTTGCCAAGACGCATTTCCGCAGAGCCGGCAGAACATTGCCCGACGAGATCTTCAGATCAATTTTCGAGAAGCTTGATGGCGTAGCGCGGTTCGTCCACTATGTCCTGAACGCGCTTTTCAACATTGTTGAGGTCGGGGAGACTGCAACGGCAGCGCACTTGATGCGGGCTGAGACGGAGATTCAAGGACGTCTCGAATCGTTTTATTACGAGCTTTTCGCCGACGTCAGCGACTATCAGAAGAGGCTGTTGCAGGCGATTGCCGGGGAAGGGCGTGCGCGGATGGTCGCGAGCCATGACTTCTGCACGCGTTACGGGCTTGGAAGCGTCTCAAGCGTTCAATCCGGCGTGCGCAGACTTGTGCAAGTCGGGTTGGTCATGAAGGAAGTCGACGGCAGCCTGCGCGTGGAGGATGACTTCTTCAGGTCCTGGCTGCAGAGCCGTCACGAATGCGGACAGAGGCGAATGCTTGAGTCTTGAGCGGCTTGCTGCGATGTCGCAGCCGCACGATGCAGATAAAAAAGGTCCCCGATTCCATGACCTAAAATCGGGGACCTAAGCACAGCCCTGAACGTCTGTGCGGACTCAAGCTGTCAGATTAGAGCAGGGTCTTGCCGTCGCGGGAAACACCCTTGACAACCTTGTCGGTCTGAACCGGAACGGCGTCGAAGCCAGTCACGCGATGGCCGTTGACCTGCGTGAAGAGCCACATGTCCATGATGGCGCCCGGAACCGTGGCGAAGCCGAGGTCCTTGGACTTGAACGTGAAGACGACGTCCATGTTGCCGTCCTTGTTGACGTCCTTGTATTCCATCTTCGTGGGAGCAGCGAAGTCCTTCCACGGACGGGTGGCGCCGAGCTGGTAGGCGCCCATGCCGGCGCGGGTGGCGGACTTGTTCGTGCCGAGAACTTCGTGATCCTTGGAGCCGTACAGAACGAACTGAACGTCGTCGTCATGGTCGGTGCGGATGACCTTGTTGAGGATTTCAACCTTCATCGGCATCAGGCGGGCGTTTTCAGCCTTCATGATGCCAAGAACCTTCTGGTAGGCGGCTTCGTTGTAGTCGTGCAGGAACTTCGTGCGTTCTTCACCCTTGAGGGAGGCGGCCTTCTTCGTCACGGCCGGACGTTCGGCCATGAAGGCGGCTTCCTGTTCGTGGATGAGCTTCGTGCGCTTGGCAAGTTCGTCAGCGCGCAGGTAGTCGATGGCGTTGTTGGAAGCGCTGAAGACGGCATGCGGAGCGAAGTCGGCGCGGTAGTCGAACATCGACGGCGTGCCGGCGAAGTGTTCCTTCGTGGCCGTGGCGCCGTCAAGGAAGGACGTGCCCTTGGCAGGACCGGCGAGCGGGTAAACCGGGATGTAAACGGACTGGCACGGACGGCCGAGCGTCTTCCAGGCTTCCGTGAGCGTCGGATCCTTCGTCAGGTTGTAAACAATGGAGTCGTGAGACGTCGTACGGCAGATGCCTTCGGACTTGGAGTGATAGAGTTCCTGATCCTCGCCGATGTACTCTTCGTGCTGGCGGAGAAGCTCCATGGCATCCTTGACGCCGAGCTTGTGGTCAAGCTTGAAGCTGTACGGGAACTTTTCCGGATCGTTGTATTCGACGCCGGTGAGGAACTTCTGAGCGAGAACGTTGCGGTTGGCGTTCCAGCGTTCGGCACGGATGGATTCCGGAGCCACGATCTTGCGCCAGTTGTAGATGGAGCTCTTCGGATCCTGACGGCCGTCCTTGATGGCGCGTTCGAGCTGCTTCGGTTCGACGATCCAGTTGGCCTTGTCCTTGAGGTCAACCTTGTCCATCATGAAGTTGTTCGGGATGTAGACGACTTCGTCGTCCTGAATGCGGTGGGCAACCCAGGAGTCGCCCTGATGAATGGCGAGCTGCCAGGCTTCGTT
>CAKQKT010000103.1 GCA_934249275.1 uncultured Sutterella sp. | reverse complement strand
TTTCCTCCTCCGTTCTTTCTCTTCTCGGAGGCTGCGCGGTGACGCCCACCGGCACGGAATCCAAACATCAGAGCGTCGAAACAGCCGTTGACAGAGAGCCTCTGTCTCAATCCAACGAGCACTACAACGAACGAATCACTCAAGTCTCCAGGGACGTTCGGGCAATCTGCACTTCGCCCGCCAACCGTCTTTACTACGCCCAAACGCCCTGTCTGCCAGCGGGCATGACCGAAGCGCACCTGAAGGACCGCTCGCGCATCACACCCGACGCCAAGCGCGTCGCCGAGCGAGTGTTCGAAAGCCTGCACCAGATCAACGAGGACACCCGAGACCTCATGATGTCCACGGGCGACCCTCGCCTGATCGAACTTGCACAGCATTCCCGAGAAGTAGTCGACCCGAAAATCGAGGCAATTCAGTCCTCTCTTCTCAAGGGTGCCATGACTTGGGGCGAATACAACCGAGCCCGTCTGGAAGTCTACGAATCCAGCAAGGAAAGCGCGCCCGGCGAATAAGACCGGCACCGAACGACAGTTCCATTCACGAATCCGCAAGAATTACTGTAGAATGCGTTGTCCGTGCGGGGATGGCGAAATTGGTAGACGCACCAGGTTTAGGTCCTGACGCCGTTCAGGCGTGTCGGTTCGAGTCCGATTCCCCGCACCACAGATACGAAAGGGAGGCAGTCCAAAAGGATTGCCTCCCTTCATTTTTTCCGCCTTTGGGAAAAACGAAAGCTCCGGCCGGCACATTCTTTCGAACACGGAACGGAGCTTCTCGTGAAGCCGGAGCGCCGCAGGGCGCTCCCTTTCAATTCACGACTCAGTGCTTATGGCCGCAACCGCAGGAGCATTCATCGTCATGATGATGGTGATGATGTTCGCCGCAATCGCACTCATGTTCGTCATGATGGTGATGATGGTGGCCGCCACATCCGCAGGAGCATTCCTCTTCGTCGTGGTGGTGATGATGCTCGCCGCAACCACAGCCGCACTCATCTTCATCATGATGATGGTGGCCGCCGCAACCGCAGGAACATTCCTCTTCATCGTGATGATGGTGGTGACCGCCGCAGCCGCAACCGCATTCCTCCTCATCATGGTGATGATGGCCGCCACAACCGCAAGAGCATTCCTCATCATCATGATGATGGTGATGACCGCCACAACCGCAGCCGCAACCGCAGCCGCCGGCATGGCGCTCAATACGAACCGGCTCAAAGGCTTCTTCAACTTCAGAAACCTCAAGACCGATCATGCCGAGCATCTTGGCGATGTTCGGAAGCGGAAGCACGGCAAAGCCTTCAGGAGCTTCGGCCACTTCAACGCCGCGATTGATGAGAGCGCCGACAGCCTCCTGCATCGTGCGCAGATCACCGGTGACATGAAGCACTTTTTCCACGGCGGGACGCACAACCCAGAACTGGCCGGCATCGTCAACAAAAACGTCGTTGACGAAAAGCGGACGCTTTTCTTCAACGGCAACGGCGATCACGCCTTCCGGCGTTTCAAAGGAATCCTCCCAGGCCATGCGCTGGGCGGACGTAAGAACGAGTTGCTTGGCACGGGCAAGGATGGGCTGAGCGGGAGCCGCTTCAGGCGGCAGGAGCTTGGTAAAGGTCGTCATTTTTGATTCCTGTGTCCCGGCATCCAGCGAAGCGACAGGCTCCGCCCCGGAATGCCGGCATGTGTCCGAATATTTTACAACGTCGAGCCAAGAAAACCCGTCCGTTCATGCTTCCGGATGTAAAGCAAATGCGGCGGCAATTTTCACATTGTTCGGAAAGCTTCGGCCTTCACTCAACAGCTGCAGCAAGAGCATCCGACAACCGGTCAACGGCAATGACTTCAAGGCCCTCAATCGGCGAGCGCGGCGCATTGGCACGAGGAATGACAGCCTTGGCAAAGCCGAGTTTTGCAGCTTCGCGAAGCCTTTCCTGACCTCTCGGCGCAGGGCGGATTTCGCCCGCAAGCCCGACTTCGCCGAAAACGACGAGGCCGCGACGCAAGGGCTTGTTGCGAATGCTTGAATAGATCGCGCAAAGAAGCGCAAGGTCGGCAGCAGGCTCCGAGATCTTCACGCCGCCCACGGCGTTCACAAAGACATCCTGGTCGAAGCATCCGACGCCCGCATGGCGATGAAGAACGGCAAGAAGCATTGCCAATCGCTGTGCATCGACGCCGAGCGCGAGTCGTCTCGGCGCCGGCAGGTGCGTAGCGTCCACCAGAGCCTGTATCTCCACCAGAAGCGGACGCGTCCCCTCCTGCGTTACAAGCACGGTAGAGCCCGGAATGTCCGACTTGTATTCCGAGAGGAAAATCGCCGAGGGGTTCGTCACGCCGCGAAGGCCGTGATCGGTCATGGCAAAGACGCCGAGCTCGTTGACGGCTCCGAATCGATTCTTGAAGGCTCGCACAAGACGGAAGTTGGAATGCTGGTCGCCCTCAAAATAAAGCACCGTGTCGACAATGTGCTCGAGAATTCGCGGACCTGCCAGCGAGCCGTCCTTGGTGACATGGCCGACGAAAATGAGCGTCGTGCCTACGGTCTTGGCCATGCGCGTCAGCCTTGCAGCACACTCGCGCACCTGGGAAACGGACCCCGGCGCACTGTCGAGCGCGCTCGAGAAGATGGTCTGAATGGAGTCGATCACGACGTACTCGGGCTTTCTGCTCGAAACAACGCTTTCGATATGTTCAAGCTCAATTTCGCTCATGAGCGTGAGGCCGCGCGGCTCGAGCTGCAGGCGCTGAGCCCTGAGCGCAATCTGCGTCGGGCTTTCCTCGCCCGAGACATACAAAGCCGAATGGCCGAGCTCCACAAGCCGGGCCATGACCTGAAGTAGAAGCGTCGACTTGCCGATGCCCGGATCGCCGCCGATCAATGCCACGCACCCCTTCACAAGCCCGCCGCCCATGACGCGGTCAAACTCGCCGAGTCCCGTTACGGTGCGAGGAATCTCCTCAATGGCAACGTCGGACAAGTCCTGAAGCGAGCCTGTCGTATCGACGAAGCCGCCGGCCGGGCGCTGCGCTCCCGAGCCGTATCGAGCGGCGACGCCCTGCGCCACCTTGAATTCCTGAAGGGTGTTCCAAGCCTTGCAGTGCGGGCACTGTCCCTGCCATTTGGCAGTCGTGCCGCCGCACTCATTGCAGACGAATTCGGTTCGAGTCTTGGTCGTGCGAGGTGCCATCGGTTCCTTGGATTTGCTTGTCAGTGCTTGATGTGAAGCGGCACTCGTCGCGCCAACGCGCAGATGAGTTCGTAGCCGATCGTGCCGGCTGATGCCGCAACGCGATTGACGGGAAGATGCCGTCCCCAAAGTTCGACGCTGCTGCCGAGCTTGGCGGAGGGAATGTCGGTGATGTCGATTTCGAGCATGTCCATCGAGACGGCGCCCACAAGCGGAGCAATGGAGCCCTCGACCCACGTGGGCGAGCCATCGGGCATCGAACGGGGATAGCCGTCGGCATAACCGCAGGCAACAATGCCCACGCGCGTCGGGCGCTGGGCGATCCATCGCGAGCCGTAGCCCACGGCTTCGCCCGGCGCGATTTCCTGAACGGCAATGATCTTTGCCGACAGCGTCATGGCGGGAATGAGGCCGAGCTCTTCGGATGAAATGTGCGGATCAGGGCTCACGCCGTAGAGCGCAACGCCGGCGCGCACGCCGTCGCCGCCCACTTCCGGATGCCAGAGAATGGCAGCGGAGTTTGCCATGCAGGCTGCGGTTGCAGAATGAGCAAGCCTGCCCATGCGGGTGAGCTGGCGCGAGACGGACGCAGGCGCATCGCCGAGGTAGCTCGGCTCGGCATTTGCAAAATGCGTGACGACGCCCATCACCTTCACGCCCGGAATGGACGTCAGAAGATCATAGATCGTGCCCACCTCGACGGGCAGGAAGCCCAGACGGTTCATGCCGGAGTTCACCTTGATGTGAACCTTCACCTCGCGAAGCGGAAGACGCTTAAGAATGTCGATCTGCCACATGGAGTGAATGACAGTTTCGACGTCAAGATCCTGCAGGGGCTCGATGTCGGTCTCATCGAAGAAGCCTTCGAGCAGGAGCACGCGCTTGTGCCAGCCGGCACGGCGGGCGCGCTCGGCATCGCAAAGGTCGATGGTTGCAAAGCCGTCCGCGTCGGCGAAGGCCTCAACGGCATTCTCAAGACCATGACCGTAGGCATTGGCCTTGACGACCGCCCAGAGGGTGCGGTCGCCGACACTTTCACGCAGGCGGGCCAGATTTTGCTTCAGCGCCTGAAGATCAATTTCAGCGTATATGGGACGGGGCACTCGATTACTCTTCTTCTATAAATCAAACGAACCCACACGGATCGTCTCGTGCAGAACCCGTAAATATTACTCGCCCGTGAGGCACTTCGTTCGGATTTCACATTTTGAGATCGTCGCGCGATTTTGCTCTCGTTCCTTGAAGGCGGGATATTCCCGATCAATATTTACGAACGGCCTCAGTCACGGTAGACTTAGCGGATTGTCCTAAAACATTCAGGCTCACTCACAGGCTTTTATGAATCGCGGCTTTTATACCATCATGTGCGCGCAGTTCCTGTCGTCTCTTGCCGACAACGCACTGCTTATCGCTGCCATCGCCCTTCTGACGAGCATCAACGCTCCGGACTGGATGACGCCGCTCCTAAAGCTCTTCTTTGTCGTGAGCTACGTCTGTCTCGCCGCATGGGTAGGCATCTTCGCGGACTCCATGCCCAAGGGCCGCGTGATGTTCCTCACCAACTTCGTCAAGGCCGTCGGCTGTCTGCTGATGCTCTTCGGAGGACATCCCCTGCTCGCCTACGCGATCGTTGGCGTAGGCGCCGCCGCCTACTCGCCCGCCAAATACGGCATTCTCACGGAACTGCTTCCTCCGAAGAAACTCGTCATTGCCAACGGCTGGATCGAGGGCCTGACCGTGTGTTCCATCATTCTCGGCGTCGTGCTCGGCGGCGTTCTCATCAAGCCGGGAATTGCTCAGCCCATTCTTGACATATTCCACCTCGATGTTCTCGGCCTCTCGAGCTTTGCCGAGGCCGCCATCTTCGCGATCGCCTTCGTCTACATCGCAGCCTCGATCGTCAATCTGGCCATTCCCGACACCGGCGTGCGCTATCCGCCGCAAAAGTTTGATCCGGTCGATTCGATCACGGGCTTCATCAAGAGCTGCCGCCTGCTCTGGCACGACCGCCTCGGCCAGATCTCCCTTTCCGTCACAACGCTCTTCTGGGGCGCAGGCGCCGTTCTTCAGTTCCTCGTGCTCAAGTGGTGCGATCACGCGCTCGGAATGGACCTCTCCCAGGGCGCCGTGATGCAGGCCGTCGTGAGCCTCGGCATCGCCGTCGGTGCCTTCCTTGCCGCCGCCAAGGTTCCTCTCAACAAGTCTCTCAATGTTCTGCCGATGGGCATCTGCATGGGCGTGCTCGTCGTCGGCGCCTCCTACTTCACGCGCGACATGGCACCCGCCGGCGGACTTTCCTTCTTCGGCTTCGAGCTCTCCTGGGCAGTCATGATCGCCGGCATCATCATGATTCTTGTCGGCATCTGCGCAGGCTTCTTCGTCGTACCCATGAATGCTCTTCTGCAGCACCGCGGCCACGTCCTCATGAGCGCCGGCCGTTCGATCGCCGTACAGAACTTCAACGAAAACTCCTCCATTCTCGTCATGCTCGGCGTCTACTCACTCCTCATCAAGGCCGATCTTTCCGTCCCGGCCACGATGATGATCTTCGGCATCTTCGTGAGCATCTCGATGTTCCTCGTCATCATGAAGCATCGCCGCAATCAGGCCGAATACGACAGCACTCACCTAATCGGCGAAAGCAAGCGTCACATCACAGAAGAAGAACATTAAGGCTCTTCTGGACTTTTGGGGAAATGAGGGTACCCGCGCCGCCAGCCCCAGCACAGAAACTAACAAAAAGCGCGT
>CAKQKT010000102.1 GCA_934249275.1 uncultured Sutterella sp. | reverse complement strand
CGTTCTTGCCGATGATGAGCGTGCTGCAGGCCTGAGCGGTGCCGACAGCGGCAACAAGGGAAGCAACGGCGATAAGGGACTTTTTGAACATGGAAATGCTCCTCAAATATATTGGTCATGACTGGCGTCTTCTATGCTTGGGTCCTGAGAAAACGTCAGCGGGACGTATATTAGCGACGGCCTCAATACTTCTCAAGGAGGGATTTCTCGCAAGGGTTTTTACCGAAGGAGTTTCCCGAATCGCCTCTCGGGCACTGCTTCTTGTTTATACGCCGTCTGAAATTCATCACGAGTTGACCGTTTTTCGCCATCCAGTCATGTTGGAATCGCACCGGACCTTTCAGCCCTGCACCCGGCGCTTCTTTCTCGCCTCCTGCAGACGTCTTTCATCCTCGGCCATCGCCTTGAGCTGCTCGGGTGCGCGGCCAAGCAGACTGTCAACCGTATGACGAAAGCTTCGAACAAAGAACTCGGCATATGGGCGCCGGTCGCCCGTCTCGTAATAGCTGCTCACGGTCTGAAGATAGGACGCGATTTCGTCAACCGACATGAAGAGCGGAACGATGCCGTGACGAACCAGCACGGCGGTCTGCATAAGGCGTGCGGTGCGCTTGTTCCCATCGGCGAAATACTTCAGATAAGCGAGATTGCAATGAACGTACGCAGCCTGCTCGAAAGGATCCTCAATACTGTTCGCTGACTTTATGAGGCGTTGCAATTCGGCTGCAAGCGGGGCCGGCGAAGCCAAAGGCTTGTACTCGCTGCCCTTGATCACGACGGCTTTCCTTCGAGCAGCACCCAGCTCATCAGCCTTCAGCTGCATGTCGGCAATCTTCTCGTGAATGTCCTTCACATATTCCTCGGTGCAGACATCCGATTTCCGAGCGTGGTTCATGACATGCATAAAAGCAGAATGGAGGCCGACGAGCATCGCCGCATCGGTGAAGCGCTTTCGGTCCTCAGTCAAGCCGAATTTCAGAAGCATCCCTGCGCCGGCCTTGGTGTATGCGCAGCCTTCAACGCGAGCCGAAACATAGGCATATTCAATCGCACGGTCCTCGAAGACGCGTGGACATTCGTACAAATCACGCAAGGCGTATTCCGACGCCGTCTCATGAAGAGACCGGAGCTCTTCGGGCGTGAAAAAGGAGGACGGCACCAGTCGGGAAGTATCGTATTCGATCATGTTCGTCGCGTCTGTGTTGAAGTCATCTTCAATCTTGGCACGCCTGGCGTCATCAGGCAAAGCACCATGCCGGCATAGACGCCCGATAAGACAAAACCCAGTGCTTTTGGGCACCGGGTTCGTCAGCTGAGGAAAACCGCATTCGGACAAATGCCGGCTTCACGGAGATGAAGTTTAGCACAGCCTGCCATCCTCACTCAGGCAGGCTTTTTGAAAAAGCGTGTTTATCACCCTCTTTCCCATGTTCACGTCATTCCGTCATAAATCTTTGATTGATCGTGACTCGAAATCATGCCATCATGGTCATGATTCACAAGTTCCTGATAAACATCTAGCAGACCTGCGAGGTAAAACCATGGCGACGGCAACCATCACAATTGAATTAGATGCCGACCTGGCGCGTGAGTTCGAAGAGCTGTGCTCCGAAACGGGCATGGATGAGGCCATCATGGTTTTCATCCGCGAACCGATCCGTCAGAAGCGGTGTCCTTTCGATCTCGACGCTGATATGCCCAATGCCGAAACGGTAGCGGCCATCAAGGAAACCGAGCTCAGCCAAGCCGGCCGCCTGCCGTGCAAGAACTACGCCACTGTCGACGATCTGATGAAAGATCTGCTCACGGATGGCTAATTTTCGCCATTACAGCTCCCGTTCAGGTACTCAAAAAGCCCTTCAGAGAACTTCTTGCAAGCCTGCCGGCGCCGTGTCTTCTGACAGAAAGGAATCTTTCCATAGCTTCTCAATGGCAAGGCCGGAAAAATCCTTCATGCCGTCCCGAAAAAGCGAAGCAAAGGTGCTGACAAGCAGCGATTTTCCAAACCGCCGCGGTCGTGTCAGGAAGAATTTCTGACGAAGGCAGGCGAGCTGATGGATGAACTCGGTTTTGTCGACATAGATCTGGTTCGCTTGGCGAAGAGCGCAGAAATCAGATGTCCCGATTGGCAACGGTTGGAGTACGGTCATTCGACAAGCGGGAATATCAAAAATTCACCGTCACCATCTGCTTTAGGCGATTGGAAGCCAAAATGTAGATAAAAATTTCGTGCGCTAATAGAAATGGGAAAGGTGATCAAGTAACGCGCCCCGTAATATTGAGCGCCCAATTGAGCTCGATGAATTGCTTCCTTGAGCATGGCGGCTCCAAGTCCCATACCTTCGAAATTCTTATCCACTGCCAGTCTTCCGAGAAGAGCGACCGGGATGGGATTCGGTGCATTGCGCTTAAGAACTGCCTTCACATCCTTATGGGCAATTTGACCGCAGGCTAGCGAGAAATAGCCGGCAACCAGACCGGAAGCCGTCATGATGACCATGGTTCGGGAATACCCAAGAAGTTCGTTGTCCCTTGCCCGATCAGTCAACCATGCATTCAGGTCCGGCTCTCGAGAAGAAAAACTCCGAAGTGCTGACTCATCTATCTCACAGATTGGTTGAGGACGAAGGAAGAAAGCCATCCGATCAATCCTCCCAAACGATTTTTGCGTCCTTTAATCTTTGACGACCGGCCAACACCTCGGGATCAGCTTCCGGCTCCGACATCACCTTGAGACAGGCATCGTAATCTTCTTTTGACACCCAAATGATTTGTTGATCGATGCGCGCAGCGAAAACATTACGAAGCCCTTCCATAATCAAATCCGACTTGGAGCGCCCGGTTCTTTCAGCCAACGCATTCAGCATTTCGGTGTCGAAATCATTTAAGCGAAGCGTGTAAGTAGAAGACATTGATGTCCCTCCATTTGTTTGCAGTCATTTTGACTACATCTGCAGTATAACTAAAACCGCCTTACACTTGCAACCGTTAACATCCTCGGCACTTCGCTTGAACCGTCTCAACCGCACGAAAGGCGTATTTCGCGAAGTTGGGCAGCCGTGCTCGGCCGCCCTCTTCATTTCGAACTCTGAGAGTTGCACGACGACGGATTTGGGAAAATCGACTGACTCAATACGGCACAGCGAAAACCGCGGCCGCATTCAGGTTCCTTTTTGAAGGCGCAGAGGAGAAGACCGTCTTTGACGTTGTGTGCCAGACGTCGGTAGATCGGGCGCAACGGATTCTGGGGTGAGATCTCAGAGTCTGCGGTAAAACAGACGAGCCACGCTGGCGGCGTTGTCGGGTTCGTAAACGACGTCAATAACCGATTGCCGGTCTGCTCCAGTTGGTCCGCATCGGTCGCAGTGCCGGCGCATATCACAAGTTCCCAGCAGCCGCTGTTTTGTGTCACGGTGACGATATCGCAAATGTCACAACGGACGAATGCGTCTTCGGACATCATCGTTTCGAAGAACGATGTCAAGTCGTCTGCAAGCCGAGGGCGCTGAAAAAGAACGAGCGCTGTTTCTGCCAAAGAGGCGACGGAGTCGGACGCTGCATCTTTTGGCAGCAGAACAACCGGGCAGCGGTACTCATGGCGATGTTCCTTGATCCAGCGTCCGAGGTCGGCCAGAAACGTTTCGGTTGGATTCTGAATCCGGACATCAAAGAGAAAGACGCCGAAATAACGGGCAAACGCACTGCCAAAGCGCTCCAGTTCCGAATTGGGCAGGTCGTTGGGAGTGGTGCTCGCTTTTTCAAGGCGATGGAGATCGTCGTCTCCGGAGATGGTAATGCGGCGGACAAGGCAGGCAGCGTCCTTGTCTTCGATGACAGAATCAAAAGCGCAATTTGGTGTCGTAGGAATGTTGGTGGTGCTGTCCATAACGGGCTCAGTTAAGTCTTCGGTTACGCTACGTAAACGGTTTTTATTAAATTTTGACAGGAATCGTCACTTCTACTTTGCTGAATTCCGTCCAGCCTGAAATGGGTATCGGGCCATTGGTCAGGTCGATCTCTTCGGCACCCTTATTCAAGGTCGGATAGATGATGACGCAAGGAATGAGGCGTGAGGACGACTCCCAGCCCCTGCCCTGCGCCTTGCAGGGTGTCGTTCACCTTGTAGAGAGGATCAAATCAGAAGGGACTGTTGAACCATTCCCGCCAGTATCTGCCGCTTTTTTCGCGGCCTTCAAGATACTGTCGAATACAGTTGGCGCGATCGGCCAGGACCTTGTTGGAAAGCCCTCGACTCGAAAAATGCGGCATGCTGATCAAGAGACCTTCGTGAAGGTTTTGGCCTTCGAAGCCGATCTCACGAACGGCAATCCTGCGTTCGGGATCACCTTCAAGACCCTCTGTCCACTGCCCATGCTCAGGTTCGCAGAGAAGCTCCTCGAACTCTTCCCGTTTCCCGTTGGCGATGACGACAAGCGGATGCTCTTCCAGAACTTTCATCAATCGGTCTCGCCAGGCTTTCCGCCTAGCGTCTTTAATGACTTTCGGATAATTAGGCGCCCCGGGAATGTCGCGTATCAGACCAAAGTCGACGCCTTTGTACATGATGCCGAGCCGATTCCAAATGCCGTGATTGGGCCTCTGAACCGGATAGAGATTGCAGTCGCAGCCAATGCCGTCGGCGGCGAAAAGACGCAGATTTTCAACGGTCTGCCGAAGTCCTTGGCTAGTCGAATCAAAGTCTGTCTTGCCAAAAAGGCTTCGCACAAAGGCTGCAAGTTTTCTGGCATACGGATAGTTCAGCTCATCGAAGCGCACATCGTCAGGCAGATACCCGAGATCAACTGCGCTGCATAAGTCGGCATCAAGGACCGTATAAGGCGTCTCCCCTTTGAAGAAGAAGCAGCCGCCCGGCTCGTAGCCGCAGAACCAGAGCGGCGAATGCCAGTTGCCGCCACGGCTGCCATACCTAACATCTCCGGCCAGCTTTTTCAGCGCCTGCTTCAGTGTCTCGGCCGATTTTTCACACGGCAGCACTCTCTCGGCTTCGTATCGAGCCATGCTTTCGAGCCCCGTAGGCGGAAGAGCGGCAGCGCCCTTCCATTTGCTGACGACTTCATCGGGAACGGGTCGCCCCGACCTCATCCAGTCGACGAGAAGAGCAGTCATAAGATCCTCAAATCCCCAGTAAGCCTTCACCGGCGTTGTTTTATCATCGGCCCCGAAAGCCTGGGCAAGTTTCTCGCGAATATCCGCTTCCAGTCCGGGCGAAAGCCTCACCGTTGCGGGAATGAACGTTTGAACACTTTTCGAATCCAGCATTTTTTCTGTCTCCATAATCGACCGCCGCTCTTTCAGCAGGCACTTAACTTTCTTCCTACTCGTTCTGCTGTCCGAAGAGAATATCCGTCGCATACTTGAGGGCATGCCATTCCTTCTGCACGACAACATCGCAGCTATCCAGTGTGAACATATCCTACGACATACATTTCAGTGCCTCTTTTAGCAAACGGTTATATGCGTCGAAATCCTCTTTTATCCAGCAGCAGAGCATCACCACGCCGCCGTAGGAATGCGCATTGATCGCATCAAGCGCGATTTCGGCGGCCGTCTCTGCCGGAAAGCGTTGAATTCCTCGGCTGATACAGGGGAAAGCGATGGACTGAAGATTTTCCTCTTCGGCTATATCAAGGGCCGCCCGATAGGCCGACGCGAGACACTCTGCCTCACCCATTCCGCCGCCGTGCCAAACCGGCCCCACCGCATGAATGATTCTTTTGGCCGGAAGCCCATAAGCATCGGTTGCCTTGGCGGACCCGGGCTCACAGCCGTTGAGCGTCAGGCACTCGAGCAGCAGTTCCCGTCCGGCAGCCCGATGAATGGCCCTGTCAACACCGCCTCCGCCCAGTAGCGACCGGTTGGCGGAGTTGACGATCGCATCGGCCTTGAGCCCGGTGATGTCTCCCTGAATAAGTATGATTTTCCTCATGCACGC
>CAKQKT010000101.1 GCA_934249275.1 uncultured Sutterella sp. | reverse complement strand
AACGCGCTTTTTGTTAGTTTCTGTGCTGGGGCTGGCGGCGCGGGTACCCTCATTTCCCCAAAAGTCCAGAAGAGCCTCTTTTTTTCGTCCGCATTTTTGCAAAACGCCGCGCCGTAAGATTCGTTTGAGGTTGGCGTTCTAAGATCAATCCTGGAAGCGTCTGCGCAAGGCGGACGCCTCATTGTTCAAAATCCAGGAGAGACGTCATGACGCCGCAGGAAGCCGTCAGTGCTTTTTTCAACACCATGAGGAGCGAGACCGATCAGGCCGGTCTCATGTACTCGCAGCTGGCCGTCGTTCAGGCGCTTGACCACGTCATCGACCGCTGGGAAGACCTTAATCCGCTCGCTCGAGACAAGGCCGGCAATCGAACGCATGAATGGCTCGAGCACCTCGAGACCGTATTCAAGAGCATGAGCGTCGAGGAGCTCTGCGCCCACAAGTTCGACTTCTCAGCAGAACTTCATGAAATTGCCGATCGAGGAATCACCGAAGACCGCGTGATTCCCGACTACAAGGGCGACAATTTCCAGCGCGTCGCTCAGGCTCGCGCCATTCTCGCCGACGGCATCTACAGTTCGGTCGACGGCGTCATTACGCACGTCAGGGAGCAGGGTTGCCCCTATGCGCTTCATGCTCCGAGCCTTGAAATCGTCCGCAAGCTTGCCGGCATCGATGTCGAGCGCTTTGGCGAAAAGAATTGCCCGGGACAGGTCAAGATGCTAGAGGCGATTGATGCACTTCGCAATTGAAGTGTTATAAGTCGACATGTTTTGGATGGATGCCGGCATTGAGCATCGCACGCTGAGGCTTGATGCCTGTCGCTGTCCTTGATATTCGTTTTCCGTCAAAGGAGTCGGTGACGGGCATCGTAAAATGGAATGCGGCCGGGAATTGCCGGCGGCTTCGATATGAGAAACAGGAGGAATGGAGTGCGTACTGCGTTCAAGCTTCTGCCGGTTGTTGCCGGCATCTTCGCTGCGGCTTTTGCCGCACCGTCTCACGCCGTCGGAGGACCGAGCGGTCTGAAGGTGGGGTATGCCGTGCAGGGCACCCTTGGCGAAACGATCGTGAATCCGTACGGTCTTGCGCCGCTCACGGCCGTGATCAGAAACGGCGGCTACGTTCTCAAGCATGCGACGGTCCGCATCGTCCCGAAGGAGGGCGGCCAGGAGATCAAGTACGACGTTGGTCCGCAGACGCTTCGCACGCACGGCGGCATTCCGGTCTTCGGCCTTTATGCCGGCTGGCGCAATACGGTCGAGGTGACCTACACGCGCGTCTTCCTCGGCGAGGAGAAGACGGTCACTGAAAACTATGTGATCAATACCCAGCCCGCCTGGCTTGAGACGACCGGCAATCCCGCCGTTCCCCAGAACTTCATGACGGCCGAAGTGACGACGCCGGCGCCGAAAGAATTCTCCGACCGCCTCTATTTCATCAACAACCTCGGCGCAGCGGATGCCCGTGCCGGCCGTGCAGTCTGGAACAATCCCGAGGGCGGCGCTCTTCAGTGGAACAATCCTCCCCGCAATGCCATTCTCGACACGAAGGGGGAAATCCGCTGGTACATGAAAGCCGACAAGATCTACGATCCCGAATCGATCTACAAGGCCGGCATCATGATGGGCTTTCATCAGAATGCCGACGGTGCTCTTTCGTGGGGCTACGGCCAGAATTACGCCAAGTACGACCTTCTCGGCCGCAAGATCTTCAACCGCCGCCTGCCGATCAACTATGCAGATTTCAGCCACGCCATGATGCCGGCTGAAAACGACCATTATTTCCTGCGCGTGGCTTCCGCCGACCTGAGGCGCGCCGACGACACTCGCGTGCATACCGTCCGAGACGTCGTCATCGAGGTGAATTCCTCGGGCGAGGTCGTAGACGAATGGCGTCTCTTCGATATTCTCGATCCGAACCGCAACATCGTTCTCAAGTCGATCGACCAGGGCGCCGTCTGTCTCAATGTCGACTTGTCCCAGTCCGGCAAGACGCTTTCCGCTGCCCAGCTGGCGAAGCTCGAGGCCCAGCAGGCCTTCGGCGACATTACCGGAACGGGCGCGGGCCGCAACTGGGCGCACGTCAATTCCGTCGACCATGATCCCGTCGACGATTCGATCATCATTTCATCCCGCCATCAGTCCGCCGTCGTGAAGATCGGCCGCGACAAGCAGGTGAAGTGGATTCTCGCCGCACCCAACGGCTGGCGCGCCGGCCTCAAGGAAAAGGTGCTCACGCCGGTCGACAAAGACGGCAAGCCGCTTGCCTGCCGCATCGGCAAGTGCGAGGGCGGCTTCGACTGGACCTGGACGCAGCACACCGCCTGGAAGATCGACGAGATGAGCAAGGGCGACGTTATCTACGTCTCCGTCTTTGACAACGGCGACGGCCGCGCATTCGTCCAGCCTGAAAATCAGAACGAGAAGTACAGCCGAGCCGTTGTCTACAAGATCGACCAGAAGGCCATGACCGTTCAGCAGGTCTGGGAATACGGCAAAGACCGCGGTCATGAGATTTATTCTCCGATCACGTCCTCCGTCGAATATCAGGCCGACAAGAACTCGGTCATCGTCTACTGGGCCAGCATCGGCATCGGTTCCGGCGGTGCGGCTTCGCCGGTTCTGACGGAATTCTGCTGGGGCGAGAACAAGCCTGCCTTCGAAATGCACATCAAGGGCGGTCTCGGCTACCGCGCGCTGCCGATTGATGCGCACAAGGCTTTCGGCCGCTGAGACTGAAGCGAAGCACGTTTGAATGCATGAGGAGGATTCCCGGGAGGAGTCCTCCTTTTTTTCATCGTTTTGAGATAAAAAAAAACCGGCCGAATAACCCGGCCGGGCTGAAAAAGTTCGCGGAACTACCAGATTCCGCAAAAGCTTCGGAAAGAGAACGATCGTTCTGCCGGCCTCTGGCCGAACGCAGGGGAGGAGATTTGAACCCCTGAAGCTCCTTTCCATGACAGGCATGGTACCCCGAGTCCGGCAAATGGTGGTTAAGCCCCGAATAAGAAACCGACCGAATCGCTAGGCTTTTGATTTCAAGCAATAAAGGAGAGCCTTTCTTAAGCTCAATTAAGCAAATAAGTCACACCCGGAGAAGGCGTCATGAAATTGTCATGAAAGGTTCATTGAGGCGTCAATCCGGATGTTCATACTGCGCATGCGTACAGGAGAACAGCACCTGCACGACTTTTATAACTGAATGGAAAACATATTCATCATGCAGAACAACATCTTTTCCCGCCGCCGCGTTGTGACTTTTGTGTGCGCCGCTTCCGCTCTCGCAGCCTGCGGCACGACGTTTGCAGCCGGCACGGTCAACCTCAACGGCTCCACGACGGTTCTTCCGATTATGCAGCAGGTTTCCGAAGCCTTCATGCAGAAGAATCCCGGCATCGTCGTGACGATCTCCGGCACGGGTTCCGGCAACGGCATCAAGGCGCTTCGCGACAAGATGACCGATGTGGCCATGTCGAGCCGCGACCTCAAGGACAAGGAAAAGAAGGACTTCGAAGCTCACGGCATCGATCCGGTCAGGATCACGGTTGCCCGCGACGCCATCATTCCGGTCGTCTCCCCGAAGAACAAGGTCGGCGCTCTTACGCTTGAACAGCTTCTCGACCTCTATGCCGGCAAGATCAAGAACTGGAAGGAAATCGGCGGCGCCGACGCTCCGGTGGTCGTGGTCGGCCGCGACTCCTCCTCCGGCACGTTCGAATCCTGGCAGGAGCTTGTCATGGGCAAGACCCGCGTCTCCCAGCGTGCGCTTCTTCAGAGCTCCTCCGGCGGCGTGGTTCAGGCTGTTGCCGGCAATCCGAACGCCATCGGCTACATCGGCGTGGGCTATCTCGACAGCCAGATCAAGGGCCTGGCCGTGAACGGCGTTCAGCCCGGCGTCAAGACCGCCAAGGACGGCACGTGGCCGATCGCCCGCGAACTCTTCCTCTTCACGTCCGGCCAGCCGCAGGGCGATGCCAAGAAGCTTGTCGACTACACGCTCTCCGCTGAAGGCCAGCAGTACGTGACCAAGTCCGGCTTCGTCTCGCTCAAGTAAGCACTGACCGGCGAACAGTAAACGGTCAAGACAGCCGATTGAAGCACGCCGGCCGATCACCCTCGATTCGGCCGGCGTTCTTTATACGTCGAAGAAAGATCCATTCCTTCAAGGATCCCACATGCTCAATTACAGATCAGCGGACACGCTGTTCCGGAGAGCCTCGGGCGCCGTCGCCTGCGTGAGCGTGCTCGCGCTTGCGGCCATCGTGCTCTTCCTCCTGGCACAGGCTCTGCCCATCTTCAAGGATGTTCCCATCTGGGACTTCCTCTTTACGACTGACTGGTATCCGACGGACGAGCCGCCGGTCTTCGGTCTCGGCGCAATGATCGTAGGCTCCTTTGCAGCCGCTGTTCTGACCGCCGTCATCGCCGTGCCGCTCGGCGTCCTTACTGCAGCGGCGCTTCACTGTGCGGTTCCCGACTGGGCCGCTCGAATTCTTAAGCCCGTCATCGAGCTGATGGCGGCGCTGCCTTCCGTGGTCATCGGCTTCATCGGCATGGTGATTGTGGCGCCGTGGCTTCAGCAGACGTTCGATCTGCCCACGGGCCTCAACCTCTTCAATGCGGGCCTGATGCTTGCCTTCATGTGCATTCCGACGATCGCTTCCATTTCCGAGGACGCGCTCAGGAATGTGCCGGGCGCGCTTCGCGAAGCTTCACTGGCGCTTGGCGCCACGCGTTGGGAGACGCTCTGCCGCGTCGAGCTGCGCTGGGCCATGGGCGGCATCGGAACGTCGGTTATGCTCGGCCTTTCGCGCGCCATCGGCGAAACGATGGTTGTGCTGATGGTTGCAGGCGGCGCCGGGATCATTCCCGAAAGCATTTTTGATCCGATCCGTCCGATGACGGCGGGCATCGCGGCCGAAATGGCCGAGGCAGCCGTCGGCGACGAGCACTATCACGCGCTTTATGCCGCCGGACTCCTGCTCTTTCTGATTACCTTCGCCTTCAATCTCGCCGCGTGGCTCTTCACGCGCCGTCTCTCCCTTAGGAGCGCATGATGAAAGATCTCAAGATGCGCAGCCTTGCCGGTTTTGCCGGCTTTGCCGTGATGCGCGGCGCTGCGCTGGTTTGCGTGCTCTCGCTCGTTTCCATGCTGGGCGTCATCGTCTGGAACGCCATGCCCGCCATGAGTTGGGAGTTCCTGACCGAAGCGCCGAGAAACATGATGAGCGAAGGCGGCATCTGGCCCTGCATTGCGGGCACGTTCCTGCTTGCCGCCGGATCTCTTTTGATCGCACTGCCGCTCGGCGTCATGAGTGCGGTATTTCTGAACGAATACAACCTCGATTCGCCGGTCATCACTGTGATTCGCCTGTCGATTGCGAACCTCGCGGGCGTGCCGTCGATCATCTTCGGTCTTTTCGGCCTGACGTTCTTCGTCGTCTTCTGCGGCTTCGGCGTAAGCCTCCTCTCGGGCATTCTGACGCTTGCCGTGCTCAGCCTTCCGATCATCATCAACACGACGGAAACCGCTCTCAAGCAGATTCCGCAGGACTGGCGCGAGGCTTCGCTCGCTCTGGGCGCAACGCGATTCGAGACAATCATGAAGGTGATTCTCCCGAATGCGCTTCCGGGCATTCTCACTGGCGCCATTCTGGCTCTGGCCCGGGCCGCCGGCGAAACCGTGGCCGTGATGTACACCGGCACGGTCTTCTTCACCCAGAAGGACGGCGTCTCGCTCTTCGAGCCCGTCATGGCGCTTCCCTATCACGTCTACGTGATGGCCACCTCCGGCACGAACATCGAGGGAACGCGACATCTTCAGTACGGCACTTCGCTCGTTCTCGTTGCGCTCGTCTTCCTGATGAGCCTGGGCGCTATCATTCTGCGCGAACGCCGCCGCTCCCGCTAAGGCGGATTGAATCGAATTTGAAATAAGTAGCAAACATGGGCTCTTCTGGACTTTTGGGGAAATTAGGGTTCCCCGTGCCGCAAGCCCCAGCATAGAAACTAACCAAAAGCGCG
>CAKQKT010000100.1 GCA_934249275.1 uncultured Sutterella sp. | reverse complement strand
CAAGCCTCAGTGAAAATATTCCCCTTATCGTCATGCAGCTTCAAGGGGTGCTGTTACCGGATTTCTGGAAATTCACGGAAGTGCATCTTCAGTAAAGTATCCGATCTCCTTGAGAAGCCTGAAGTTCTGAAAGAACCCGGTGCTCGAATAGATATGCTTGCCCAGGTTTGAATATTCCTCAGGGAGCAAAAAGAAGTAGCCCATTACGCTGACAAACACGATCAGCAGCAGGAGATTGGGAAGAATTCGCTTGATGCGCTTTTCGTAAAAGCTCCTATAGCTAAAAGTGCCGTCAATCAATCCGCGAAAAATGATCCCTGAAATCAAATAGCCGGAAATGACGAAGAACACATCAACGCCGAAAAAGCCGCCGGGCAGCAGATTCGGGAAAGCATGAAATAGCAGGACAGGCAGAACGGCTACGGCCCTCAGGCCTGTAATGTCATTGCGCCACAGATGCTCGATTTTCACAGGGGAGGATGATCGCATCGGAATAATCGTTGATTGATATAAAAACAAACGCTCCCGGGCGTTAGGCCGGGAGCGCGAAGACGGCGGTCGACATTCTACATCGAACCTTCCGTGCTTCTGCATGAACCGCGCTGAAACAAGTTTTGATCATCCGGAAGCCTCATGAAGACCTCAAGCCACTGATCCCGGCCTTCAATCAAGTCATGAATCCGCAGTCTCCAAGAGGGACTTTCAGGCAAGTTCGTCCTCAACCGTCTCGCGCATCACGTAGAGACGATCGTTTTCACGGATCTTTTCAGGCACGCAGAAGGTGATGTCGTCGCCCTTGACGGCCTCGGCGGCTTCGGCATCGTTGACGCGAAGGCCTTCAAGCGTGACGAAGACGGCACCCGTCGTCGGACCGCAGACAAGGAGCTCATCGCCCGGACGAATCGCCTCGCCGTGAACCGTAAAGCGGCCGATGCCGGCCTTCGGGTAGTAGCCCGTGCACTTGCCGCAGTAGAGCTTCTTCTTGGTTGCGCGCGAACCGTAGCGGTCGGTGCGCTCGAGCATGGTCGCGCCCTGATACCAGCCGTCCCAGAAGCCGCGGTTGAAGACCGCCGCCAGCCTGTTGTCCCAGGACTTGGACACTTCCTCGCTCCAGCGGCCTTCAACAATCGCGTCAAGCGCCTCGCTGTAGCACTCGACCGTCGTGCGCACATACTCGGGGCCTCGCGCGCGGCCCTCGATCTTGAAAACGGTCACGCCGGCCTTCACCATCAGATCCAGGAAGCCGATGGCCTTGAGATCCTTGGGCGACATGAAGTAGCCGTTGTCGAGCGCAATCTCGGTGCCGCGCTCGCGGTCGACGGCGATGTAGTCGCGGCGGCAGCTCTGCAGGCATTCGCCGCGGTTGGCGCTCTTACCCCTCGTGTGCAGGCTCAGCCAGCACTTGCCGCTCACGGCCATGCAGAGCGCGCCATGGCAGAACATTTCAATGCGAACGGGATTGCCCGACGGCCCCTTGATACCCTCGCGTTCGATCGCGGCGCTGATGTCGGCCACCTGGCGAAGCGTCAGCTCGCGGGCGAGCACGACCACGTCGGCAAACTGCGCGTAAAAGCGAAGCGCCTCGACGTTGGCAATGTTGAGCTGAGTTGAAAGATGAACCTCAACGCCCTTTTCTCGGCAGCACTGCATGACGGCCACGTCGGAGGCGATCACGGCCGAAATGCCCGCTGCCTTCGCGGCCGAGACGATTTCCCGCATGGCGGCAAGGTCTCCGTCGTAGATGACGGTGTTGACGGTGAGATAACTCTTGACGCCGTGCTCGCGGCAGAAGGCGGCAATCTCGTGCAGGTCGTCGATCGTGAAGGAGGAGGCTGAATGCGCGCGCATGTTGAGCGCGCCGATCCCGAAATAGACGCTGTCGGCGCCCGCCTGAACGGCTGCCGCCAAACTTTCGCGAGACCCCGCGGGGGCCATGATTTCAAAATCGGTTCTCTGCATGTCGTATGCCTCGTCCTTCAGCTATGAAATTGATAGAGAGTGACGATTGTAATCGACAAAATTGCGGCATTCGCCCCGAAAACACGTGTTTGCGGCAAAAACTGTTACCAAGACTTAGGAAAACCTAAGTTTCGCCAATGCAAATCCTAATTTTCATCGGATAGACTAGTTTCAACGATAGGGAACACGGCGGCGCGATGACATCAACTTCCGACGTTCTCCCTCAGCAACGCACTACACGAGGACACACCATGATGAAGAAAACCACGCTTGCCGCCCTCCTTTCCGCCGCCGCGATGAGCGTTGCCGGCGCCGCCTGGGCCGTTGACGCCCAGCCTGCGCAGCCCGCACCGGCTCCCGCCGCCGAAGCCGCCGCCCAGCCTGCTCCGCTCGTCGGCATGGCCGATGCCGTCGCCGCTGCCGAAAAGGAATATCAGGCCAAGACCTACCGCGCCAACCTCCGCCAGAGCCCTGCTTACGGCCTCGTCTGGAACGTGCGCATGGTGAAGGAGGACGGCACCCAGGTTCGCGCGCTTGTTGACGCCAAGACCGGCAAGATCGCCGCCGCCGACATCAAGGGCATTCAGGAACGCCGTCCCGTCCACGGCATGGGTCACGGGCATCGCATGGGCCCGGGTCCCGGCCCGCAGTGCCCCATGACGGGTCCTGTTCCGGGCGCCAACCCCGACTGTCCGATGGCCAACGGCTTCCACGGCTACCATCACTGGTAAACAGCGCTCAGGCGGCATGAGTCGCCGCTGATATACTCATTGCGGGAGGGGCTTTCCTTGGGAGGCACTCCCGCTTTTCGCATTCGAAACGTTTCCGGGACGCATCATGCACATCCTTCTTGTCGAAGACGATCCGTTCATTGCCAAGGCCGTCTGCGCAGCGCTTGAAAACGAAGCGCACGCCGTCACGTGGACGCCGACGGGACGCGAGGGCCTTGCCTCGATCGCCGCATGTCCGCCCGACGCCGTGCTTCTCGACCTGGGACTTCCCGGCATGGACGGGATTGACGTTTTGAAGAGCATCCGCGCCATGACGAAGCCCCTTTGCGACACGCCCGTCATCATCGTGACGGCGAGAGAAGCGCTTGAGAGCCGGCTCGAAGGACTTGACGCCGGCGCGGACGACTACATTCTCAAGCCCTTCCACATGTCGGAGCTCATTGCGAGGCTCCGCGCGGTGGTGCGCCGCCGCTCGCCGCTCGCACCCGACGTGCTGCGCTCCGGCGCCATTGCGCTCAACACCGTCACGCACGCCTGCAGCGTCGGAAGCGACAGCGTGACGCTCAGCAAGCGCGAATACGCGCTTCTGGCCGCGCTCATGACGCGCCCGGGCGCCATTCTTTCCAGGCGCGCCCTTGAAGAAAAGATCTATGCAACGGGCGACGAGCCCGAGAGCAATGCCGTCGAGTACCTGATCCACTCGCTTCGCAAGAAGATCGGCGCCTCGGCCATTGAAAACATCCGCGGCCTCGGCTGGCGCGTGCCCGCCGACAAAAACGCCGCCCAATAACCCAAACGCCTCCGTCCGATGATGAGCCGTCTGAGCATTCTCCGCACTCTCTGCGCCCAGTGGCGCACCTCGATCCTCATCCGCACGGTGGCGACGGCCGCCGCAGCGACGGTTGCGCTCACGCTGGTGACGGCCGCCGTCGTCTATCAGAGCGCCGAGAAGGATGCGCTCGTCGAGCAGGACGCGCGCCTCTACGACATCGCCGTCGCCATGGCCCGAGGCGAGCTCGGCGCCGTGCTGCCCCGCGCGCTCACGATGCCTCAGGACCAGTTCGAAGCCAGGCTCGAGTCCGGCGAGCCCCTGCCACGGCCGCGCCGCATGCACCGCCACATGATGATGCCTCACCTCCAGGCGAACGCGCCGGACGAGGCAGACATGCCCGGCGATCCCGATGCGCCCCGCATCATTCCCGCCGGCACGCCCGTCTTCGTGAGAATGCTCAACGATCAGGGCCGCGCCGCGCGCGCCGTCTTCTACGAACCGATTGAAAACGGCCTGACGACTCGAACCATCAAGGGCAAGTCCTACCGCATGGCCGTGCTCAATCTGCCCAACGGCCGCTATACGGCGGTTGCCGACCCGGTCTCCACCCGAGAAGTCTACGCACGAAGCACCGCAAGAACAGCCGTGCTCCCGATTTTGATTCTCCTGCCGATTCTCGTGATCGTGATCGGCCTCACGCTCCGGCGCATGCTCGCGCCGATCCGCAGGACCGCACAAGCAGCAGCCGAACGCCCTGCGACCGATCTTGCCCCCCTTCCCTCCGACGGCGTTCCTGCAGAAGTCAAACCCTTTGTCGAAGCCGTCAACAGCCTTCTTGCCCGCGTGAGCGAGGCCCGCACGCGCGAGATTCGATTCACGGCCGATGCGGCCCACGAGCTCCGCTCGCCGCTCACGTCGCTCACGATCGATGCCGAACACCTCGGCCGGCTTGATCTGCCGCCCGAGGCACGTCCCGTGGTCGAGCGGCTCGAATCCGGTCTTGAACGCGCCGTGAAACAGGTTTCCCAACTTCTCCAGTTCGCCCGCGCTCAGGCAGGCGAAGCTCCCGAAATTCTCAAGCGCGACACCCGTCCGTGGTATCTATCCGAACTTCTCGGCGAAATCCTCGAGCCGCTGATGAATGATGTTGCCGACAAGAACCTTCAGTTCGACGTGAAAGGGCTTGACGACGGCAATGAAGCTCCCCTCGAGGGCGTCAGCCGTGCGGCCGTTCTGGCCATTCTCAGAAATCTTCTTGAAAACGCGTTCCACTACACGTCCGCCGGCGGTTCGGTGACGCTCAAAATCCAACGCACAAAAGACAAGCTCACCATGAGCGTGGCCGACACGGGGCCCGGCATTGCGCCCGAAGAACGCGCCCGCGTCTTCGATCCCTTCTACCGCGTCACCGGCACGGGCCTTCCCGGCACGGGGCTCGGCCTTGCGATCGTGAAGACCTATGCCGACATGACGGGCGCCGAAGTGACGCTCGCCGACACGGTTCCGGGCGGAACGCCGCCCGGCCTCACCGCAACGGTCAATTGTCCTCTGCCGCCCGCCGATTGATCTCGCGCCTGACGCGCAGCGTCGTGCGGATCGTATCCGTCGTGAAAATGACGACGGCCGTCCAGATGATCACGAAGCCCACCAGCATGTCGAACGAGAACGGCTCGCCAAACACAAACCGGCCAAGCATGAACACGATGGTCGGACTGACGTACTGAATGATGCCCACCACCGAATAGGGAATGCGGCGCACGCCGGACGCAAAGAAGAGAAGCGGAATCGTCGTGATCGGACCGGCCAGCAGCAGGAGCGTCCTGATGTCCCAATCCGCCGTGGCAAACAGCAGCTCGCCCTTGTCGAGCAGCCAGAACATGTAGCCGAGCGCAAAAGGTGCAAGGATAAAATTCTCAAGCGCCATGCCTTCAAGGCTTCCAAGCGGCGCAATCTTTCGAATGAAGCCGTAGAGCGCGAAGCTTGCCGCCAGCGCCAGGCCGAGGAACGGCGCCGCGCCCGTAGAAATCGTGATGTAGAGAACGCCTGCGGCGGCCAGCGCAACGGCGGCGAGCTGCGCCTTCGAAAGGCGCTCGCGCAGGAAGACGGCGCCCAGCGCCACCGACATCAGCGGATTGATGAAGTATCCGAGAGAGGCCTCGATCGCCTGCCCGCTCACGATGGCATAGACGTAGGTGCCCCAGTTCAAGCCGATGAGAAGCGCGGAGCACGTAAAGACCGCCAGAATCTTCGGCTCCCTGAAGAGGCGACCAATCCATTCGCCGCGGCGAAGCACGAGCAGAATCCCGGCCGTCACGACGAACGACCAGACGATTCGGTGCGCCAGAATTTCGAAAGCACTGACCTCCTGAAGCGCGTGGAAGTAAAGCGGGAAAAGGCCCCAGAGAAGATAGGCCGCAAGTGTGAAAAGAACGCCGATTCGGTCCATGACTCTTTGATTTTTTGTTCGTTTATCAGGTCTGCAAACCGCCTTGAAGACGACCGGGCCGACCAAAGTCCGATGCAGGCGGCACGCCATTGGGAAAGTCTACCGATTCGGCACGTTTCCGACCTCAGGCGGAAACCCTAGACGAACTTGGCGAAAGCCCAATCTGCGACATGAAAAAGGCGTCCGCTCCGTGAAAGAACGAACGCCCTGATGGTTCGGCCGAATGACGGCGCCCCCGTCTTTAGTACCTGATCCAACCGACTGCCTCCCGTAAAGCCTGATCCCATAAGGGATTGGGCTGTTTTTTGAGG
>CAKQKT010000099.1 GCA_934249275.1 uncultured Sutterella sp. | reverse complement strand
GAATGCGGCCAGAATCATGACGGAGCCGCCGCCCCAGATCCAGCCGGCCAGCGGCTTGATGGAGAGCCTCACGAGCCACTCCGTGTCGGTGAGCTTGTTGCCCATCGAGACGTAGTAGTCGCGCAGGAATCCGTGATCGATGCCGGCCGCCGACATCTGCATGCCGTTGGCGACAAAGGTCTGGCGCTCCGGCCTGAGCGTCGTGACTAGGGACTCGTCGCTGAGTCTCAGCACCTCGATCACGCCCTGACGGCCGAAATAGGAATGGTTGTTGACAAAGCGCGTCTCCGTATAAACAAAGACCACGTCGTCGACGGGCTTGCCGAGTCCCGGTCCCATGCGCACGAGCGCCTCGCTCTCGTACTGCTCGACGCCGACGGCGCCCGCAATCGAAATGGCGATGCCCACGTGGGCAAGTAGCGCCGCAACGCTCATGCGGCGGGCGGAGAACGGAAGACAGTGAGAAGCCGCCGTCACCACGATCCAGACCGCAGCCGCAACGGCAAAGCCCGTCATGACGGGCGAGCGAGGCTCGGTGAGAAGCGCAATGCCGGCGCCCGCGCCGATGCTCAATGCCGCGCAGACCGCCCAGCGGACAGGGCTCCCGAGTCCGAGCTGGGCCGCGCCCGCGAGCGCCGCGGCAATCAGCGTCATCGGCGCAAAGAACTGATTGAAGTACGGCGCACCCACGGTGAGAGTGCGGCCGGCAAAGACTTCATAGCCGAGCGGATAAAGCGTTCCGAAGAGCACCGCAAAGGCTGCGGCCATCAGGAGAAAGACGGCGCCCGTCATCAGGGCGTCGGACCCGCTCATCGGCGCCTCCTCGGTCCTGCAGACGGGCTCGATGCGCGCGCAGTAGAGGAAGGCCGCGGGCACGAGCACCGCGATGGAAAGAATCTGGAGCGCAATGCCCCTGCCCGGATCCGTTGCGAAGGCATGCACCGACTGCATGGCGCCCGAGCGCACGAGGAAGGTGCCGAGCAGGCAGAGCGCAAAGCCCGCCAGCGTCAGGAAGACGACCAGGCGCCTCAGCTGTCCCCTTCTTCTCGTCTGGATGAGCGCGTGCATGAGCGCCGTGGTCGTCAGCCACGGAATGAAGGATGCGTTCTCAACGGGGTCCCAGAACCACCAGCCGCCCCAGCCAAGCTCGTTGTAGGCCCACCAGGAGCCGAGCATGTTGCCAGCCGTCAGAAATCCCCATGTCACCACCGAAAGCTTCGTCGTGAAGTCGACGGCGGTCTTCGACCAGCGGCCCGAAAGAAGCAGCGCGCACATGGCGGCAAACATCAGCGCAAGACCCGCATACCCCATGAAGAGAACCGGAGGATGCAGAATCATGCCGATGTCCTGCAGAACCGGATTCAGGTCGCGCCCGTCGGCCGGCACCATCGGCAGATTGCGAAGGAACGGATTCGAGGTGAGAAGCAGGAATGCGCTGAAGCCCGCGATCACGGCAAGCATCAGGCCCTGGAGGCGGGAGACAAAAAGCTTGTCCGCACAGCGCACGCATCCCGCCGCTGCCGTGCCGAGCGCCATGAGCCAGATCCAGAAGAGCATCGAGCCTTCGTGCGAGCCCCAGAGAGCCGCGGCCTTGTAGGCGGGCTCGAGCTTCGTGTTCGAATGGTTCGCCACGTAGGCGACCGAGAAGTCGTCGGTGAGAAAGGCCCAGACGAGCGCAGCCGTCGAGAGCGTCAGCATGAGCGCCGTCAGAATCGACGCCGGCCGGCTGAAGCCCGCGAGAAAGTCGTCGTTCCTTCGGATGCCGAAGAAGACGACGGCAGGCGAAAGGATCGCCGTCATGGCGGCGATGATGAGCAGGAAGTGGCCTAGTTCGGGGATCACTTTTGAGGTCCAATATGTGGGTCCGGTCTAATGGTTGCAGTCTTCACTTTAGCGCACGAATCCTGCATCAAGCCTTAAGCATTTTTCTTCGAAATCCTTTTCAGAGACGCCTTGCGGCAAGCGTTTTGGCGCATATCGCAAAGAGAACTGCGATCCAGGCGAGCAAAATGGCGGCAAGGGCCGGCGCGGGCGGCACCTCGAACGAAAGGACGCCGATCACGGACTGGTTGAGAAGCCTGAAGACGCTCGCAGGATTGGCAAGCATGAGAGCCGTCAGCGTTCCGCGGCCCAGCACGTCGGCGCACGCCACCGTCACGACGAGAAGCCCGAGGTCGTAGAGCAAGACCGCAACGAACCAGACGACCAAAAGAAGCGCGAGCGCCTGCGCCTTGTGGCGCACGCACAGGCTCACCCAATAGGCGGCAAGCATGAAGAGAAGTCCGAGCGCCCAGCCGCTTGCGATCAGCACGGCAAGCGATCCAAGAAGCTCGCCCATTCCATAGGGGACGGGCAGAAAGGCCTGAATCACCGGCAGCACCGCAAAGCCCAGCACAAGAACGAGCAGCAGCGCGAGCCCCTGTCCGAGCGCCTTGCCGGCGAGCCACTGCAGGCGCGTGAGCGGATAGGTAAGCATCAGAAGAAGCGTGCCCGACTCGGCCTCGCCCACGAACGCATCGTAGGAAAGGAGAAGCGCCAGAAGCGGCAGCAGAAAGACCGTCAGGCTCAGAAGCGAATTCATGACGGTCGGGAGCGGCTGATACTGAAGCGTGCCGCCGATGGCCGCCGTGCCGAAGAAGACGGCAAGGCCGAGAATCGCAAAGAGCGCGCTGCCGAAGACGAGCCAGCGGCTGCGCAGGCAGTCGCGGAACTCCTTTCCGGCGACGATCGAGATCGTGGCGAAGGCGCCGATGCGCGAGCCGGTGCCGATGGCGGGTGCGGTTGAACTCATGAAAAATCCTCCACGGGCACGTCCAGAACAAAGTGCGCGAAGATCATGCCCAGATCCGCCTTGCGAAGCTGGAAGTCGTAGACGCCGTGCACTTCGGTAAGCCGCCTGACGACCCTCGCCACATCGCCCTCGGGAACGGCCAGGCGCGAGCCCTGCACGTAGGGCGCAAGCGCCGGATCGGCCAGCGCGGCCGCATTGCCGACGTTCGTAATGAGGGCGGGAAGCGCCGCCCTTTCGCGCAATTCACCCAGCGTTCCGCTGCCGCGGCATTCACCCGAGGCAAGCAGGAGCACCCGGTCAAGATGAGGTTCGACGAGCGCGAGCTCGTGCGTGCAGACGGCGACCGCGCAGCCCGCATCCCGAAGCGCGGAAAGCTCGCGGTACATGAGGGACGAGGCCGCGGGATCAAGACCCACGGTCGGCTCGTCAAGCACCAGAAGGCGCGGCCGCGTCAGAAGCGCCTGCGCGAGGCCCAGACGCTGGCGCTGTCCCTTCGAGCACTGTCCGAGACGCTGACGAAGCACAATGCCGAGCCCCAGCTCCTCGACAAGCTCGTCGATGCGGGATTGAACCACGCCCTTGAGGCCCGCGAAATAGCGAAGGTGCTCCTCGACCGTCATCGCATCGTAGAAGCTGACATTCTCGGGCAGGTACCCGACGTCAAGAGGCGAGGCGCCGGGCCTCCCGCCCAGCACCGTCAGGCTGCCGGACGCGGGCTTCAGAAGGCCCAGAATCAGCTTGATGAGCGTCGACTTGCCGGCGCCGTTGTGGCCGACCAGGCCCAGAAGCCTGCCGGGCGGCAGTTCGAAGCTGATCCCGTTGAGGACCGTCCTTGCGCCACGGCAAAAGACGAGATCCCTGCATTCGATGGCGTTCATGCTGGTTTTTCCTTGTTCTTGTTCTGAGACGCACCGGCTCGAGCCTCGTGCACGTCGGGGCCCACGGGCGGCCTCACGAGCGGGTGAGAGTCGGTGACGCCCTTGCCGCGGTCGATCTCGAACTGGCCGGCAAGCCACCTGAGGAGCGCCGTCACGGGACTGTCCATCAGAAAGCGGGCCTCCGGATAGATCCAGAAGATGCGGTCGAGGCTGTCGTTTGGCTGATAGGGACGGTCGGAGATCCCGTCATGGTCGACGTCCCATCCGAGATTCGTGCTCCAGTAGTTGCCGCGTCCCTCGAAGCTCCACTCGAGCGGCGTCTCGCCGACGTAGCGGACCTGAATCCGGTTGTCGACGAACGAATTCTCCCAGAGAACGTTGCCCTCGCCGCCCAGCGCAACCCCGATGCCGATGTCGCTTTCCGAGATCCAGTTGCGGGTCACGCGGCTTTGGCCCGGCCCGTAGATGAAGATGCCCTTTCCCTCATTGTCGAGCGCGGCGCGGCCCTTGGGATTGTGCACGCCGACGACGGTGTTTTCCTCAACCAGGCATCCGTCTGCGACGTTGAGCAGAATGCCGAACTCGATGTTCTTCGAGCTGAAGCTCCTCGTGAGCGTCACGCGGGTGCTGCTCATGAGCGCGTAGCCGCCGCGCACGCCCACGGCGCGATTGCCCGTCGCCGTGCAGTCGCGCGTGTACATGTAGTGAATGCCGTACTGAGCGCCCGTGAAGAAGTTGAAGTCGGACTTTGCAACATCGACGTTCTCGAGATAGAAGCCGTCGCGCACGTTGCGAAGCGAGTTGCGGTCAAGCCGCGCATTCTTCACATAGGAAAGGAAGATTCCGTCTCCGCGGTCAAGCACGTGGCGCTTCGCATCCCCTTCGATCGTGCACCCCTCGACCACGAGGGCGTCCATGCGGTCCGCGCGCACGCCGAATCCCGGTCCCTGAAGCACCAGGTTGCGAAGCTCGGTGCCGTCGGCCCCGTCGCCCACCTTCACGCCCGCATCGCGGGCATAAAGATCGCCGCCGTAGTTGCGGACGGTGAGATTTTCAATTCGAACCTTCGGGACGCGCACGATGAAGCCCGAACCCCTGCCGCCCGCATCGACGACGGCGCCGTCCTCGCCGCGGATCACGATCCGCGAGAAGATTTCAAGCGGCGCCTCAAGCTCGTAGACGCCCTTGGCGAGCACGATCTCATCGCCGTCCTCGGCCTCGATGACGGCGTCGTCAAGCTCGGCCAAGGCCGAGACCTCGAAGGTGCGCGCATGCCCCCCGAGGGAGAGCCCCAGGAGAACGGCGGAAAGAAGGAGTCTCGGGAACAGGTTCATGCAGGGAGCCTCAATTCAGGCGCTTGAGGTCGATGTCCTCATACCTGTAGAGCTTGCCGCCCCATTTTTGGATGAAGGCCTCGGCCTTCGTCTTGTCGGTGAAGGCGACGGGCTCGTCGCCCATCACGCCCTCGCGTCCGTGGCCGTAGACGTACATGGCGGACGCGGCCGGCACGAGCGCATCGTCGGCGGGCGTCTCCCAGGAGGTTCGGCCGAGATCATGAATGAAGAAGGCAAGAAGCCGGCGCTGATTTTCGGGCTGAAGCGCATAGGTGAAGGCATCGCGGCCGCTGCAGAACATGAGCGGCGTATCTTCTGCGCCCTTGATGATGATCTGGGCCTTCGGGCCCTCGTAGTGTGCAAGGACCATGCCGCAGAGATGGCAGCGGTCGTGCTTGTCGAACGGCACGGGCGAGAACGCCTTCTTCGAGGCATCGTCGCCGCAGCCCGCAAGCAGGAGGGCCGCTAGCACTGCGGCGCAGCCGGCCGCAGCGATCTTCAACATCTTCTTCTGCATCGTCATTGAACACTCCTTGATGGCGGATGAAGGCAATTTAATCCTAATCGTACGACGTCGCCGGCAACGGCGTCGGAGGGAATTGCACCGCCCGATAAAAAAACGGCCCGGTGACGGGCTCGGGGAGGATTGGTTTTCTTCAGCCATCCGCCCCGCCGTTTCCGGCGAGGCGGTGGTTGATTGACTGCGTGCTTTCACACGCTTCGGTTCAGATGGCCGCGAGGGTCATCAGAGACCGAAGATCTGACCGGCGTACAGGATGAAGTGACGCAGGCAGAGCATGCCGACGATGCTGCAGAGACCGGCGAGATAGAAGCTCGCGGCGCTCTTCACAAAGTTGAACAGCACGGGCAGCACGAAGCCGACGCCGACGACACCGACCCAGAACACGGTGGACCAGGTGCCCGAGACGAAAGCCTCGGCGGCGGCCTGAGCAGCGGCATTGCCGGAGATCAGGGAGACCGCGATCATGAAGATGCAGAGGGCTTCGGCGGCCATGATCGGCCATTCGGCGCCGTGCAGGAGCTTCATGTCGGCACTGTGCTGCTCTTCGCCGAAGCAGCCGACGGCAACCAGCTTGGCAGCCGCAGCGCCGGCGGAGAGGCCCGATGCGATGAAGAGCGCCGGGAGCACAGCCGTGTTGATGAGCGGGAAGCGGATCAGGGCGGAGATCAGGAAGCCGGTGTACGCGCAGATCGTGATTGCGAGAATCAGGACGATCCAC
>CAKQKT010000098.1 GCA_934249275.1 uncultured Sutterella sp. | reverse complement strand
CAAGCTAAATAGTTGCCATTCTTATGATTTATAGGAATGATCGTTTGTCAAGTCTAAATGTGTAAGCGTTCGCCCTGTATTGCGCGACCGTTCCGCTAAAATACGATTCAGGCGTCCTTCATCATTTCAAACCGCTGTGCCGCAAGGCGACGGGCTGATGCAGGACACGCTTCCCGGCATTCAACAAATCAAGCAGACAGGTCTCATGAGAATCGGATCCTACCTTGTCGTTGCGCTGTCGCTCATCGCGACAGCCTATTCCGTCGCGGTTACCGCGGTCGGCTGGCAGCGAATCCTCTACTACACCGGCTGGTTCTCGTCATCCCTGACCTATCCTGCCGCCATTATTCTTTATGTTGCCCTCTTCGCTTTCGCCGCGATGAGATGCAAGACTCTCGCCAGAGGCGCGGCCGCAACCATCATCGCGACTTTGGCCTCCCTCATCATCTGGATTTTCATTACCGCCGTCGACCAGTATGAAGGCGGCGCGTTTGTGGCCCTCATCACCAACTGGCTCGGCATGAAGAGCATCATCGTCGAAGAGACGCAGCTCAACATCATCGCCGTCCTCTGCGGCTTCCTCTGGCCCGTCACCTACTTCCTGTCGCTTCTCATCGCAACCGCGATCACGAAGCGCAGGCCGCCGAAATACCTGCAGTAACGAAAATGACTATCAAGGCCGCCGGTTCAATCCGACGGCCTTTTTCTTGGATGACGCTTATAAGTCGCCCATTACGGACTAAACTGATGGAATTGCATTTCCAACCATGAGGCGACGTCCATGTCCGACTTCCATACTTCCGTTGAGTCTTTCTGCTCCCAACTTTTTGACGACATTCGCGAGCTTACGCGCGACGAAGCCGGCGTCACGCGTGAAGGCTATACGCCTGAGGAGGACATGGTCCATGATCGGCTCAAGGCGGCCGCCCGATCGATTGGGCTTGAAGTTCGCGTCGATCCGGCGCTGAATCTCTGGATGACGCTGCCCGGCAGAAAACGGGATCTGCCGGCCTTCGTATC
Source organism: uncultured Sutterella sp. (assembly GCA_934249275.1). GTDB lineage: Bacteria > Pseudomonadota > Gammaproteobacteria > Burkholderiales > Burkholderiaceae_F > Sutterella. The sequence continues at coordinate 5,677 of CAKQKT010000098.1, read as the reverse complement.
CGGCTCGCATTCCGACTCTGTGCCGCAGGGTGGCAACTTCGACGGTCTCGCCGGGATTGTGGCACCACTCGCCGTTGCCAAGTTTCTCAAGGATTCGGGCTTTGTTCCCGAGCGCGACTTCAGCATCGTTGCGTTCCGCATGGAGGAATGTCCGGAATTCGGCCGCGCCTACGCGGGATCGCTTGCCTTGACGGGTAGGCTCAAGCCCGAAGAGCTCAATCTGCCGCATCGCGATACGGGACGGCTTCTGCGAGATGTTCTTCTTGAGAAAGGCGTGGACGTCGATCGCATTGCCTCCGGCCGGCCTTTGACAGACCTTTCCAAAATCGCAGCATTTGTTGAGCTGCATATCGAACAGGGCCCGAGGCTCGATGCGGAACCCGTCAATCGAGCCGCGGTCGTTACGGGCATTCGCGGTTATCTGAGGCACAAGCGCTGCCGAGTGATCGGCGAGACCGCACATTCGGGCGCCGTCGACTACGAATACAGACATGATGCCGTGGCAGCGCTCACCGACCTGCTCTACACGATGAACCGTCATTGGGAAGCCTGGCTCAAGGACGGCAAGGATCTTGTGTTTACGTGCGGCGTTGTCAATACGCCCGCCACGGCCGACATTTCGATCATCTCGGGCGACGTCTCCTTCGGGCTTGACATGCGAAGCCTTTCCATGGACACGATCCGCGCCTTCCACGAGCTTCTCGAAGAGGAAGCTCGCAGGATTGAAAAGGTCCGCGGCGTTCGCTTCGTTTTCGACGACGTGATCGTGGGCGAAGCTGCCGTACCGGATGAGGCGCTGTTTGATAGGCTCGTCAACGCTGCGAAGAAGCACGGCATTCCTCATATCACGATGGCAAGCGGCGCCGGTCACGACGCGGCCGTCATGACGAGCGCCGGAATACCCACCTGCATGCTCTTTGTGGCCAACAGCAGAGGTTCGCACAATCCGCACGAGTCGATGCAGATGTCCGATTTCCTTGCGGGCGCCGAAATTCTTCTTCATGCCGTCAGAGAGTATGACTCGGTAAAGGCGCTTTCGTGATGTGCCGTGAAACGCCGGCGTCAATGGCACAAACGCCCGTTACAAATGCCCGCTCCCGGCGTTAAAATCGACATAAACGCGCTTTTGCATTGATTTCAGATATTCAAGGAGAATGCACATGGCAAAGGATCGCCGTCAGAATCAGAACGACGAACACCCCGAAGGCAGCACGCTCGACGTTGTCGATATTGAAGAGAAGCCCGCCTACCCGGTTGCCTCTCTCGACGGCAAGAAAGTCGAGCCCCGCGTCTTCGACTCCATGACCCAGGTCGTCACGTACATTCGCGACAAGCTTCGCGATACGCCGCTGGAGTCTCCCGAAGAATCCGCCTCCGAGGTTCTCAACGTCCTCAACCGCGATCTCACGCAGCTGGAGCGTGATGAGCTCTTCAAGCTCCTGCTTGTGAAGGAGGCGCATCAGGCCGGGCTCTTCCCGAAGAAGCCCACGGACATGAACGCCCTTTCGGACAAGTTCCGCGAAGGCGCCTATCCGTACAAGAACCACTACTCGAACAAGCTCTACGAGCGCGAGCTTTATGATCTGCAGGTCGAGCTTCTCAAGCTTCAGGACTGGGTGAAGCGCACGAAGGCCAAGGTCATCGTCATTTTCGAAGGCCGCGACGCGGCCGGCAAGGGCGGCACGATCAGGCGCTTTACGGAAAACCTCAATCCCCGCGGCGCGCGCACCGTGGCTCTTTCGAAGCCGACTGAAAACGAAACCGGCCAGTGGTACTTCCAGCGCTACTGCGCACATCTTCCGAATCCGGGCGAAATCTGCTTCTTCGACCGCTCCTGGTACAACCGCGCCGTGGTCGAGCCCGTGATGGGCTTCTGCACGCCCGAGCAGAGCGAGATCTTCCTCAATGAAGTGAGCGGCTTCGAGCAGTCCCTCATCCGCGGCGGCACGCACATCATCAAGTTCTGGCTTGCCGTGAGCCAGGAGGAGCAGAAGCGCCGCTTCCGCGAACGCCGCGAGAATCCTCTGAAGCGCTGGAAGCTCTCCCCCGTCGACGTCGCCTCGATGGAGAAGTGGGACGAGTACACGAAGGCCATTCGCCGCATGTTCCAGATGACGGATACGGCCGAAACGCCGTGGACCGTGATCCGCAACGAAGACAAGCGCCGCGGCCGCCTCAACGCCATCCGCGTGCTTCTTCAGTCGATTCCGTACGACAACCGCGACATGAAGAAGATTGGCGTCATCGACCCGCTCATCGTCGGACGCGCAGGCGGACTTTTTGCCTCGAACGGCGATCCGCTCAACTTTGACATCAACGGAGAAATCGGCGCGAAGAACTGATTTTCACCTGTCGACATCTACGCCGGGGACCCGGGCCATCGCCTGCGGTCCCTTTCTTTTTGCAATTTCGCCGAAGTTGCAAAAATCGAACCGCTTGCGAAATCCTCCGAAAGACGTAGGCATTCCTCCCTATAATTGTTGTCCCCCAATGGGTTCGATGCCCAATGTTTTTGCAAAATACCGCCTCATGTAGGTTGTTTGTCTTATGCAAAAAACGAAACATTGCACATATAATCCAATTCAGGGCCTCAAAACAGGGCCGAATCGTCTTCTCCCCCGTTACGACGGTTCGCCATGACAAGAGCCCGAACAAGAGTCTTAAACACAACCCGCATTAGAAAAACTATGCAAAACACAGACAACAAGCGCTTCGTCGCGATCGGCCTGATGCTGTTCGCGATCCTCTTCGGAGCAGGCAACCTCATCTTCCCGGCCTCCATGGGCCAAGCCGCCGGCGATCACTACATTTGGGCGTTCATCGGCTTCTGCATTACGGGTGTGGGCCTTCCGCTTCTTGCCATTATGGCCATGGCCTATGCGGGCTGCAATGATCTTCAGGAAGCCGCCGGCCGCGCTCATCCCCTCTACGGCCTCTTCTACACGGTCGTGGTGTACATGGCCATCGGCCCCTGCTTCGCCATCCCGCGTACGGGCACGGTCGCCTTTGAAATCGGCGTGCGTCCGTTCCTTTCTTCCGGCCAGGTTGAAATGGGCCTCTGGGTCTTCCTCGTCCTCTTCTTTGCCGTTTCGTACTGGCTTGCCGCCACGCCGCAGAAGCTTGTCGACCGCGTGGGCAAGATCCTGACGCCGGCTCTGGTCCTGACGCTCGGCGCCCTGATCGTCAAGTCCCTCATCGATCCGCTCGGCGCTCCGCAGGCCTCCGCTCCGCATTACACGGGCGCCCTGACGGCCACCGTCACCGGCGTGCTCGACGGCTACAACACCCTTGACGCCATCGCTGCGTTCGTGTTTGCCACGCTCGTGACGAACTTCGTCCGCGAAGGCGGCGCCAAGACCGGTGCCGAAGTGACGGCCCAGGTCTACAAGTCCGGCATTCTCGCCGTGTCGCTCCTCGCCGTGATCTACTTCTTCATCGCGAAGATCGGCGCCGAATCCGTCAGCGCCATCGGCATGCAGGAAACGGGCGCTCCGGTTCTCGCCGAAACCGCCAAGGTTCTCTTCGGCAACTTCGGCGCCGTGCTCCTCTCCGTGATCGTGATGCTCGCCTGCCTGACGACCTCGATCGGCCTGATCACCTGCTGCTCCGCCTACTTCATGCGAATCGTCGGCCGTCTGACCTACAAGCAGTACTGCTTCCTCTTCACGGTCGTTTCCTTCCTGATCGGCATGTTCGGCCTCAAGACCATCATCGTCTCCACGATCCCGGTTCTGATGTTCGTCTATCCCCTCTGCGTGATCCTGATCGTGCTCCTCTTCACGGACAAGCTCTTCGGCGGCCGCCAGTGCGTGTATGCCTTCACCACCGCCTTCACCTTCGTGATGGCTCTGGTCTCCGGTCTCGAAACCGCCGGCGTGAACCTCGGTGCCGTCTCCGAACTGATCAAGGCCTACGTCCCGTTCGCCCAGTACGGCCTCGCCTGGATCCCGTTCGCCGTCGCCGGCTACGTCCTCGGCCTCGCCTACAAGGCTGCGGTTCCCTGCAAGTCCTGCTGCCAGGCTGCCTAACCCAAACTTGAACTGCGCGCTTTCTTCCCGGCGCGCCAGTTAAGCCCAGGCCCCGCCTTCAACTCGAAGCGGGGCCTTTTTCATACTCAGAAAAATCATTCGTTGTCCGAGCGCCTTTTCCGATAGACTGTTCTCTCAATCAACCAACAAGGACATCCGCATGACCGAATCCGCCCTTCCCGGCCTCATCGACAAACCCGGCGACGCCGAAATGCTCCTCATGAAGCCCTTCATCGACCTTTTCCGTGAGGGCGGCCTGCGGTATGCCAAGGGCCCGTCCGACTGGTTTACGGCCGATCCTCATGAGGCCGCACGCGCAGCCGGCATGTCCCTTTCGTTCCGTTCGCTCGCCGAAATCGAGACCGTTGAGGATGCTTCGGGCTTCTTTGAGAACCTGCTTGGCCTCGATGCCGATGCCTTCATCCTCACCGAAATCGACGTGCCGGTGCTCGGCGCGGGCCCAGAGAAGGAAGACATGCGCCAAATGCGCGACGTGGTCGCAGCCGGACTTCACGCCCTCTTTTTGAAGAGCCCGCGATTCGTACTCCTTGCCGGACTCACGGATCTTGGTGAAGCCCTTGCTCAGGCCGCAGCCGCTTCGGTACCGGTCGTCTCAGTGCCGCGCGACAAGGCCGAGGATCTCTTCACGCTTTCCCATGAAACGCTCGGGACGGTCTACGGCGAAGCGCTTGCGAAGGCCGCCGAAGAGCGATCCATGGTGCCCGATCTGGTCATGCTGAACCTGGACCGCCACGCGGGTCTTGGCGTGCGCTACGTCCGTCCTTTGGTTGAAGGATGGCTTGGCACCGACAAGGCCAATGCGGGCCCTCTTCTTCCAAAGGCCTTTCTCCATCCGGGCATTCTCGAAAACCTGATTGACGCGGACGTTCTGGACCTGAAGAACATGGCGCTCTTCCAAAAGCTCCCCGACGAGCCCGAGCACCGCCGCTATTACGAGCTCCTGGGCGAACTTCTTGAGAGCCTCGGCTTCTGGACGCCGGTCGTGGCAGAAGAGAATGACCGGCCTGATGAGAAGTCCCTTCCCGCTTATGACTATGCCTCAGCCTTCGGCGTGAAGGCCCTTGCCGTCATGGAGCTGAGCTTCGTGATGAGCCCCGACGCCGACTGGGCGACGCGCGCGAGCTCGTTCGCGCCATGTGGGAGGGCGAGCCCAACGCCGCGCTTGAGTCGCTCGGGAACGTGCTCGAATGCATCGAGGACCAGGAGGCCGACATCGACATCGCAGGCCTCTCCGCCGCATGCCTTCTCGCGCTTGACCTGGACCTCACCCGCGAGGTGAAGGCGGATGAAGGACTCGACATCATCAATGTCCGCCTCCCGGGCGGTCCGTCCGAACTCGTCTTCGCGCCCGAAGGCGTGGATCCCGAAACGCTCGGAAACCCCGACGGGACGCCGCGCATGGTGCTCACCATCATGTAAGTGATCGAGACAGTGTTTTTTGCACGAAGGCCGGCGGAACCGATTGTTCGCCGGCCGTTTCTTCAGGCATGAAGCTTTTCGTCGATTTGTGATGCGAATGTCAAGTTCTGTAAAGATGAACGGGCGGTTTGAAACCCGAACTCCGCGGTAAATCTGCTATCTAGATAACGCGAAACCTCAAGAGCCCTGCCAGACAGAAAAAATCTGGC
>CAKQKT010000097.1 GCA_934249275.1 uncultured Sutterella sp. | reverse complement strand
TTCTTCATCATCATGTTCTGCCGCGTTCCGTCTGACAAGTTCGCCTCCGGCTCCGTGTTCCGCTCCGGCCTCATCGGCGTCGTCGGCGTTTTCGGCATCGCCTGGTGTACCGGCACGTTCTTCGACCAACACACCAAGCTCCTCGCCGAGCTCTTCTCCGGCCTCGCCAAAGATGCGCCGTTCGTGTTCTGCATCGCAGCCTTCTGCGTCTCGACCATCGTCTTCTCTCCGACGGTAACCACCTCGATCATGATGCCGCTCGGCATCAAGTTCGGCCTTCCGGCTGAATTCCTTGTGGGAACTTGGGCCTGCTGCTACGGCGACTTCATCATCCCGGGCGGCGCTCAGATCGGCTGCACAGCATTCGACCGCACGGGCACGACACGCCTTGGCACCTTCGTGATCAACCACTCCTACCTCCGTCCGGGCCTCGTGTTCGTCACTTCCGGCACGCTTATCGGCTGGTGCATCTCGAAGATCGTCTTCTAACGATCTGACCCGACAACAAATCGAATAACCAAATGACGCCCCGCTTTACGCGGCTGCGCATTTGCCGCTTAAACAAGCTGAAGCCTACTCTCCGCAGTGACTTCAGCTTGTTTTGTTTGGACACTCATATGTTCTAGTTGTGTTATTCGCAAAAGGTGGATGGTGATTCAGAAGAACGGGATCGATATCCGACCATTCTTGCTGAACTCCAGCACCGAGTCGAAAGCTTCAATGAGAACAAGGAAGCGGAAAAACAAAAGCAGATTCCGGCTCGTGTTGAAAGAGTCAGAAAAAGAGACAGTTGAAGACGAAAAAAGCTTGCAGCACCACTTCTGCAACGAATACGGCACAAGCCTCCGAAGGTTTAAGACGCTTATGCGCAGCAGATGGTTTCCAATGAAAGCCGGCGCCAGGCCGAGGCCTCACCGGACGCCGATTGCGTGCGCTTTGGCGTCGAACAGAGGCTAGTCGACGCAAAAATGCAACGAAACCGGCGCATTTGAAGAGGAAGTGCGGGTGAATGCGCCGTCCGCGCCTCGGAATGCCCTTTCCTCATGGCAGAAAGCCCGGGACAAACAGGCTCGGCAGGAATTCCGAGGCGGGACGAACGACAGAGATGATCCCGGCGATCAGAGGATCGAATGGATGAGGCAGCCGGTCGTGACGCCCGTGATCACATGGACCAGTCCGGCACGGATGTAGGAATGGTTCAGCACCCAGCTGCCCAGACGCGTGGTGCCCGTGCGGTCGAAGGCGCAGCAGCCGATCTGCGCGCCGCCCGGGATCAGGAAGTCGCCGCAGGTGGCCGGATAGAGCGCCACAAGGAAGAGCGGATCAATTCCGATGGCGGCGCCCAGAGGCATGAGGGCGACGACCGTGGCGGACGGGCTCAGAATCACGGCCGAGAACAGGAAGAGCACGAGGCCGAAGAGAATCGGCGCGGAGCCGGCCATCGACTTGAAGAGCGCGACGAATTCGGGACTGTAGGCTTCGAAGAACGTGCCCGTCAGCCAGGAAATGCCGTAGATGCCCACGACGCCGATGAGGCCCGCACGGAAGACCGTGCCGTCGGCGAACTTGCTCGGCGGAACCTTGCAGACGATGATGATCCAGAGCGCGCTGCCGAGCATCACCATCTGAAAGAGCGTCGGAATGGAGAGCGAATGCACCTTGCCTGCGGCATTGGTCCACGATGGCAGAAGCGCCTTGTCAAAGCCGAAGAGAAGCACGACGGCAACGCCCAGCGCAAAGATCAGAACGGAATTGCGGACGGACTTCGGGACGGACGTCTTCGACTCGTCGCGCTTGGGCGCAAGCTCCTTAAATTCTCCGGCGGCCACGCGGCGCTTGAATTCGGGATCGTCCTCAAGCTCCGAGCCCATCCAGTAGACACAGAGACACGTTGCGATCGTGGCCACGATGAAGGCCGGGACCGAGATCTTCAGAATGTCCCCGATGCTGAGGCCGAAGGGCGAGAGACAAGCCACCATCGCGGCCGTGGCGGCCGAGACCGGCGAAGCCACAAGCGCAATGCTTGCCGAAATGACGGAGGCGGCAATCGGACGCTCGGGCCGCACGCGGGCCTGCGCGGCCACTTCGGCAATGGCCGGATAGATTGCAAAGGCAACATAGGCCGTGCCGACAAAAATGACAAGGATGGAGCAGACGAACGGCGCCACGAAGGTGATGGCCTTCGGCCATTTCTTCAGCATGCGCTCCGCGACCTTGGCCATCAGATCCAGGCCGCCCGCTCCCTGCAGGACGGACGTGGCGGAAATGACGGCCACAATGATGAGAATCGTCGCGACGGGCGGCGAGCTCGGCTCAAGGCCGAAGAGAAGAACGAGAATGCAGACGCCGAAGCACCCGGCAGCGCCGAGGCCCAGACCGCCGAAGCGGCCGCCGAGCCCGATGCAGACAGCAACAACAAGGAGCTCGAGCCAGAAGTTCAGACCCATTTCCATGATGAAGTTTTCCGAGTAAAGGTATTGAACGCAGAAGTTGAAAAAAACTCGAGCCGCCCGATTCGATTGAAAACCTTGAATCGGACGGCCCGTTATAAGCAGGCACGGAAGGAGCAGCAGGATAAAGCTGATGCCGGCATTTGCCGCCGGCGCACTTCAAATCGGTGCTCGCAACCTTGATGTCGACATCATACTATATTTTGTCGACAATTTATGGACTATATTTCCCGCGCAATACCATTACTCTCATGGAAAGTGAGTCGAATAAGATCTGCACACCTACTCCTTCAACATCTCCAGCACAAATATTAGTACTTGCCCTAGCACACCTTCTGAATCGTCTTCAAAACCAACGTTCAGATCCCCTCTTCTGCTTTTTCGCAGTCATTTTCAGCCGGCTCATTCTCTATCGCATTCGCCTCTTAGTATTTGTCGACAATTCAAGACAATATCGACAGCCAGTAGCATTAGCTCTCCGGTTCCTCATCGTAATCGTCATCTTCAAGCCAGGAGGCGGGCAGCACCGCTCGGCCATTTCGAATGGGCGGCGTGATGACTGCAGGATGATCGGCATTGAAGACCCGGCACGAACGGACTTTCGCGGGCGTCTTCAAAACCGGCGGGAACCCCCGGTTCTCCACCAACGTCTCCACAAACATGCGAAGCGCATCAGAGGGCGACAGGCCGAGCTCTTCGGCCGTTTTTACAAAACTTACGGTCCAGCTTCTCATCAAGTTCAAACGATCGTTCAACTTCGGACATAAGCAAACCTTTTAACTGCAGATGCAGAATGTTGATTGACAAAGCACGTCATTTTCAAGATTTTACCGTTAGTTCGCGCACTTCCAAGCCGCAAAGCAAAAGAGGACGGCTTTCGAAGTCCGTCCCCTTTTGAAGCTTTCTGATCGGAAGGCGGCCGGTCCGACCGGCTCTTTCCGGGAAGGCAGCCTTACATGCGCTTGAAGATGAGCGAAGTATTGATGCCGCCGAATGCAAAGTTGTTGCTCTGCACGAACTCGGTGTCGATACGACGTTCCGTGTCCATGATGTAGTCGAGCTCGCCGCATTCAGGATCGACATCCGTGAGATTGATGGTCGGGCTGAACCAGCCTTCGCGCATCATCTCGATGGCGAGCCAGGCTTCGATGGAGCCGCAGGCGCCGAGCGTGTGGCCGAAGAAGCTCTTCAGGGACGAGACCGGCGTCTTGCTGCCGAAGAGCGCGGCCGTGGCCTGGGATTCCGCGCAGTCGCCGCGCGAGGTGGCGGTGCCGTGTGCGGACAGGTAGCCGATGTCGGCGGGCGCCAGGCCGGCGATGTTGAGGGCGCTTTCCATGCAGATGCGCATGGTCGTGCTGTTGGGCTGCGTGATGTGGGTGGCGTCGCAGTTCGTGGCGAAGCCCACGAGTTCCGCATAAATCTTTGCGCCGCGGGCCTTGGCATGCTCTAGCTCTTCAAGAACGAGCGTGCAGGCGCCTTCGCCGATCACGAGGCCGTCGCGGTTCTTGTCGAAGGGACGCGGCGTGAGGTTCGGCTCGTCGTTGCGGGTGGACGCGGCAAAGAGCGTGTCGAAGACGGCGACTTCGGACGGGCAGAGCTCTTCGGCGCCCCCCGCCACCATGACGTCCTGATAGCCGTGGCGGATGGCCTCCCAGGCATAGCCGATGGCCTGAGAGCCCGACGTGCAGGCGCTCGGCGTCGGAATGACGCGGCCGGTGATGCCGAAGAAGAGGCCCGTGTTGACGGCCGTCGTGTGCGGCATCATCTGCACGTAGGTCGTGGCGGTAATGCCGCGGGTATTGCGGTTGACGATCATCTCGCCGAAGTCCGCGACGGCGCTGGTGCTGCCCGTGCAGGAGCCGTAGGCGATGCCGGTGCGGCCGTTCTTCAGAACGGGATCGTCGATGAGGCCCGCATTTTCAAGAGCGAGCTCGGTCGCGCGGGTGGAGAGAAGCGAAACACGGCCCATCGAGCGGATGCGCTTGCGGGTGTAGTGCGCCGGAAGCGTGAAGTCGACGACGGGCGCGCCGAGCTTGGCGTTGAGGCCGACGATGTCCTCCCAGAGGTCCATGCGGCGGACCGCATTCTTGTGGGCGAGAAGACCCGCCTTGATCGATTCCCAATTCTGGCCGAGCGACGTGATGCCGCCCATGCCGGTGACAACGACTCTGCGCATCAGATCATGCCTCCGTTCACGTTGATGACTTGGCGCGTAATGTAGGACGCACGCTCGTCCATGAGGAAGCCGACCACCGCGGCCACTTCCTCGGGAGTGCCGATGCGCTGCATCGGGATCATCGCCATCGCGTGCTCGCGGGCGATTTCATTCATGTCGACCATGCCGGTGTCAATGAGCCCGGGGGCGACGCAGTTGACCGTGATGCGGCGCTTGGCGAGCTCGACGGCGAGCGCCTTGGAGGCGCCGATGAGACCGGCCTTGGCAGCGCTGTAGTTGGTCTGGCCGCGATTGCCCGTGACGCCCGAGACGGACGACATCGTCACGATGCGGCCGCCTTTGCGGGCTCGGACCATCGGCATGACGGCCGGATGAATGACGTTGTAGAAACCGTTGAGGTCCACGTCGATCACGCGCTTCCAGTCCTCCTCCTCAAGTGCGGGGAAGGCATTGTCGCGGGTGACGCCGGCGTTGAGCACGATGCCCCAGTAGGCGCCGTTGGCGGCGGTGTCGGCCTCGATCGCCTCGCGGGCGGCTTCGGTCGAGCCCACGTCGAAGAAGAGCGTGCGCACGCTCGCCCCTTCGGCTTCGCAGAGGCGGACGGTCTCGTCCATTTCCTCGGAAGGCTTGCGGCTGTTGAGAACGAGCGCATGTCCCGTGCGGGCGAGCTCGACCGCGCAGGCGCGGCCGATGCCGCGGGAGGCGCCGGTGATGAGAACGGTTTTCTTGTATTCGGTCATGATCCGTTTGCCAGAATGTCTGTCTTAAATGAGGGTTTGAATGCCGAATCAGCCTTCGAGCAGCCTGTCGATCTCAGATTCGAGCGGCTGGAAGACGGTGAGGCGGCCAGAAGCGACGACTTCGCCGCCGCAGGTGACGCGGCCGTCGAAGACGGCAAGACGGTCGTCGAGCATCATCTTTTCCATGACGCAGCGAAGAGGCTCCTCTCCCTGATGCACGCACCTTTCGATCCTGATGCTGCGCACCGAAAGAAGCAGGCCGACATCGGCTTCGCGGTCGCCGTCGGGGATGGTCGTCCGGTCGCTGTAGGTATGCGACCAGATGCCGATCGTCTGGGCCATCACTTCGAGGAAGAAGGCTTCGGGCAATTCTCCGTCCGGCCGCCAGTGAGCGGCAAAGACGCCGTCGGCGTCAAGATCCGCCTCAGCCTCGACGCTCGTCTCGGCCACGTTGTTCACGCGGGTGAGAACGCACATGGGCTTTCTGTGCGGAAGGTAGTGTTCGGGTTCGAAATATTCGGACATTTAAAAATTCGGTTCAAAAACAATGGCTGTGTTGCTGCCGCCGAACGCAAGGTTCGTGCTCATGACGGGGCCGGCCTTGATGACGGCGGGCTCGCGCAGGACGCCTGCGAGCGGAAGCGATTCGTCGGGCGTCTGGCCTTCTGAGAACTGCGCGGGGAGCCTGAGGGCGCCCTTCATCAGTCCGAGCACGAGAAGTCCCGCATCGGTGACGCCGGCGGCGCCGAGCGTGTGGCCCGTATAAGTCTTGGTGGACGACATGGCCGTGCGCCCCTCGAACACACGGCTCATGGCGGCAAGCTCCGAGGCGTCGTTCTGGCCCGTGCCGGTGCCGTGCAGATTCACGTAGACGATGTCGCCGGGCTGCTTGTCCGCACGCGCGAGCGCGCCTCGAATCGCGGCCTCGGCTCCCCTGCCCTCAGGCTCGGGGCTCGACATGTGGTGTCCGTCGGAGCTTTCGCCCCAGCCGGAAAGCTTCACGGAAGCAGGACGGCGGGTGAGCAGCATGAGGCCCGCGCCCTCGCCGATCGTGATGCCGGGGCGGTGGTCCGTGAGGGGACGCGTGCGCTCGCCCGCGAGCACGCCCAGGGCATGAAAGCCGTTCAGTGGCATGTCGGCAAAGGTGTCCGCGCCGCCAGCGATGACGGCGTCGGCAAGACCCGCCTCAAGGAGACGCGCGGCGCTGATGACGGCGCGGGCCGAGCTCGTGCAGGCCGTGGCGAGCGTGTAGGCCGGTCCTTTAGCGCCGATGAAGTCCGCAAAATCGCGGGCCGGGTCGCCCATTTCCTGCCACTCGGCGGCAAAGGGCGGAAGTTCGGCGCCGTTCTTCCTCGCCTTCCACCAGTCCGTGAATTTCCAGAAATCCGGTAACAGCACCCCTTGAAGCTGCATGACGATAAGGGGAATATTTTCACTGAGGCT
>CAKQKT010000096.1 GCA_934249275.1 uncultured Sutterella sp. | reverse complement strand
TGGCGGAGTGGACGGGACTCGAACCCGCGACCCCCGGCGTGACAGGCCGGTATTCTAACCAACTGAACTACCACTCCGCACATCATGTGCTTGTCGCAATCTGTCGATGCATGCTCGGAAAAGTTGGCGGAGTGGACGGGACTCGAACCCGCGACCCCCGGCGTGACAGGCCGGTATTCTAACCAACTGAACTACCACTCCATTTCCAGAGCTGTCGCATCAGCAGAGAAGCGTATTATACAGAACTTTCCCAATCTGTCAAGAAAATTTTAATTTTCTTAAATCAGATTTTTGGTGGGTGCTGAGAGGGTCGAACTCCCGACCATCGCCGTGTAAAGGCGGTGCTCTACCAACTGAGCTAAGCACCCTTCTGAAAAAGCTCCGCATGCCGCGTTTGCGCAATGCAGAATTCGGATTTTACACGATGGCTCTCATCATTCCATACCAAAAATACGGTATTCAGCAAAGTTTCCACCGTTATCCGTAAAAAAATCGGCTCGTCCGCCATCCACGGACAAGCCGATTTTCCCTTATGCCCGGATCATCGGGACCGGGCATCCGGGTTCAACAGTCTCAAGCCGATACCTTGAGCGCCGTCTTCTTCGTGGAACGGCGCGTCTTGGCCGGTTTTTCCTCGACCGGAGCGACGGGCGTCTCTGCCGCCGGCTTTTCTGCCTTCGCAGCTTCAGGAGGAAGCGGTTCGGGCTTGCGCACAAGCGCATGAGCGATTACGTCTTCGATGGTCTTGACCGGAACGATCGCAATCTTCTCCCTGGCGGTTTCGGGCACGTCCTCGAGATCGCGCATGTTGACCTCAGGAATCAGAATCTTCGTGCAGCCTGCGCGAACGGCGGCAAGAAGCTTTTCCTTGAGGCCGCCGATTTCGAGCACCTCGCCGTGAAGGGTGATTTCCCCCGTCATGGCGACATCGGATCGAACCGCAATGCCGGTCATGGCGGAAATGATGGCCGTGGTCGTGGCGGAGCCGGCAGACGGACCGTCCTTGGGCGTAGCGCCTTCCGGATAGTGCACGTGCAGGTCTGTTTCGTAGAAGCGCTTTGTGTCAATGCCGAGCTCGGCTGCGCGGGCGCGAACGACGGAACGAGCCGTTTCAACACTTTCCTTCATCACGTCGCCAAGGCTGCCTGTGCGCTGCACGGCGCCCTTGCCCGGGAAGACCTGAGCTTCGATCGTGAGCATTTCACCACCCACCGAGGTCCAGGCCAGACCGTTGACGACACCGACGCGCGGTTCCTTGCCGGCGAGGCCGATCGTATACTTGGCGGGGCCGAGGTAAACGCTGAGATTTTCAGGCTTCACCACAGTCTTTTCCGTCAGGCGACCGCCCTTCTTGTCGGCAGCAAGCACGATCTTGCGGAAGATCTTGCCGATGAGGCGCTCGAGTCCGCGCACGCCCGCTTCACGGGTCCAGTAGCGGATGATGTCCACAACGGCTTCGCGCGTAAGATCAACCTCCTCAGCCTTGAGCCCGGTGGCACGGAGCTGCTTGGGCACCAGATGGTGCTCGGCGATATGGAGCTTCTCCTCTTCGGTGTAGCCCGAAAGCGAGATCACTTCCATGCGGTCGAGAAGAGCCGGAGGAATGTCGTAACTGTTGGAAGTAGCCACAAACATCACATCGGAAAGATCGACCGGAATCTCCATGTAATGGTCTGCAAACGCATCGTTCTGCTCGGGATCAAGCACTTCAAGCATGGCGGAGGCAGGATCGCCGCGGTGATCCATGCCCATTTTGTCGATTTCATCGAGCAGGAAGAGCGGATTGCGCACGCCGGCACGGATCATGCTCTTGACGATCTGGCCGGGCATCGAACCCACATAGGTGCGGCGGTGACCGCGAATTTCGCTCTCGTCATGCACGCCGCCCAAGGCCACGCGCACATACTTGCGGCCCGTAGCACGTGCAATGGACTCGCCCAGAGAGGTCTTGCCGACACCGGGCGCACCCACGAAGCAAAGAATCGGAGACTTCACCTTGCCAACGCGCTTCTGCACGGCGAGGTACTCGAGAATGCGTTCCTTCACCTTCTCAAGACCGGAATGATCCTCATCGAGAATGCGGGCCGCAGCCTCAAGATCGCGCGAGACACGAGACTTCTTCGTCCAGGGATAATCCGTGAGCGTTTCGATGTAGTTGCGAACAACGACAGACTCCGAGCTCATCGTCGGCATCTGGCGCAGACGACGAAGTTCGTTGCGGGCGGTCTCGTCCGCATATTTGGGCATCTTCGCGTCGGCAATGCGCTTTTCAACGTCGGCGAAATCGTCGCCCTCGCCGTCGCCGGCATCACCAAGCTCCTTGCGGATGGCCTTGATCTGCTCATTGAGATAGTAGTCTCGCTGGTTCTTGTCCATCTGGCGCTTTACGCGGCCGTCGACGCGAGCCTGAAGTTCCTTCACTTCGTTTTCTCGAGCCAGAATGCCAAGCGCAATATCGAAGCGCTTCAGCAGATCGGACTCTCCAAGAAGCAGCATCTTGTCGTTCGTCTTGAAAGCACCCTGAGCGCTGACAAGGTCAAGCATGCGTTCGGGATCGCTCTCGACGTCAAGCTGCTTTGCGAGATCGATCTTCGTCTTGTCGCGGCCAGCATATTTCGACCATGCATCGATGATCGAGCGGCGCAGCGGCTCGAGAGCGGCGGAATCAGCCTTGATCGTAGGAATCAGGCTGCAGACGGCCACAAGCATGCCGTCGCGCTCGTCAAGCTTCTCAAGACGATAGCGGGCGAGGCCTTCGACAAGCGCCTTCTTGGTCCCGTCGGGCAGGCCGAAGAACTGCGTCACGGCAGCCAGCGTGCCAACCTCATAGAGATCCTCGGCCGTCGGATCGTCCGCCGTCGGATCCTTCTGTGCGAGAAGGAGAATATAGTTGTCCTCAGTATCCATGGCGTGCTCGGCGGCACGAATGGACTTCTGGCGGCCCATGAAGATGGGCGCCATCATCGAGGGAAAGATCACCATGTCGCGCACCGCGAGAGCCGGTACTTCGAGGTGTTCGGGGAACTTGAAGTCCCCGTCGGTCTTCTTAGCCAAATCTTTTGTCCTAATGAGTATTCTGTTCGGTCTTGAATATATGGGGGCTTGCGCCCCCATTTTCAAGTCGGACCGCAGGTCCGGGCGTCAGTCGCGCTCGATGAGCTCGACGGGCGCGCCCTTCTCGACCGTCTCGCGCGTGACACGTGCACGAGCAATATTGCCTCGAGTCGGAATATCGAACATCGCATCAAGCAACACGCCTTCAACGATGGAGCGCAGACCGCGGGCGCCCGTCTTGCGGGCAATGGCCTTCTCGGCAACAGCCTTGAGTGCGTCGGGCGTGAATTCGAGCTCCACGTCCTCCATGCCGAGCAGCGCCTGATACTGGCGCACAATGGCATTCTTGGGCTTCGTGAGAATGGCGATCAGAGCTTCTTCGTCAAGCTCCTCAAGCGCCGCAATCACCGGCAGACGACCGACGAGTTCGGGAATCAGGCCGTACTTGACAAGGTCGGCAGGCTCCACCTGGTTGTACACCTTGGTCAGATTCTTGTCGCCGTCCTTGCTGAATACACGGCCGCCGAAGCCCATCTCCGCCCTTTCGGTGCGGCGGCTGATAATGCTCTGCATGCCGTCAAAGGCGCCGCCGCAAATGAAGAGAATCTGCGACGTATCGACCTGAATCATCGCCTTGCCGGGATTCTTGCGGCCGCCCTGCGCAGGCATGCTCGCAACGGTTCCTTCGACAAGCTTCAGGAGAGCCTGCTGCACGCCTTCGCCGGAAACGTCGCGCGTAATGGACGGGTTCTCGCTCTTGCGGGCGATCTTGTCGATTTCGTCAAGATAGATGATGCCTCGCTGAGCACGCTCGACATCACCGTCGGCGGCCTGAACTAGCTTGGCGACGATGTTCTCGACGTCCTCGCCCACATAACCGGCTTCGGTAAGCGTTGTTGCATCGGCAATGGCAAACGGCACGTCAAGAGCGCGGGCAAGCGTCTGCGCGAGCAGAGTCTTGCCGGAGCCCGTCGGACCGATCAGAAGGATATTGGACTTCTGAAGCTCTACGGAGCGATCGGCATCCGCCTGATTCTTCAGGCGCTTGTAGTGGTTGTAAACAGCCACGGAAAGCGTTCGCTTGGCGCGGCTCTGTCCAACCACGTACTGATCGAGCAGGTCGTAGAGCTCCTTGGGCTTGGGAAGCGGCTTTTCGGCCTCAGGCTGAACTTCCGGCGCAGTCTCGGGCGCCGGACCGCTCTTGAGCTCGTCGTTCATCGAACGAATGCATTCGCCGCAGATGAGTTCGCCGCGAATGCCGGAAAAGAGCTCCTTGCACTCGCTCTCGCTTCGGCCACAGAAAGAACAGGTTCGCATGTCGTGTTACCTCGCTTCTGCTCAGAGCGCCTTTTCAAGTTCGGCGCGCGTCGTGAAGATGCGGTCGACGAGACCGTAATTCATGGCCTCTTCGCCCACGAGCCAGTAATCGCGCTCGGTATCAAGAGAAACGTCGGCGACAGGCTTGCCGCAGTTATCGGCAAGAATCTGGTTGAGTTCCTGCTTCGTGCGCAGAATCTGGCGGGCGGTGATTTCAATTTCAGTCGCCTGCCCCTGGATGCCGCCGAGCGGCTGATGAATCATCACGCGGGAGTGCGGCAGCGCGTAGCGGCGGCCCTTCTCGCCGGAGCTCAGAAGGAGAGCGCCCATCGAGGCAGCAAGACCCACGCAGATCGTGCAGACCTTCGGGCGGATGAACTTCATCGTGTCATAAATGCCCATGCCGGCGGAAACGGAACCGCCCGGGCTGTTGATGTAGAAGTAGATGTCCTTGTCCGGATTTTCACTCTCAAGGAAAAGCATCTGCGCGATCACGAGGCTCGCAGACTGATCATTCACCTCACCCGTAAGAAAGATGATGCGGTCGCGAAGGAGACGCGAATAAATGTCGTAGCTGCGTTCGCCACGGCCGGTGTCTTCAATGACATAAGGGACTAGCATGATTTTTCTTCGCCTTATGGAAAAATGAGTATCTGACGATTGTAGCGGAGCGCGTGAAAAAGCTCCCGCCTGCGGCCACATAAAAAAAAGAGGCATCCAGAACTTTGCCCGGGATGCCTCTCGAGTCGATCAAGGCCGGGCGCGGCAAGCCGCGCCCGAAAGCCTGACGTCGTCCGGTTCTATTAGAACTGGCCGGCCATCAGCTTGTCGAATTCGACCGTTTCTTCAACGGTCTTGGCCTTGCCGAGGACCCATTCGGTCACGTTGTTTTCCGTAGCCTGGGCACGGAGATTGGCAACGCGGTTCTGGTCCTTCATGATGTAGTCGATGACTTCTTCCGGCTTTTCGTAGCTGGAAGCGATGTCGGAGGCGATTTCACGAACCTGGTCATCGGAGCCGGTGATCTTTTCCTGAGCGATCAGAGCTTCAACGAAGAGGCCGAGACGGACGCGGCGTTCAGCCTGCGGCTTGAAGGCGTCGACAGGCATGGCGGGCATCTTCTTGACGTCGATGCCGCGGCCGGCGAGGTCGCTTTCCATCTGCTGACGGAGAGCTTCGCACTGGTCGTTGACGAGGACGGTCGGAAGGGCGAAGTCGCAAGCATTGGCAACGGCTTCCATCACTTCGGCCTTGGTCTTCGTTTCGAGACGAGCCTTGACTTCTCGGTCGAGGTTGGCACGGATTTCAGCGCGCATGGCTTCGATGCCGTCCTTGACGCCGAGGCTGATGGCGAATTCGTCATCAACTTCCGGATAGACCGGTTCGGCAACTTCAACGACTTCAACGTCGAATTCAACAGCCTGGCCTTCGAGATCCTTGATGCCGTAGTCGGCCGGGAAGGTCATCGGGAAGGTCTTCTTTTCACCGGCAGCCATGCCCGTGACAGCAGCTTCGAACTCGGGGAGCATGCGGCCCTGGCCGAGAACGAACACGTAGCCTTCGGCGGTGCCGCCCTGGAATTCAACGCCGTCCTTCTTGCCCTTGAAGTTGAGCTTGACGCGATCGTCGTTGGCAGCAGCGCGTTCCACGACGTTGTACGTGGCGCGCTGGCGGCGCATGACGTCGATCGTCTTTTCGACTTCAGCGTCGGTCACCGGGCAGACATAGCGCTTGAGTTCGACAGCGGAGAAATCCGGGATCTGAACGTCCGGGAACACTTCAAACTTGGCCGTGAAGTGCATGTTTTCCTTGTCTTCCTCGTTCTTGGCGGCTTCGATGCGCGGATAGCCGGCAATGCGGAGTTCGCTTTCGGAGGCAGCCTTCTGCCAGGCTTCGCCGACGAGCTGGTTGATGGCTTCGTCGTAGGCCTGCATGCCGTACATGCGGCGAACCTGAGCGGCCGGGACATGGCCCTTGCGGAAGCCCGGGAGCTTGGCGGTCTTGCCGTAGTTCTTCAGCGTCTTTTCGGTGAGTTCTTCGGCGGAAGCGTAGGAAACGACCAGGTCGAGCGTACGTTCGAGCGGGTTGACCTTGGCGACCTCTTCGGTCTTGACGGTTTCTTGTTCAGTCATCGCAGTAGTCTTTATAAAAGTCCGCCGGCTTGATGCGCGACGGAATTTGTTGAAGAGATCCGTTCCTGAAAAAGAACGAATCGCGTGAAAAATTCTTTCCAGAGCGAAGCGCATCCGCATGCGGCGGACCGTCGTTCGCTCTCTTCTATAAAAAGAGCATCCGCCGGCTTCAAAATCGGCGGACCTGAATTTTTTAATTATAGCGAAGAAATTCTGCCGTTGTTTCAAGGGCCAGGGCGAACGCTTACACATTTAGACTTGACAAACGATCATTCCTATAAATCATAAGAGTGGCAACTATTTAGCTT
>CAKQKT010000095.1 GCA_934249275.1 uncultured Sutterella sp. | reverse complement strand
AGCCATCGAATGCATTGGCTACGCTCTGGGCTGGCTTGAGTAAGCTCAGTTATTTTTTATAGATGCGTTTGCCCTGGCGGGCTGGTGCAAAGCAATTTGACGCAGAGGTTGTATTGCTCCTCAGACGGGGAAGTTGTCCGCCGAAATGTGGATAATCGTGTGGATAAAAAGAGTTTATTCCTTTCTTTCGAGCCGTCTTAAAGGAAGTGTGACAAGAATATAACTGTTGATAACCATGAAAATCAATTGTATGCCAACGGGTTAAATGCTATGTTTTTAAGGGGGGATGCCTCTGAATGACAGTCAATTCTCAAGCTTTTCCTCTCTCTCCTGGATGTGGACAACCGAAGATTTATTTTCAAATGCTATTGACATTTTTGTCAAAATCTGCATGTGGTGCTCTTGTGAGCGGAGTGAGCTTTATGGTGTTTTCCCCAGAGCCTGTGAGTAGATCTGTGGATAAGTCTGTGATGAAAATCTTAAGCATGTGTGGAATAAGGAAAAAGTCGTAGATGCCTAATTTTTGTGCAATGTGTGAAAGAAAGAGGCTTCTAGAACTTTGCGAGTTTCGGAGATGAGCGGACGATGCAGACGTGCCGCTCAAAATCAAAGGGTAAAATGCCGTTTGTAGACTCCGATGATTATCCACAGGCTTATGCACAGGGGTTTTATGCCCGAATACCCTTTTCTTTTTGATGATGAATGCTTCAGTCGTCCCGCGTCCGCACGTTCAGGGGCAATGACGAGACAAAACGTTTCCGAACCTGAAAACGTCATCGGAGTTGGCGCTGCGGTGACGAGAATTCGTGGCGTGCTTGGCGGCATGCTTGGCGGACTGTGGATTTCGGGCGAGGTGAGCAACTTGTCCATGCCTTCTTCCGGGCATGTTTATTTCACGCTCAAGGAGCGTGACGCAGCAATTCGCTGCGCCTTTTTTGCGGGAAATGCCAGACGTCATCCGGCGACGTTCAGAACGGGCGACAGGATCGAGGTGGCGGGAGCTGTAGACGTCTATGCCAAGAGCGGCGATCTTCAGATCAAGGTGTCCGACTGGCGTCATGCCGGGGCGGGCGCCCTCTACGAGGCATACCTGCGTTTGAAGACGCGTTTGTCGGCTGAGGGGCTCTTTGCTACGGAGTTGAAGAAGCGACTGCCGTTCTTCGTGAAGAACGTGGTTGTCGTGACAAGTGCACAGGCCGCGGCGCTTCAGGATGTCAGGCGAACGATTGAAAGGCGCACGCCCTGGATAAGGCTTTGTCTGTCACCGGCCTATGTGCAGGGAGAGCTGGCGCCTGCATCGCTCATGGCTGCGCTCGATCGGGCCGACGCTGTTGGAGCGGACGTCATACTGCTCGTGCGCGGAGGAGGCTCTTTTGAAGATCTGAACGCCTTCAACGATGAGCGCCTGGTGAGAAAGCTGAGAACCTTGAGGACGCCCGTCATCGCGGGCATCGGGCATGAGTCGGATGAAACGCTGGCTGCACTGGCTGCCGACGCATGTGCTTCGACGCCGACTGCTGCTGCAGAGCATGTGGGCCCTGACATTCATTACTGGCGATCGCTTCTGGACGACTTTGACGATCGGCTGACGCTGGCCGTTGATCGAAAGGCGGACGATGCGTCTCAAAGTCTCGATCAGCTCGAGGGACGGCTGATGCGGCAAGGCGGGTTCGTCTCTCGATGGGAAGAGGATCTCAACCGTCGGGCGGCGATGCTTGAGCGCCTTGCGTCGGGCTGTTTGCTGGGGCGCACCTCCCGCCTGGCGACTGCGTCTGCCGGGTTGAACGGGCTGGCCGGGATTCCTCAGAGGCGTCAGGCGCAGGTGGCGGGGATCGAACGCAGACTTGACGAGACTGTGGACGGTTTCATGAACGAGCGAACGAGAAGGCTCGATTATTCTGCTCAGTGCCTGCAGTCGCCGGATGCCGTGCTGCGAGTCAAAACCGTGCGTCTGGCCTCATTGGACAAGATGCTCGATCGTGCGGCGGAGCGCGCTTGCGGTACGAAGAGTTTGCTCGTGACTCAGGCGGCGAACGGTCTTTCAACAGCTTTTGACCAGGCCGCTTATCGAAAGGAAATGGAGCTCAAGCTTCTCAAGGGAAGGCTTCCCGACATGGAAAGACGTTTGGACGAAGCTTCTCTGCGTCTTCGTGCATTGGGGCACGCGCTTGCCGGCATGGATCCCGACAA
Organism: uncultured Sutterella sp.; assembly: GCA_934249275.1. Taxonomy (GTDB): domain Bacteria; phylum Pseudomonadota; class Gammaproteobacteria; order Burkholderiales; family Burkholderiaceae_F; genus Sutterella. The sequence continues at coordinate 4,632 of CAKQKT010000095.1, read as the reverse complement.
GCCTCTGAAGCTTGGATATGCCAGAGTCGAGCTCAACGGTGAAACAGTTTCGGCGGCTTCTGAAATCGCGCTGGGCGATGAACTGACGCTCTGGTTTGCCGACGGTCGCAGAAAGGCTGAGGCGCTCTGATGTGAGGGCATCAACAAACCATGGAATGCCGGCAATGGGAAAGGTTGTATCTAAATATTTAAAGGCTTTATTGGTGTTTTGTTCGTGATAAACTGAATTTATCGAAATTCAAATCCCGACAAGTTCGGGGGGAGACAACATCATGTTTACTCTGCCTGCTCTTCCATATGCGCTCGATGCCCTCGAGCCCGTCATGAGTCGTGAAACCCTGGAATACCACTGGGGCAAGCACCATCAGGCCTATGTCACGAATCTCAACAATCTGATTTCAGGTACGCCCTTTGAAGGCAAGTCCCTTGAGGAGATCATTCGCACCTCGACGGGCGGCGTCTTCAACAATGCGGCTCAAGTCTTCAATCACACCTTCTTCTGGCAGGGGCTCAAGCCGCAGGGCGGCGGTGAACCCGAAGGCGAGCTTCTTGAGGCAATCAATGCAGTCTGGGGTTCCTATGACGCTTTCCGAAAGGCATTTTCTGCTTCGGCTGCAGGTAATTTCGGATCTGGCTGGACCTGGCTGGTCAAGAATGCCGACGGTACGCTTGGCATTGTCAATACGAGCAATGCCGGAACGCCGCTCACTGGCGACCAGAAGCCGCTTCTGGCGCTTGATGTTTGGGAGCATGCCTACTACATTGACTATCGCAATGCCCGGCCGAAGTTCATTGATGCGTTCTTTGAAAAGCTCGTGAATTGGGAGTTTGCGCAGCGGAATTTCGCTGAATAAGTGAAATAGTTTTGATCGGCATCGGGGGCGTCTTCGCAGGAAGGCGCCCTTTGCCGTATTGAGGGACGGGTTTGGGAACGAGGTGTGCTAATGTCTCGTTCAAAGCCGATCGCTTTTGGTGCGATCGCATCACATACTTGGGAAAGCAGTTATGACTGTTGATTCTTCCTGCGGCACGGCCGCGGAAAAGGCGAGAAGCGAGGAAAGAGCGCCGGATCGATGGATGGTGGTTCTGATGAATGACGACTACACGCCCTTTGACTGGGTGATCGATGTGCTCATTCGCATTTTTGAACGCACGCCCAATGATGCGCTTGCAGTGACGCGAAGCGTTCATCAGCAAGGGCGCGGCGTTGCGGGTTTTTATCCGCGCGTCAAGGCGCTTCGACTCGCTGCCAAATGCATGAGCGAAGCCCGCAGGGACGGCTATCCCTTCACCTGCGTGGCTGTGCCAGCCGAAAGCGGCGGCACTACTCTTTGATTGTCCGGAACTGCTTATGACGGAATATCGTTTTCAGGATGCCGTGGAGGAAATCGTCAGATCCACGCTCTTTTGCACGCATGAATCCAGCGACGACTGGACGCCGCTTCTCTTTCTTGCCTTCCTTTGCCGCCATCAGGCGACGCTTGATGCGCTATTTCAGGCGGGCTTTGATGTGGAGCGGTTTGAGGAAGTCAACCGGGCATGGCTCTCGAAGGCTGCGGATGTCTGCCGCAAGGTGGAGGCCTGCGAGGCCTTGTCGCTCGCAGAACTTCCCGAATTTGACGGCATTGATCACCCGGGAGTCGTTTCGTGGCTTGCCAATGCAGGCATTCACGTGCTGAGTTCCAGTCGTGCCTGCCATGTGATCGATGTTTATGACATTCTCATTGCCATCAAGACTGTGATGCAGCCCGGCTCCGTGCTTTCGAAGGCTTGGGACCAGGCCGGAGTTACGCTGCCGGAACTTCGTCGACGAGATGCGGTCCTTCATGGCTCTCAGGGCATTTATGCCTTGACGCCTCCTTCGACGACCGAATTTATGGCGGACTTCCTTGACGAATTCCTTCTCGGCGCACCGGATGATGAGGGGGCGGAGGATGAATCGGAAGCCAAAGCGCAGGACGCGCTCGCCGTTGTCAATGCGGCCGGAGACGCCGGGGATGACCTGCAGGGGCCGAAGATCGTGCATATCAATCTCAACGAGGATGACGAAACTTCAGGTGCGCTACAGGAAATGATTCGTCGCATTGCCGATCAAATCGCCGGCCGAGACCCTGACGAAGCCGGATCGGACGAGGCTTCGGATGAAAAGTCCGCCAAGCCTCAGGCAGGCGGACTGAGCCGAGAGGAGAAGTATCTGCAGGGATGCACGCGAGATCTTGGCGCCGCTGCGGCGAAGGGCGAGCTCGATCCTCTGATCGGCCGTGACATGGAAGTGATGCGCATCTGCGAAATTCTCTGTTGCCGTCGAAAGAACAAGCCCTTGATTCTCGGTGAGACCGGCGCCGGCAAAACGGCGCTAGTGGAGGGCCTGGCGCTTCGCATTCATGAGGGACGCGTTCCGTCCGCACTCAAGGGGCTGCGCATTTTTGCTCTCAATGCTTCTTCGATGTCCACGCGTTACAAGGGCGCCTTTGCAGAAAAGCTGTCTGAAATCGTCTCCGTCATCAAGAAGGTGCCGGGGGCCGTCCTTTTCATTGACAATCTGCACATGCTGATCAACGGCACCGATGGCAATTCGCAGGAGGAGTACAACGCGCTCGGTCATTTGGCGGGCGACGATTCGCTGCGACTCATCACAACGTCCACGTTCCGCGCCTGGCGTCAGACCTTCAGCAAGGACGATCTGCTTACGCGTCGTCTGCAGACGGTGGAGCTTGCGCCGGTTTCCAGAGATGAAGCTCTGCGGATCGTGACAGGCGTGATTTCCAAATTCGAGCAATATCACGGCGTTCGCTATGCGCCGGATGTGGCTGAACGGGCTGTTGCTCTTGCCGATCGATGGATCACTGACAGGCCCTTCCCCGACAAGGCGCTTGATTTGGTGGATGAGCTTGGCGGCGCCGCACGCATGAATCACGAGCCCGGCGACGATACGCCGGTTGATGTGGGAGCGCAGAAGTTGCCCGAACTGGTTGCTCGCATGGCGCGCATTCCGGCCGAGCAGATTTCCGAGAGCGAACATGGCGAACTTGCTGCGCTTGACAAGATCATTCGTTCAGCTGTCTTCGGACAGGACGAAGCAATCGACAGGATCGTGTCTGCAATTCGCGTTTCTCGTTCCGGTCTGGGCAATCCGGAACGTCCAGTCGGCTCGTTTCTTTTCACGGGGCCTACGGGCGTGGGTAAGACCGAGGTGGCTCGACAGCTGGCCAAGGCCTTGGGCGTGCAGCTCCTGCGCTTTGACATGTCGGAGTATGCCGAATCGCATACGATCAGCCGTCTCATTGGTTCGCCTCCGGGCTATGTCGGACATGGCGAAGGCGGTCTTCTCACCGAACAGGTGACGAAGCATCCCTACAGCGTTGTGCTGCTTGACGAAATGGAGAAGGCGCATCCGTCGCTCTTCAATCTGATGCTTCAGGTGATGGATCACGGCAAGCTCACCGACGCTTCAGGCCGAGAGGCCGACTTCCGCAACGTGGTGCTCATCATGACGAGCAACGTCGGCGCTCGCGACATGGAGAGAAGCACCATCGGATTCGGCGGAAGCCGAACGGGTGATGACGGCGCGGCCATTAAAAAGGCGTTTACGCCGGAGTTCCGCAACAGACTTGATGCCATCGTGCGCTTTGCGCCGCTTTCGGTTGAATCCATTGCATCCGTTGTGGACAAATTCCTTGCCGAACTCACGGATCAGCTCAGGGCGCGCGATGTGGATCCGGAGTATTCCAAGGCCTTCCGCGCCTGGCTGGCCGAACATGGTTACGATCCGCATATGGGCGCTCGTCCGATGCGTCGTCTGATTGCAGACAAGGTTCGACGGCCGCTCGCAGAGGAACTCCTTTTCGGCCGTCTGGCCAAGGGGGGCAGAGTCGTCTTCGACATTCGGAAGAATGCCGGCGGGGAGGAGGTGGTTTTCGAGATTCCGAAAGCCGATTACAATGAACAAAGTCCGTCTCAATTGTCTGATGACGGCCTTGAAGGAGAAGCCTGATGACTGAAGCCAACGAGCTCTGCCGCGACATTCAGATGAAGCTTCCGGATGCTATCTGGATGCTTGATTCGCTCGAGCGATATCGCCGCGGCGCTGTCCATACGGAAGATTTTGCCAAGATGGACGGACGCACCTATCTCTTCGGCGTGATTGAGGTGCCGCTAGCATATGAAAAGGATGCAAGCTTTACTTGGGGCTGCTGGATTGAGGTTGACCGGTCTCTTCACGACGCCTATCTGGAGGCTTTTCAGACTCCGGCGGCCGATCGGTTGACGGGGGAGGGCTGGCTTGCCAACGATATCCCCGGGTATGAGGATGCGGCAGGTGCTCGAGTCGAGGTGACTTTCTCGTCCGAACGTCGTCCGATGTTCGTTGTGAATTCCGGCAATTCTCTCGGACTCGATCAGAAGAACGGTCTTTCGCTTGAGGACCATCAGGCGCTCGACGACATTCTCTTTGGGGATGATGAAGATGAAGAGGACGAGCAGGATTGGGAAGAGCGCGATTGACGCCGGATTCTGCCGGACTGAATAGAAAAAATCGGCCTCCATTTGGGGCCGATTTTTCTTTGTGCGCCCAGCAGCGCACGTGTGTCTATGCGGTGAAAGTCCGCTGTCCGCCCGAACAGGGGAAGGACT
>CAKQKT010000094.1 GCA_934249275.1 uncultured Sutterella sp. | reverse complement strand
GATCCGCACAGCGCCAAGCCGCGCATCATGCGCGACGCTCTGATCGACGCGATGACCCGCGAGGGCAAGACGAACGTCTACAAGGACTTCGCAGCCCGCCAGACCAAGCTTGAGGTAAAGGACGTCGGCGTCCGCGGGTTCGACCGCAAGGTTGCCATGCTCGAGCGCGCCGACTCCCGCCTGATGTGCGCCCAGTGCCACGTCGAGTATGTCTGCAACCCGGGCATGAACGTCAAGACCGGTGAAAAGGTCGGCTTCGACAGCCGTCTGACGAACCTCTTCCCGTGGGTCAATGCCGACCAGATCGAGGCCTACTACGATGAAGTCGGCTTCCGCGACTTCAAGCACAACCTCACGGGTGCGACGCTCGTCAAGATGCAGCATCCGGACGCCGAAACGTTCTTCGGCTCCAAGCACGACAAGGCCGGCGCCGACTGTGCAACCTGCCACATGCCCAAGGTCAAGGACGAAAAGGGCAAGACCTACACGCTCCACTGGGCCACTTCGCCCAAGCACTACGTGAAGGAAACGTGCCTTACCTGCCATAAGGACAAGTCCGAAAAGCAGATGGTCGCCTCGATCGACGCGATGAAGGGCCACTTCGACGGCAAGGTTCGCGAAGCCGAAGCCCGCATGAACGACATGTTCAACGCCTTTGAACTTGCCAAGGCCAGCGGCGTGTCCGAAGATGTTCTTGCCAAGGCCCGCAAGCTCCACGAATCCGCCCACATCAATTGGGAATACTGGACTGCCGCCAATGGCGCGTACTTCCATAATCACGACATGGCAGTGCGCAGCCTTGCCAAGTCCGCCAAGGCCGCTACGGACGCCACCGCGCTTCTGAGGAAGGCCATTGACGAAAAGGCCGCCGCCAAGAAGTAAGTTCAGACTTCGGTCCCGAACCGGGACCGGCTGAACGGCTGAAGAAACGGGCGCTCCTCGCCGGACCGCCCGTTTCCTATATATTGTGAGGACAATAAAAAATTAACCGGCGCGGCGGGCGCCGGATATTGACAGCCTTCTGACAGGTTCCACGCACATGTCCGACGAAATTCTTCTCTACATCATTCTCATTCTGATGCTTGCTCTGGCAATCGGAGCACTTGTTCCATCGCTTTTGCGCGTGGGCCGGGAGAAGGCGAGCGTCGAGCGCGAGGACAAGGCCTACGGCACTGCCGTGACCGAAGCCCTGAAGCGCCAGATGGCCCAGCTGGAAGAAGATCGCAAGTCGGGCGCCGTGAGTGCGGAGCAGTACGAGGTTCTTGCCGACGACATCCGCCGCCGCGTGCTCGAGGAGCACGATGCGGTCTTTCATGATCCGAACGACGGCGCCGGCCGTCGTGCCGGGAGCTTTTCGGGACCTGTGGTGACGGCGGCCGTTGTGGCCGGCATCGTGGCGGTCTCAATGGGGCTTTACGCCTTCAACGGCGCGCCCGAGCTCATCGGGCTTGAAAAGGCGCAGGCGGTCTTCGAAGGCCGTGCAGATACGCCTTCGATTGAGCGCTATCTTGAGTCCAGCCCGAATGACGGCCGCGCCTGGGTGCTCCTCGCCCGCCGATATGTCGATGAGGAGAACTTTCCGAAGGCGGCCGAGGCCTACCGCAAGGGGCGTGCGGCCAATGCGAAGGTGAAGGCCGATCCCGAGGTGATGCTTGAACTCGCTGCAACGCTCCTGACGATCGGCGGATCAGAAAATACACGGGAGGCGCAGCCTCTTGCGGCGGCCACCGTCGAGGGACGCCCCGGCGACATGAAGGCCGTTGAAATCCTCGCGGTCATTGCGTCCGCGAACGAGGACTGGCGAACGGCTGCCGACAGTCTTGCGACACTTATGGGCGGGATGAATCCGGATACGCCCGAATACGTGCAGTATGAAATGACGCTCAAGCGCCTGCGCGAGCTCGCCGACACTCGAAGCTGAGCAAAGATTTGTAAATTGTCTTCGGAAGCTTGAAGCAAGTGGTTTTTGAGAAAATTGCTTAGCTGGCTACATTTTTTTGTGTGAGATACTTTTGGACGGTTTGTCTTCGGGACAGGAACGCACGGTTCCGCAATGACAAAACCATCACCTTGCAATAACTACAAGAAGGAGTTCTCACATGAATATCTCCAAGGCCTTTGTCCGCAAGGCTCTTCCCGCCGCCTGCGTGCTCTTTTCGGCCGGCGTTGCTTTTGCCGCCGATGCATCCGATTTGATGGGCTATGTGCCCGGCGCACAGGTCGTCAAGGTCGAGAGCACGGAAGGCCGCATCGACACGATCTCAGGCATCATCTACAGCCAGGTGAAGTCCCAGCGCGGCATCTGCCAGCTTCGCATGACGGTGATGACGCCGCGCACCAAGGCCAAAAAGCCCGCCGTCGTTTACTTCCCGGGCGGCGGCTTCACGTCGGCCGATCATGAAAAGTTTACTGAGATGCGCTACGCGCTCGCCCGTGCCGGCTTCGTCGTGGCTGCGGCCGAGTATCGCACTGTTCCGGTGAGGTTCCCGGGGCTTGTTGAGGACGGCAAGGCCGCCGTTCGCTATCTGCGCGCTCATGCCGAGGAATACGGCATCGATCCCGATCACATTGGCATTATCGGCGATTCCGCCGGAGGCTATCTCGTTCAGATGCTCGCCGCTACGAACGGCGAAAAGAGCTTCGACAAAGGCGACTTCCTGAATGTTTCCTCCGACGTGCAGGCCGTCGTGTCGTTCTACGGCATTTCCGATCTCACCTCCATCGGCGAGGGGCTTGGCGACGATCAGGCCAAGGTTCATGCTTCGCCCGCCGTTACCGAGGCGCTGCTCGTCAACGGTCCTGCCTTCGGCAGGTTCGCCGGCGCGAGCATTCTTGCCGACCGTGAAAAGGCGCTCAAGGCCAGCGCGCTCGGTCACATCGACGGCAGCGAGCCGCCGTATCTCATTCTGCACGGCTCAGGCGACCGTCTCGTGAGCCCGTTGCAGAGCGCTCATCTTTACAAGGCGTTGAAGTCTGCGAAGGTCGACGCCGAATACGTCCTCGTGGAAGGTGCCGGCCACGGCGATCTTCCCTGGTTCCAGAAGCCCGTCATCGACCGCGTCGTGACATTCTTTGAAAAGACGCTCGGAAAGCCTTCGACCGAGGCTGCCGAAGGCAACAATCTCTAAGGATAGAATCCGCGCCTCGGGCGCGGTTCTGACAATATCCGCACGAAACCTCGGCCGAGCACGCGTTCGGCGGGGTTTTTTCGTTCTGAGGCGAAGAAAAAGTTATTTGCACGGTGTGTATAAATTTTTCTCTAGGGGCGTTGACAGCTGAATATAAAAACTTCTATAATCCGGTCAGTTGCTTAGATGCTGTTCTGTAGCGGGAATCACGTGTTAAGGCAACGTTTGAATATTGATGTTAGACAATATTCTATGCGTTGCGAGGTGTAGAAAAAATTCTTCTCACCGTTTCCGCTCGGATCGGACAGCATGCCGAAGCGGCGAATGAAGCCGCGCTTTCCGAGCTGCCGGCCCCGGCACGGAATGTCGCGAACAAGACTCTAAAGGAGACAAAGATGAATCAACAGGAAAAGGTCGAGCGCTTCACCGAACTCATGACGCGCTTTACGTCCGTGCTGGGCAAGATTCTCCCGGACGACGTTTCCGAACGTCTGACCGAGCTGCGCAAGGAACAGACCTCCGATATCTCTCGCATTGTCTACGATGCGATGTTCGACGACCTGGCTGCGGCCAAGCGTCTCAACGTGCCTCTTTGCCAGGACACGGGCGTCATTCAGTACTTCATTGAAGTCGGCGCCAACTTCCCGCTTCTCTCTGAAATGCGCGAGTGTCTTGACGAGGCCGTTCGCCGTGCCACGATTGAAGCTCCGCTTCGCCAGAATGCCGTTCAGATCTTTGACGAACGCAATACCGGCAACAACACCGGCGTGCGCGTGCCCTGGATCGACTGGGAAATCATTCCCGATTCCGACACCTGCCTGATTCACGGCTACATGGCCGGCGGCGGTTGCTCGCTGCCGGGCGCCGCCAAGGTGCTGATGCCTGCCGAAGGCTACATGGGCATTGTCAAGTTCATCTTTGACGTCATCGTCGAACGCGGCATCAATGCCTGCCCGCCGCTTCTCGTTGGCGTGGGCATTGCCGGCAGCGTTGAAGTCGCTGCAAGGCTTTCCAAGAAGGCCCTGATGCGTCCGGTGACTTCACAGAACTTCAACGAAATCGGCGCCGATTTCGAAAAGATGATCGAGGAAGGACTCAACAAGATCAATATCGGTCCGGGCGGCCTCACGGGCACGAAGTCCGTGATGGGCGTCAATGTCGAGCAGGCTGCTCGTCATCCGTCCTGCCTCGCCGTCGGCGTTTCGACGGGCTGCTGGGGCCATCGCCGCGCCACGATCCGCATCAATGCGGACATGAGCTATGAAATGATCAGCCACAAGGGCATGAAGCTCTGATTTGGGAGAAGAGAAAAATGACGAAGAAAGTTCTGACGACGCCGATCTCCGACGCCGACATCGAATCCCTGAAGATCGGCGACGTGTTCTACCTCTCCGGCGCCCTCATCACGAGCCGCGACATGGTTCACTTCCGCCATGTTGAGGAAGGCATGCCGCTGCCGTACGATCTCGCCGGCAAGGCCATCTTCCATGCCGGTCCGATCATGGTTCCGGACGACAAGAACCGCTCCGGCTTCCGCGTCGTCTCCATCGGCCCGACGACCTCCATGCGCATGGAAAAGTACGAACGTGAATTCCTGAAGAAGACGGGCGTCAAGATCGTCGTGGGCAAGGGCGGCATGGGTCCCGAGACCGCTGCCGGCTGTCAGGAAAGCAAGGCCGTTCACTGCGTCTTCCCGGGCGGTTGCGCCGTTCTCGCCGCGGAATGCGTCGAAGAAGTCGAGGAACGCCATTGGCCCGAACTCGGCCAGCCCGAATCCATGTGGGTCATGCGCGTCAAGGAATTCGGCCCGCTGTTCGTTTCGATCGACTCGCACGGCGGCAATCTCTTTGAAAAGAACAAGGCGGAATTCAATCGCGTGAAGGAACCGATTGTTGAAGAAATTTGCAAGAAGGTGAACTACCGCCACTAATCAATCGGAATACGACCTCGGACGTCCCGGTTGGGCGCCCGGCTGAACGAGCATGTCAGCCGGGCGCTTTTTCTTTGCAATAAAGGAACGATAACGGAAAAGCCCGCCGCACGAATGATGTCGTGCGGCGGGCTTTCTGATGGTGCTCGATTCAAACGCTGACGCGTCGGGATTGCCTTAGAAGCGGAAGTCTCGTTCGCCGTCGGCGATGCGGATCAGGCGCTTTTCGCTGGCGATGCGGATCTTTTCGTGCGGAATCTTCGGCAGCTCGTTGGCGATGACGCGTTCGCCGGCTTCGCGGGTTTCCTTCGAGGCGTAGTCGCACAGGTATTCCTTCATCGTCATGATGGCGTTGGCCTGGCAGTACGTGGCGATGCTGCCGTCCTTGGCCCATTCCATGAAGCGGTCGCCCGTGCGGCCGGCGCGGTAGCAGGCCGTGCAGAAGGACGGGAGGTAGTGGTTGTCGAGCAGCCAGTGAACGATTTCGTCGAGCGTGCGGCGGTCGTTCGTTTCGAACTGTTCGGTCTTTTCCTCCATTTCCTGAACGGAACGGATGGCGTAGCCGCCGACGGACGTGCGGGAGCCGCCGGAGATCTGGGAGATGCCGAGCTTGAGGGCTTCCGTGCGGATGCGCTTGCCTTCGCGGGTGGACATGATCATGCCGGTGTAAGGAACGGCCATGCGGATGAGCGCGACGATCTTGAGGAAGAGATCGTCCGGAACGGCGTTTTCGAACGTGGCCGGATCGATGTCGTCGGCCGGGCAGATGCGCGGAACGGAAATCGTGTGCGGACCGACGCCCCAGACGGCTTCAAGATGTTCGGCATGCATGAGAAGGCCGACGAAGTCGTAGCGGCACAGATCAAGACCGAAGAGAACGCCGAGGCCGACGTCGTCGATGCCGCCTTCCATGGCGCGGTCGTGCGCTTCGGTGTGGTAGGCGTAGTCGGACTTCGGTCCCTTCGGATGGAGCTCTTCATAGGCCTTGCGGTTGTACGTTTCCTGGAAGAGCTGATAGGTGCCGATCTGGGCTTCGTGAAGCTTGCGGTAGTTTTCAACCGTCGTGGCGGCGATGTTGACGTTCAGGCGGCGGATTTCGCCGTTCTTGTGCTTGATCGAGTAGATGGTCTTGATGGATTCGAGGATGTACTCGATCGGATTGTGCTTCGGATGTTCGCCGGCTTCGAGAAGCAGGCGCTTGTGGCCGAGGTCCTGAAGGGCGATGACTTCGTTGCGGATTTCTTCCTGCGTGAGCTTCTTGCGTACGATCGTCTTGTTCTTGGCGTGGTACGGGCAGTACGTGCAGGTGTTGACGCAGTAGTTGGACAGATAGAGCGGGGCAAAGAGCACGATGCGGCTGCCGTAGATGTGCTCCTTCACCTTGATGGCGGTCTCAAAGATCTTGTCGTTGACTTCCTTGACGTCGCAGGCAAGCAGCACGGCAGCTTCGCGATGGGTGAGGCCCTTGAACTGGGAGGCCTTTTCGAGGAGGCTCATGAGGAGCGGAACGTCCGACTTGTGCTCTTCGGCATAGGCGAGCGTGTCGCGAATCTCCTGATCGTTGATGAACTCTTCGGCAACGCGGGATTTGGGATCGTAAGTGGCCATTTTGTCTCTGTCTTATGAATTGATGGGGTTGGGGGATGTGCATTCCGAAAAAAGCAAAACGGCCGATCAGGGGGAAGCTGAATCGGCCGTGCTGCTTGTGTTTCGGAGAGTTGCAGGCTGGGTGTCTCAGGCCGTGCCTGCGGTGTTGGGATGTATTTTGCTCTGCTTCGTTGATTTTGTAAAATGCCAATATTGCATTACAGAGTGCATAAATTCAAACTTATGACGAGGTGGTGA
>CAKQKT010000093.1 GCA_934249275.1 uncultured Sutterella sp. | reverse complement strand
GGCAAGTCCCGACCGCACGGACGGCGCCGACATCTACGCGCTCTTCGATCACAACATTGCCTACGAAATCCGCTTGAAGACCGCGCTGGAAGAGGACCTTCTGTGTCCGTTCCATTATTTCGGCGTGCGGGACGTCACGGTGGGCGGCGTGCTCCTGGACGATGTGAGCGACTTCCGTCTGCTGATGGCATCGGAACGCGTCGACAACATCATCGACCGCGCTCAGTACTTCGGCTGGAGCGGCCCGCGCGTCAAGGGCCTGGTCTTCTGCTCCCGCAATCAGGAATGCCGGGAGCTTTCCAAGCTTTTCAATGAGCGCGGCTTCAAGACGGTTGCGCTTTCGGGCGAGGACGATCAGTCGGTGCGCGAAGAGGCGATCTACCGCCTGTCGCACGGCATCGGCGACAACCGTCTCGACTACATCTTCACGGTTGACATTTTCGCCGAAGGCGTGGACATTCCCGAAGTCAATCAGGTCATCATGCTGCGTCCGACGCAGAGTGCGATCGTTTTCGTTCAGCAACTCGGCCGCGGTCTTCGCAAGGCGCCCGGCAAGGAATTCGTCGTCATTCTCGACTTTATCGGGAACTACCAGACCAACTTCCTGATTCCGGTGGCGCTCGCCGATGACCGCTCATACAACAAAGACAACATGCGCCGTGCGCTGGCTGTGGACCTGAGGCAGATTCCGGGCGCTTCGAGCGTGCACTTCGATCAGATCGTACGCCGCCGCATCTATGAGTCGATCGATCGCGCGAACGTGAGCGATTCGAAGCTCATCCGCACGAGCTACGATCAGCTCAAGGCCAAGCTCGGCCGAATTCCGGGACTTCTCGACTTTGACAGATACGGCTCGATTGACGCGGTCAAGTTTTTTGAGAAGTTCGGCTCCTACTATGCCTTCCTCGAAAAGTATGAGAAGACCTTTGCGACGCGCCTGACGCCGCGCGCGGCCGGCATGCTCCAATTTCTCTCTTCAAAGGCCGGCGCGGGACGCCGCGTGTCCGAGGCGCTTGTCATTCGCACGCTGCTCGCCGGTCGCGAGAATCTCGATCAGGAGCTCTGCGAAGGACTCTCCCGCTACGGCATCGAGCCTTGCGCCGCGCATCTCAAGAGCGTCTTCGGATTCCTCTCCAACAAGTTCGTGAGAACGGCGGACGAGGCGGAGCGCCAGAAGGAATATGTCTTCATCGAGGACGACGGCATGGGCGGCCTTCGCATGGCGGCCGGCCTTCGCGAGGAGCTCGAACGCAGTCCGGCCTTCCGCGACATGCTTGCCGACCTGACGGACTTCATGATCTCTCGCTACGAGACGAAGTTTTCGAAACGCTATGCGGACACGGATCTCGTGCTTTACGAAAAGTACACCTACGAGGACGTCTGCCGCCTGCTCAACTGGCCGACCAACATGACTGCGCAGAACATCGGCGGCTACTTCTATGAAAAGCAGACGAAGACTTTGCCGGTGTTCGTCAACTACCACAAGGCAGAGGACGCCATCGCCTACGAGGACAGGTTCATCTCGCCTTCGCACCTTGTGGCGCTTTCAAAGACGAAGCGCAGGACGACGTCGGCCGACGCCGATCACATGTTCAAGCGCACGGCTGAGGACAGGGACAATCGCATCTATCTTTTCGTACGCCGCAACAAGAAGGACCAGGGAGAGGCCAAGGCCTTTTACTTCCTCGGCGAGATCGAAGCCAGGGGCGAGCCGATTCCGGTCACGCTGCCCGCGACCGGCGACGCGGCCTTTGAGATCAACTATCGCCTCGACGTTCCCGTGCGCGGCGATATTTACACGTACATCACGGCTAGCGAGGACTAGAATCCTCAGACGCCATTTATGAATAAACGACAAACAGAAAGGACGAAGAACAAATGAAGACCATCGAAGTGGTTGCAGCCATCATCGAGCACGACGGCAAAATTCTGGCCACTCAGCGCGGATACGGCGACTTCAAGGACGGCTGGGAATTCCCGGGCGGCAAGATGGAGCCCGGCGAAACGCCCGAGGCCGCCATTGTGCGCGAGATTGAGGAGGAGCTCAAGGTCAAGATCGAGCCGAAGCAGCTCGTGACGACGGTCGAATGCGACTACCCGAAGTTCCATCTGACGATGCACTGCTTCCTGTCATCGATTGTGGAAGGCACCATTTGCCTCGTTGAGCACGAAGCGGCCAAGTGGCTCGCGCCTGACGAACTTGACAGCGTCGACTGGCTCCCGGCCGACGTGGAGGTCGTGGAGAAGCTCAAGAAGCTTCTTTGAGATTCCTGATGAGAAGGGGCCTGAAAAACCGGGCCCTCGGGTGGATCAGCGTTCTTTATCGGCCATCAATTGCTTCCACGTCGGGCGCTCAGATTCGCGTCGACTGATGGTTTCGTGCGATACGCCTTCGATGTCCGCCAATGCTGCTTGGGTCAAACCCATTGCCAGTCGTTTCTCACGCGCGAGACGACCGCTTTCTGTCAGATACTTTTCATCAAGGCCGGGTGCGACCATCCAGTTCTCGTCTTCGTCAACGGCTTCGATGAAGTCCTGAAGCATTTCCGGAATGCCCATGAAGTTGACGATGGCATGAAGAGTGTCCATCGTCAGACCAATCTGCCCGTATTCGATGCAGCAGACATATTTGCCTTCCTTTCCAAGCGCCTCACTCAATTCCAGTTGAGTGATTCCGAGTTCCTGACGGCAGTTGCGAAGCAGACGGCCAAAGTGAGAGAGAGCTTCGTTGAAGCCGCCGGCATTGCTCTGCGGATCTTGAAGTGAGTGATGACGAAGCTTGAACCATTCATCGAGCTTCTCCGGCACTTTATAGGCCACAACCAGTTCCTGGAGTCGAATGTCGGAAATGTTTTTTTTTGCCTGACTCATAGCCACTGATGGTGACGGATGAGATACCCATCTTGTCGGCGATTTCTCTTATCGACAGGCCAAGCTCGTGACGTTGCCTGCGCATGGCCTGCCCCAAAGGCGGGAGATTATCGAGAGAAATGCTCGAACGGGCGCGCGGCGTTTGATTGCCCTCAAAGAGCGCATCCTTCCATGCCTGCGGAACAGTCTCATGACCGAAAAAGACGGCAAGCTTTTCCAGAGTTTCGATGCTGACCGAACGCGTGCCTTCTTCGAATCTCTGAATCTGAACAAGCGCGACGCCGATCTGCTTCGCAAGTTCTTTTCGAGTGACGTTCACGCAATGCCGTTCCGCGCGCAGGAGCCGGCCAAAAGGCGAGTCTTCTTCCGGCGAATTGACTGTTCTCGACATGAAGTTCTGCCGGAATTTTTCGTCAGCCCAGGCTTTCACGTCATCGGGCATCTTCCCGAGCAGTGTTTCTATGTTGTCAAGCACTTCTTTTGAGACAAAGCGGTCGCCTCTCTCAATTCGTCCGATGGCGTTGGGTGCAAGGCCGACCTTGAGAGAAAATTCCCGTTGCTTGAGGTTGAGCTTCCTGCGTCCGTCATGAAGCCATTGACCGAATGGCGACCGCTTCACGTCATGTCTGCAGAATGCCGAGTGCGGCGTGAGCGCGTGAAGGTGCATCCATTCGACGACGTTTTTCGGGGCCGGTCCGATGACGGATTGAAGACGTTCGAAAAGCGCGGGCTTGGCTACGTAGCGTCCCAATTCGTATTCACGCAGCGTCGTTTCACTCAGTGCAAGATTCTTCGCCATGACGGTGCGATTGACGCCGCGTACGGCGCGTTCGCGGCATAGCCATTCAGCAAAAGGATTCGTTTCTGTCATTGGATTTCGGTGCCTGTACGGAGCCGACCTGGCGGCAGGTCAAGGCATGCTGCTCAATGCGTCGCTTGTGGGCTGATTCGAATGCGGCTCTGACAGATCGACTTCAAACGGCGAGTCGTATATTTTAGGTGACAATTTGGCATTGTCAACCGTTTTCCAAGGCATGGTGCGCCGAACCGAAAAAAAACGACTTGGAGTTGCCGGCGTTTTTTCCTCTGCTTTCGGCACGCAATGCGTGTGGAGAAATGAAAAGCGCCTTCAAAGTTTTCTCTGAAGGCGCTTGGAATGAAGCCGGAAGCGGTCGGACCGTTAGGCGGCCTTGCGCGGCATCACGAGACTGATGGCGACGCCGACGAGGAGGCCGGCGGCGGCCGGGACAACCCAGTCAAGGCCTTCGGCGGCAAACGGCATCTTCGCAAAGAAGTCGGCGAAGAACGGCAGCTTGAAGCCGGCTTGGGCGAAGCCCGCGGTGACGGCGGAGGCGCCCGTGAAGAGCATCGTCACCGGGTAGGCGAAGCGATGGCTGGCAATGAACGGGTGCAGGAAGGCCAGAATGATGAGCACGAGAGCGATCGGGTAGATCGCGACGAGCACCGGAATCGAGAACTTCAGGATGGCGGTGAGGCCGGCATTGGCGATGATCGTGCTCGTCACGGCGAAGACCGTGAGCCAGCCGCGGTAGCCGAGAACCGGGAACGTGTCGCGGAAGTAGTTCGAGCAGCAGGAGAGGAGGCCTACGCAGGTGTTCAGACAGGCGATGAAGAAGATCGCACCGAGGATGCAGAGGCCGAAGGGCCCGAAGATCGTCGTCACGACGCCCGTAAGCGTCTGGGCGCCGTTTTCACCCGTGAGGCCCGCGCCGCCGGCTTCGGCGCCGATGTGGGCGAGAGCGGCATAGACCGTGATGAGGAGAAGGCCGGCAACAAAGCCTGCGAGGATGGTTTCGCGAACGACGCCGGAGTCCTTCTGGACGCCGAGGGCGCGAATGTTCATCGCAATGATGAGGCCGAAGTTGAGGGCGGCCAGGGTGTCCATCGTCTGATAGCCTTCGATGAAGCCGCGAACGAGCGGAGAGACGTCGTACGGGGCGTGGACGGAGCCGTAGCTGCCGATCGGATTGATGATGACGGCAACGAAGAGAACCGCAATGAGCGTCAGGAGCGTCGGAGAGAGAATCTTGCCGAGACGCTGAGTGAGCTTTTCAGGATTGAGGGCAATCGTGAAGGCCAGCAGGAAGAAGAAGACCGAGTAGGCGGCCTGAGCGGCGGCGTGAGCTTCAAAGCCCATGATGGAGCCCGTCAGGGCGCCTTCGCCGGAAAAGAGCGGGGCGATGGCCATCTCAAAGGACGTGCCGGCCGTACGAGGAATGGCGAGGCAGGGACCGATCGAGAGATAAATGAGAAGCGTGAAGAGGAACGCAAAGGCCGGTTGCACGCGGGAGGCGAGCGTGTTGAGACCGCCGGAGCGGGCAACGGCGGCCACGCCGAGAATCGGGAAGAGCACGGCTGTGACGGCAAAGCCCGACAGGGCGGTCAGGGTGGATTCGCCCGCGAGGGCGCCGAGGAACGGCGGGAAGATCAGATTGCCTGCGCCGAAGAACATCGAAAAGAGCGTGAGGCCGATCAGGCAGCGCTCCTTGAAGGTGAAGGTTTTCATGGGGAGTGATTGGGTTGAAAAGCTGTTGTGCGAGCGTGTTCTTTGGCACGCTTCTTCGTCGCGGTGTCTCTTATGAACGCCTCTCGCGAAGGTTTTCAACGATAGCACAGAGAGACGGTTTCGGGAGGCGGGGAAAACCTGATCTTCGTTTTTTTTCTGCAGTCTCTTTGATGTGACAGGGTGCCGTTCGGAAAAATGAAAAAGAAAAGCCCCTGAAGACTTGCATCTGCAGGGGCTTAAGAATCTGGGGTGGGAAATGGGACTCGAACCCACGACAACCGGAATCACAATCCGGGACTCTACCAACTGAGCTATTCCCACCAGTCTTTTGTTTTCTCAAGAACGTGTCGTTCTCGAGAGACTTGAATTGTACAGGATGTTCCCGTCTTTGCAAGGGTGATAATGCAAAATACCGTAAACATGGTATTAAATGTCGGAAATGTGCGGCGGGGAGCGGAATGGCGCAGAGTTGTCCAAAGAGGACGGCGGCGCGAAGGACGCTCTTGACACGCGATTTTTCTGAATTCGGCTGCTAGTTCGGATAAAATCACGGCTTTGCAATTCACTTCCCATATATATTAGGAGAATTCATGGCCCGAGGCCCTCATCTGAGCGAACTTGCTGCCGAGTGGCAGGCGCTGGGCGCCAAGCCGCAGCATGTTCGACGCATCTTTCTTGCCTGGGCGGGACTTGCCCCGTGGGAGGCCAGAAAGGGCGAGAGCTTCCCGAAGGCCGTGGCCGAGGCGCTCCCCGCCATCCGCGAAAGGCTTGACAGCTTGTCGCATGCGCTTCCGGTGCGAAGCGCCGAGGCCGAGACCGTCAAGCTCATTCTCGGGCTTGAGGACGGCGAGTGCGTCGAGTCGGTGCTGCTGCCGAGACAGGGCCTCTGCGTTTCCACGCAGGTGGGCTGCGCCGTCGGATGCGTTTTCTGCATGACGGGCAAGGGCGGGCTCGTGCGCCAGCTTTCGAGCGCCGAGATCGTTGCGCAGTACTGCGAGGCCAGGCGCGTGCGAAACGACGTCAAGAAGATCGTTCTCATGGGCATGGGCGAGCCGAGTCACAATCTTGATGCCGTCTGCGAGGCCGTGGAGTTTTTTGGGAACGTCTGCGGGCTCGCCCACAAGGACATCGTGGTTTCGACCGTGGGCGACCACAGGCTCTTCGACAGGCTACCGGCTCTTTCCGTGCGTCCGGCGCTTGCGCTCAGCCTTCACACGACCGACAATGTGCTTCGCAGAAGGCTCCTCACCAATTCGAAGGACATTCCCGTCGAGACGCTTCTCGAAAGGACGCTTGCCTATGCGGACGAGACCGGCTATCCGGCTCAGATCGAATGGACGCTGATGG
The DNA here is from genome assembly GCA_934249275.1 of uncultured Sutterella sp. Classification (GTDB taxonomy): domain Bacteria; phylum Pseudomonadota; class Gammaproteobacteria; order Burkholderiales; family Burkholderiaceae_F; genus Sutterella. The sequence goes on along the minus strand of CAKQKT010000093.1, from coordinate 183 downwards.
CGGGCATCAACGATGCGCCCGAGCAGGTCGGGCGCCTGGCGGATCTGATTGTAGGCCGCTATGCGATGGTGAACTTCATTGCCGTCAACCCCGTCGAGGGTTCCGGCTTCAAGAGGCCGGAGTCGGCGCACATGCAGGATCTCATCACGATTCTGCGCCGCCGCGGCACGGTTGCAACCTTGC
>CAKQKT010000092.1 GCA_934249275.1 uncultured Sutterella sp. | reverse complement strand
ATGCCTTCCTGCTTGATGTTCAGGGAGGCATTCAGATCGCGGTCATGATGTGCGCCGCAATGCGGACACGTCCAGCTGCGGGTTGCAAGGCTCAGTTCCTTGAGCTTGTGACCGCAGGCGGAACATGTCTTCGAGGACGGATAGAAGGTGCCGATCTTTGCAAAGATCCTGCCTTCATGCTTCGCCTTGTATTCGCACTGGCGCATGAATTCACCCCATCCTGCATCGGCAATCGCCTTTGCAAGATGGTGATTCTTCATCATGCCTTGAATTTTCAAAGTCTCGAAAATCAGCGCTTGGTTTTCGTTCACCAATCGTCGAGAGGTCTTGTGAAGGAAATCGCTGCGGCGGCGCTTCACCTTGCGGTGCAATTTCGCCAGACGCTTGCGGGCCTTCTCACGATTCTTGCTTCCTTTCTGCCTTCTTGAGCTTCTTTTCGGCTCGCTTGAGAGCTTTGGGAGACTTGATCTTTTCACCGTCGGAGCATGTGCCGAAGGTCTCGATGCCGACGTCAACGCCAACCATCCTGGATTGGCGAACGCATGTCGCAGGCACGGCTTCGGTCAGGCCGTCCTCGTAGAGAACGGAAGCCCAGTAGTCGCCGCAGGCATCCATCGAGAGCGTAATGCTCTTCACTTTGCCTTCGATCCTGCGATGCATGACGGCCTTGATCTTCTTCATCTTCGGCACCTTGACGAAGTCGTCGCCTGCCGAAACACTCATGCAATGGTAGCTGGACTGCTCGCCACGTCTGGATTTGAAGTGCGGATAACCGCCTTCCTTCTTGAAAAAGCGGCTGTAGGCTTTGTTCAGATTGCGAACAGATTCCTGAAGTGCAATGGCGTCGTATTCCGACAGCCAGGCGTACTTCTTCGTCTTCTTTGCAATGGCGATGAGCTTCTTAAGGTCGTGAATTGGGTGAAGATTGATGCCCTTCACCTTGTAGAAATGCGTCTTAAGATACAGCGCCTTGTTGTAGCAGAACCGCACGGCACCGAAAAGTCCGGCCAGATATTTTTTCTGGTCGGGCGTCGGATAAATGCGAATTCGGATGGCGCGGATCATTCGTGACAGAGGCAGAAAAGGTATGGAATTTTCATTATATGAGGCTTCCTATTTTGACGCATGCCTCGCTCTTCGCTGTCTTTTCCGCCTCTCATCCCCGCCTCACAAAGGCGAGGGTTTCCCGGCGGTTTGGCTAAGCATCTCAGCAGCTCGCCGCCAACAAAAAAGCTCGCCGTTCCGAAGAATGACGAGCTTTTTTCATGCCAGGATTCGAAGGCGTCAAGCCTTGTGAATCACGTGGGAGGACATGCCGGCGGCATAGCCTGCAGAAGGCGTGTGATCGAGATCGACCGCGGAGACGATGGCGCGAAGGCCTTCCGGATCGAAGATTCGAACGTGCTTCTGATTGACCTCGATGAGGCCGTCATGCGAGAAGCGCGAGAGCACGCGGCTCACCGTCTCGAGCTTGAGGCCGAGATAGGAGCCGATTTCGGCGCGCGTCATGCGAAGCACGAATTCACTGCGGGAATAGCCGCGATTCTCAAATCGCTGGGAGAGCGACAGGAGGAAGGCGGCAAGACGCTCTTCGGCATGCATGGAGCCGAGCAGAAGCATCACGCCGTGCTGGCGGACGATTTCGCGAGAAAGCATCTTCTGGAAATGCTTGCCCATCGTCGGAATCGTGGTCGTCGCCTGTTCGAATCGATCGAACGGAAGAACGCAGACTTCCGTATCCTCAAGCGCAACGACGTCGCAGGAGTAAACATTGCTCGAAATGCCGTCGAGACCGATCATCTCGCCGGCCATGAAGAAGTTCGTCACCTGCTCGCGGCCGTCGCTGCTCATGACCGTGCTCTTGAGAAAGCCCAGTCGGACCACGTAGAGGTTGTTGAAATAGTCGCCGGCACGATAGAGCGCCTCGCCTCGGCGAATGCGGCGGCGCGCGGAGACGAGCTCCTCCACCGTTTCCATTTCCTTGAGCGTCAGGCCGAGCGGCATGCAAACTTCCCTGAGATTGCAGTTCGAACAGCCAATGCGCAGTGTCGTGATATTCATCTTGCCCCCGTTTTGAAAGGATGCCGGTGCCCCGTGCTCCCCTCTGATGAAAAAAGACCGCCGGCCGCATGCTAAAGAGCGGCCGCATCATCGCCTTCAATAATCTAGAAATAATCTGCCGCGTTTAGAATGCCCACATACATCCTGAAGCCCGGATCCATTCCTTCGTCGATTTGCTTTTGCACAGCACTTTTGGCGCAAGTTCTTGTTGACGTGAGTCAACAAAAAGCGATCTGCGGCCTCAATATTATCAGGAAGTTTAACCTAAGTCACAGATCAAGGAAAATCCTCAGATGACGAATCCTGCCACCAGCGGCGTTGAACTGCCCGAAATGGACCTCCTGCGCAAATTCGACGTGCCCGCTCCCCGCTATACGTCGTATCCGACCGCCGACCGCTTCAACGCCAGCTTCGGCGCCGAAGACTACCGCAAGGCCCTCGCCGGCCGTGCCCAAGCGAAGGACCCCGCCGACCTCTCCCTCTACGTGCACGTTCCCTTCTGCAACGACGTCTGCTACTACTGCGGCTGCAACAAGATCGTCACGCGCGACCATTCCCGCAGCGCCGAGTACATCGACATGATCGGACGCGAAGCCGACCTCGTGAAGGAATCCATCACGGGCTCCATCGAGCTCGAGCAGCTCCACTTCGGCGGCGGCACGCCGACGTTCCTCACGAACGACGAACTCACGCTCATGATGGAAACGCTCACGAAGCGCTTCCCGCTCGCCAAGGGCGGCGAATTCTCGATTGAGGTCGACCCCCGCACCTGCGACGCCGACAAGGTCAAGCACCTGCACGACCTCGGCCTCAACCGCATGTCTCTCGGCGTTCAGGACTTCAATCCGGACGTACAGAAGGCCGTCAACCGCATCCAGCCGTTCGAAATGACGAAGGCCACGATGGACGCCGCCCGCGAAAACGGCTTTGAATCCATCAACATGGACCTCATCTACGGCCTGCCGAAGCAGAACCGCGCCACGTTTGAAAAGACGATCGATCAGGTTCTCGAGCTTTCGCCCGACCGCATCGCGCTTTATCACTACGCTCATCTGCCGAACCACTTCAAGCCGCAGCGCCGCATTCTGCCAGCCGACCTCCCCGACACGGTCGAGAAGGTCAACATCATGTTCGACGCCATCAAGCGCCTCACCGCCAACGGCTACCGCTACATCGGCATGGACCACTTCGCCAAGGAGACCGACGAGCTCTCCATCGCGCAGAAGGAAGGCTCCCTGCAGCGCAACTTCCAGGGCTATTCGACGAAGGCCGAATGCGACATGGTCGCCCTCGGCGTCTCGAGCATCTCCAAGATCGGCAATGCCTACGCCTGCAACCCGCGCGAGCTTGAGGACTACTACGCCGCCATCCGCGAAGGCCGCCTCGCCACGAACCGCGGCTACCTGCTCAACGCCGACGACGAAATGCGCCGCTACGTGATCATGACGATCATGTGCAACTTCGAGCTTCGCAAGCGCGACGTTGAAGAACGCTTCGGCATCAACTTCGACGAAACCTTCACCTACGAGCTCGGCAAGATGAAGCCCTACGTCAAGCACGAGCTCGTCGAGCTCTACGACGACCGCCTCGTCGTCTCCGCCAAGGGCAAGATCTTCGTGCGCGCCGTCGCAATGCACTTCGACCGCTACCTGCGCGAATCCACGCGCGCCGGCGGCTATTCCCGCATCGCCTGATCTGGCTCAAGGGATGCCCGAAGGCGTCCCGCAAGACTCCGGCCGCCCGCCTCAACCGAGGCGGGCGTTGTTTTTTGCGGCAAAAATGGCCGCGAAAAATGAAAAAACCGCATCCCGACAGGGATTTGCGCGGCCGAGCGCATGCCGTTGGAGGTAAAATGTTTGTTTTCGTCCTGGGCTTTTACGCAGAGCTCGCGACATACCGTTCATGCCGTGGCCGACATTGCCGGTCATGAGCCGGAGCGGGCCGCCTCGGAACCCGCCGCCCACCCAGTTTGGGCGCCTTCCGTCCCCGCCGCCGGCCGGGGCATCCTTCCTCCGGATGCAGCTGCACGGCACCGAATTGACAAAAACCTATAGGAGATGGGACAAGCCTGATCCGGCAGCCGCCCTCAGACCCAAAGTCCCGAAGACTTATTTATGAAAGTCGCAGACATTCGCCGCACCTTTCTGAAATTCTATGAAAGCAAGGGCCATACGATCGTCGCTTCCAGCCCGGTCGTTCCCGCCCATGACCCGACGCTTCTCTTCACGAACGCCGGCATGAACCAGTTCAAGGACGTGTTCCTTGGCTTCGACAAGCGTCCGTACACCCGCGCCACGACGGCTCAGAAGTGCATCCGCGCCGGCGGCAAGCACAACGACCTTGACAACGTCGGCTACACCGCCCGTCATCACACGTTCTTCGAGATGCTCGGCAACTTCTCGTTCGGCGACTACTTCAAGCACGATGCCATCAACTTCGCCTGGGAACTCCTGACGAAGCACTTCATGCTGCCGGCCGAAAAGCTTTGGGTCACGGTCTACGCTGAAGACGACGAAGCCTACGACATCTGGAACAAGGAAGTCGGCATTCCCGCCGAACGCATCGTCCGCATCGGCGACAACAAGGGCGCCCGCTACATGTCCGACAACTTCTGGATGATGGGCGACACGGGTCCCTGCGGTCCCTGCACCGAAATCTTCTACGACCACGGCGACAAGATCCAGGGCGGCCCTCCGGGAAGCCCCGAAGAAGACGGCGACCGCTACATTGAAATCTGGAACCTCGTGTTCATGCAGTTCAACCGCGACGAACGCGGCGTCATGCACAAGCTTCCGAAGCCCTCCGTCGACACGGGCATGGGCCTCGAACGCATTGCCGCCGTTCTCCAGGGCGTGCACAACAACTACGACATCGACCTCTTCCAGAACCTCCTGGCCAGCGTCAAGCGCGTTCTCGAAGAAACGAGCGGCGAATCCGTTGATCCGGAATCCCCGTCCCTCAAGGTGATCGCCGACCACATCCGCTCCTGCACGTTCTCCGTCGCCGACGGCATCGTTCCGGGCAACGAAGGCCGCGCCTACGTTCTGCGCCGCATCTGCCGCCGCGCCATCCGCCACGGCTACAAGCTCGGCGCCCGCAAGCCCTTCTTCTACAAGCTCGTCGACGCCGTTCGCGCCGAAATGGCCGAAGCCTATCCGGAAATCAACAATCCGCGCATTGAAAAGGTTATCGAAGAAGAAGAACGCCGCTTCTTCCTCACCCTCTCCAAGGGCATGGAAATCCTTGACGCCGCCATCGCCGGCTCCAAGGACGGCATCCTCGACGGCGAAGTGGTCTTCAAGCTGCACGACACGTACGGCTTCCCGGCCGACCTGACGGGCGACGTCTGCCGCGAACGCAACGTCAAGATCGACCTTGACGGCTTTGATGCCGCCATGGCCCGCCAGCGCGAAGCCGCCCGCGCCAGCGCCAAGTTCAAGATGGCCGCCGGCCTCGAATACACGGGCGCCGACACGGTCTTCACGGGCTACGAAACCCTTGAGGAAGACAACGCCAAGGTTCTCGCCGTCTACAAGGACGGCCAGGCCGTCGAACGCGCCGAAGCCGGCGACGACTGCATCGTCGTCTTCGACCGCACCCCGTTCTACGCCGAACAGGGCGGCCAGCTCGGCGACCGCGGCCTCTGCCGCAACGACGCCTCCCTCGTCGCCGTTCTCGACACGATCCGCGTCAAGGGCAAGGTCACGGGCCACTCCTGCCACATTGAAGAAGGCTGCGTTGCCGTCGGCGACACGTTCCGCCTGACGGTCAACGAAGACCTCCGCAACGCCACGCAGCGCAACCACTCCGCAACCCACCTTCTCCAGAAGGCCCTGCGCAAGGTTCTCGGCGAACACGTCGAACAGAAGGGCTCCCTCGTCTCCCCGACCGAGCTCCGCTTCGACTTCTCCCACAGCCAGGCCATGACGGCCGAGCAGATCGCTCAGGTCGAAGACCTCGTCAACGCCCAGATTCTCGCCAACACGGCCACGAAGGCTGAAGTCCTGCCGCTCGAAGAAGCCCGCAAGACCGGCGCCACGATGCTCTTCGGCGAAAAGTACGGCGACATCGTCCGCGTTCAGACGATCGGCAACTCCGTCGAACTCTGCGGCGGCACGCACGTTGCCCGCACCGGCGACATCGGCTCCTTCAAGATCCTCGGCGAAGCTGGCGTTGCCGCCGGCATCCGCCGCATTGAAGCCGTCACCGGCATGAACGCCGTTCACGAAGCCCAGAAGAACGCCGCCCTCCTCGGCCAGGCCGCCTTCCGCTTCAACGTCAAGGCCTGCGACCTGCCGGCCAAGATCGACGACATGATGGCCAACGTCAAGGCTCTCGAAAAGCAGCTCGAACAGCTCAAGAGCCAGATGGCCAGCCGCATGGGCGACTCCCTCCTCGAAAAGGCCGTTGAAGTCAAGGGCATCAAGGTCCTCGCCGCCCGCATGGACGGCGCCGACGCCAAGGCCCTTCGCGAAACGATGGACAAGGTCAAGGACAAGCTCGGCACCGCCGTGGCCGTTCTCGCCGCCGTCAGCGCCGAAGGCCGCGTCCAGCTCGCCGCCGGCGTCACCCGCGACCTCACCGCCCGCATCAAGGCCGGCGAACTCGTCAACTCCGTCGCGCAGAAGCTCGGCGGCAAGGGCGGCGGCAAGCCCGACATGGCCATGGCCGGCGCCCAGAACGCCGAAGGCCTCGACGCCGCGCTCGCCGACGTTCAGGCCTGGGTCGAAGCCAAGCTCTGAGGCGGCAAGATGACCGAAACGCTTGAAGTCGTCGATCTCTGCCTGCCCGGTCTCAACTGCCCGATGCCGGTGCTGCGCGCCAAGAAGGCCCTCGCCAAGATGGCGGGCGGCGCTCTTCTGCGCGTCGTCAGCACCGACAAGCACAGCCTGGCCGACCTGGCGGAATTCTGCCGCCAGACAGGCCACGAACTCGTGAGCCAGGACGCCAACGAATCGGCGGGCGAATACGTCACCGTCATCAGACGCCGCGAAGACTGATCTCCGATCGGTCGAACCGCCAACAACAGCCTCGGAAGCACCGCTTCCGGGGCTGTTTTCCTTTCTTCGTTCGTGCTCGCCATGAACCTCTAAGCAGCCCATATACCGTATTTATGGTATTTTCCATTTTCCTCTTGGCATTTCATGGGAAGTTGGCGTAATATTCTGCTCCTACAGTTTTGACGCGGTAGTAGCTCAGTTGGATAGAGTATCTGGCTACGAACCAGAGGGTCGTGGGTTCGAATCCTGCCTACCGCACCATCAAACCTGTGGAACAAAGTGTGCGGTAGTAGCTCAGTTGGATAGAGTATCTGGCTACGAACCAGAGGGTCGTGGGTTCGAATCCTGCCTACCGCAC
>CAKQKT010000091.1 GCA_934249275.1 uncultured Sutterella sp. | reverse complement strand
GCGAATAACCGCGTGAAATCATCCGTCCGTAGTCGAATTGAGCATGTTTTTGGTTTCGTGGAAAACTCGTTGCATGGTGCTCGTTCTCTCTATGTGGGACTAGCGCGCAATTATGCGCGTCATTGGATGCTTGTCTTCTGCTACAACCTAAACAGGTTGGTACAGCTGAAGGAATGCGGCTTCAGAAAGACGCTGGGGCCGCCCACCGCACCGGTCTAGATTGGCCCCGGCCGCGTCTCCGAGATGACGCACAGGTCCTCCCCGCAACAGTAACCCGTACCACCCCTGATTGAGAGGCTTCTTGATTGGGGGGCTTTTGCATATCCGTAGAAACCCTACCTTCTAGAAGCCTCAAAACTCCCCTGAGTCAGGTCGAATATGTAGAAGTCCCCTAAGGGGAGAAATGCGGGGGCATTGCCCAAAAATGGGCATTTGGTCGAAGAGCAATCGTCACAAGCCTCAGCCTGCCCGATTTTTAACGCACCATCTTTGCCTGTGCCACAGCCGCTTTGCCCCAGACATCTCCCCAACTGCCCGTCAAACTGCCTTTGGCATAGTCGACGACTCGGTTCTCGAAAAAGTTGGTATGCGATACGCCCAGCATGGCATCCACCCAAGGCAGCGGATTCTTCTTCACGCCGAAAATGCCCTTCATGCCAAGTCCGATGAGGCGGCGGTCCGCAATGTAGCGGATGTAGCTTCGAACCTCGTCCCGCGTGAGGCGACGCATTTCGGAGACGCCGAAGGCAAGGTCGATGAAACGGTCCTCGAGCTCGACCATCGTCTCGGCGATGCCGTAGATCTTGGCCTTGAGCGCGTCGTTCCAGAGCTCGGGATTCTCAACGATGTATTCGCGAAAGAGCCTCGTCATGGACTCGGTATGCAGCGTCTCGTCGGCGATCGACCAGGCGATGATCTGGCCCATGCCCTTCATCGTGCCGTTGCGCGTGAAGTTTAGGAGCATGACGAAGGACGAAAAGAGCTGCATGCCTTCGGTGAAGGCGGAGAAGGCTGCGATCTGGGCGGCCAGATCCCAGCTGTCCCCGGCGACCTCGTTGAAGAAGTCGTGCTTGGCGGCCATGGCCTCATACTGCAGGAATTCGTTGTAGATGGATTCCGGGAGTCCGAGCGTCTCGATGAGATGCGAGTAGGCGGCGATGTGCACGGCCTCGCGCGCCGCAAAGGACGAAAGCATCATGCGGATTTCCGGCTGACCGAAGCGCGGAAGATAGTGGTTCACGTAGGCGCCCGAAACGTCGATGTCGCCCTGTGTGAAAAAGCGGAGGATCTTCGTGAGAAAGTCCCGCTCGCTCTCGGAAAGCTTGAGGTTGTAGTCCTTCACGTCCTCGAGCATGGGCACCTCGGTCCAGAGCCAGTGCATCTGCTCGGACTGCATGAAGGCCTCGTAGGCCCATGGGTATCGAAAGGGCTTGAAGCAGGTGCGGGGCGAAAGAAGCCCGCCAGCGGTGTTCTTGTCGGTCATGATGTGTCTGTCCTTCGTTCAGCCTTCGCAGGCAAGGCAGGTGGTGTTGTCGGCGACGGCCTGCATGCTGATCTCATCCTCGATGCGTCGGCGCTCGACCCGAACGCCGACGCGGTCCGCCTTGCGAAGCTTGTCGGAGCGGTTGTAGTAGAGGCTCTTCAAACCCTTCTTCCATGCAGAGAAGTGGCAGGCGTGCAGATAGGCGATCGAAACGTCGGGCGGGAAGAAGAGATTCACGCTCTGCCCCTGATCGATGAAGGCCTGGCGGTCGGCAGCAAGCTCGATGATCCAGCGCTGGTCGATCTCGATCGCGGTCTTGAAGACGTCGCGAACCTCCTTCGGCAGATCCTCGCGGTGCTGCACGGATCCGTCGTGCGCGATGATGTCGGCCCAGACTTCGTCGGTGTCGAGGCCGCGCCCGGCGAGCTCGGCCTTGAGAAAGCGGTTCTTCACGATGTAGGCGCCCGAGATCGTGTCCTGGCGATAGATGTTCGCGCGATAGGGCTCAATCGAGGGACTCGTGCCGCCCATGATGAGAGACGACGACGCATTGGGCGCCACGGCCGTGCGATGCGAGAATCGGCGCATGACGCCCGAGTCGGCCGCATCGGGACAGGGTCCGCGCTCGGCGCAGAGCCTGGCATCGGCCTTTTCGACGGCTGCGGCGATGTGCTTGAAGATGTCGCGGTTCGTGAACTTCGCGGCGGCGGATTCAAACGCAATGCCGCGCTTTTGCAGATAGGCGTGAAAGCCCATGGCGCCGAGTCCCACGCTGCGCTCGCGCATGGCGGAATAACGAGCGCGGCGAATGCCGTCGGGCGCATGATCGATGAAGTGCTGGAGCACGTTGTCGAGAAACTCCATCGCGTCGTCGATGAACTGCGCGTTGCCCCGCCATTCGTCGTAGTACTCGAGATTGACGGACGAAAGGCAACAGACGGCCGTGCGCTCCTTCGAGGTCGGCAGGAAGATCTCGGTGCAGAGATTGGAGCCGTGAATGGCCAGCCCCTTGTCCTTCAGCCAGGACGGCAGGCCCCGGTTGGCCGCATCCGTGAAGACCAGATACGGCTCGCCCGTCTGCATGCGCATTTCGAGAATGCGCTGCCACAGGTCGCGCGCGGACACGGTCGCCACGACCTCGCCCGTCGTCGGATGATGAAGGTCCCACGAGTCGTCCGCATCGGCATCTCGCATCGAAGCCTCGATTTTCTCCATGAAGGCGTCGCTGATGTTCACGCCGTGGTGAAGGTTGAGCGCCTTGAGGTTCTGGTCGCCCGTCGGTTTTCGCATCTCGATGAACGGAATGATGTCCGGATGATCGATCGAGAGAAAGGCGGCATAGGAGCCGCGGCGGGTCGAGCCCTGGCGGTACGCCAGGCACGAGGCGTCATAAACCTTGAGATGCGGCATGACACCCACGGACTTTTCGTCGGCTGAACGAATCCCGACATGAATGCCGACGCCGCCTCCGAGCATGGACAGGCGGTTCACTTCGGAGAGCGTCTCCACAAGCCCGTCGGCGCTGTCGTCCATGTAGGAGAGATAGCACGAGACCGGCAGGCCGCGGCCCGTGCGGCCGAAGGCGAGAACGGGCGTTGCAAAGGACAGCCAGTGGCGGCTGGCGTAGTCATAAATGCGGGCGGCATGCGCCGGATTCGAGCCGAAGGTCTCGGCCACGAACTTGAAGCGCTCCTGAGGACTTTTCTCCTCGGGCCGCATGTAGCTTTCGCGAAGGCGCATGAGCCCGAGCTCGTCAAAAAGCGCGTCTCGGCTCAAATCAATCTGAACAGCCATCGGTCGGTTTTCCATTCAAATCAGGGTCAATGAGGCGTTCGATTCCGGCCCGTTCCGGACTCAGAAATGCACGACAAGAACACAACATATTGTGGTTTCAATCAAATCAAACCACTACACCTTGCGTTCTGCAAAACAGTCACTTCATGCTACAGAAAAAACCGGCGGCGCACCAATACCGATGTTCTAAAGCCTCGATAAGGATTATTTACCGGTCTTTCGAACTCGTTTGCATCTAGTCAGTTTGTCTTATTCGTGAATTTCTCGAAAAACGGTACAGCGTGAGTGAGTTCGCGGGTCAATCTGGCCGAATATTTTGCGTTAACCCGTCGTCGGTGTAGGGGTCCCTTCCGGCGGTTTCTTGCCACTGGTCAGTGCCGTTTTCTTGCGACGTTGCCTCTCAGCCCTGGCTCGCGCTGCAGCGATTCGTGCCTCGCGTTCGAGCGTTTTCTTGTTCTTGCTTCCCTTCGGGCGACCGGGGCCGCGCTTGACCGGGATTTCGACAGAACTGCCTTCAGCAACGACCTTCTGCGCGGCCAACACCTCGTGCTTCTCACGCTCAATCGTCTTCTTGTTCTTGCTGCCTTTCGGACGGCCGGGTTTGCGTTTAGCCGGCTCTTCGATCGGCTTGCCTTCTGCGGCGGCCTTTTGCGCAGCCAGTGCCTCACGCTGCTCACGTTCAATCGTCTTCTTGTTCTTGCTGCCCTTCGGTCGACCCGGACCGCGTTTTGCCGGCAACTCAATCCCTTTGGCAATTGCTTCGGCCTCAAGCTGCTTTTCCCGCATCTCGCGCTCGATCGTTTTCTTGTTTTTGCTGCCTTTGCGACGCCCGCGGCCTGGATTCGCCGGAATGGGTTCCAGCGACGGGATGCATCTTTTCAAAGACTGGATCGGATTGCTCACGTTGTTGAATTCCTCGGCAAATTTGCCGAAGTGCGCTTCCCGGATTCCAAACGTTCCAAGCAGCTCTTTGAGGCTCTTTCCAAAGTTGTAGACGGCTTGGTAGGTTCCGTTGGGCAGGTATGTAAAGTACGCTCGGTCCAGCTTTCGGATCATCACATTCGTATCCAGATCCAGCGCCTTGCAGGCGAGCTCGATTTCCGTACGGATGATGCTTGCAATAAAGCAGACGGCTAACCGGGACTTGATGCCTTGATCTGTGTGCGAGCGGGTGGTGTCGCCGTTAAGCTGAGACTTGAGAATGCTGTACTGCTTCTCAGAAATGTCGCGCAAACCATAAAGATCGTGAATCTGAGCGGCAGTGCGATCCGTGCCCGAAGCTATTGCATAAAAGCCGGAGCCGTCGATTGCCTCTTGGCAACCCGTCATGTTGAATTCGACATCAACGGGCATCTTGACTTTCGGCTCTTCGCCTGTAGCTTGTGTGCTTTCGTAAACAAGCGACAGGTATTTCTTCATGGAAACCGGCACCTTGGCTTTGTCGGGCTTCTTCTGGATCTGTTGACGGAGCAACTGCATCGACGCCCAGATCTTCTGGATCAACCGCTGAGCACGACAGGCCCCGCCCGCACTGCTCGGCTTCGGCATCTCCCGTCCGGAACACGTAAGAAACGCCTTGCAATCCGGCGCCGCCGGCGTCATCGTGGGCTCTGCGCTCGTGAAGATCATCAACGAACACATCGACGACAAGCCGGCCATGCTCAAGGCCCTCGCCGCAGCCGCCTCCGAACTCAAGGCCGCCACACGCGCATAAGTCAATACATTCCAAGAATATCTAGAATATCAAAAGGCGACGAACTGCAGCACGAGTAGCCGGCGTCTTTTGTCTCCGGCCCTCTCCATTCACGAAAACGCCTATCTTTCATTTACAAAATGTTTTCAGATACCATGATCGCGCTACAGATTCTCCGAACACGCTCTAATTAAATACTGTTTTGTGATAGGATTACTCTAACGAACAAAACAACAGAGTTCTTCGAACCGACCGATGTTCGGTACGTGGACTTCCGTTTTCATGAAGGAGTTTTCAAATGAACGACATCGTCATGGTCACCGACGCCAGCCTTGAATCCGTTCTCGCAACGGACAAGCCCGTGATTCTCGCCATCGGCGCAAGCTGGTGTCCGGACTGCCGCCGCGCCCAGCCCTTCTTCATGCAGCTTGCTCAGGCCAATGCCGATCGCGCCGTCTTCGCCTCCTGTGATTCCGAACAAAATCCGAAGGTCGTCAAAACGTTCGCCGTGAAGCACATCCCGACGATGGTCGTGGTGAAGAACGGCCAGGAAGTCGACCGCATCGTCGAAGTGAAGACGCCGGGCGAACTGAAGGACTTCATCGAGCGCAACCTTTAAGCCCGCCGATTGCAAAAAACAGGCACCCGCAGGACGCAATATCCTGCGGGTGTTTTGTCTTCTTCGTCAGGAAAGGACGGTGAAGATCGCAAGCACAAGGAACAGCACGGCGCTGCCGCGGTTGAGCCAAAGCGAGAAGCTCGGGCTTCTCAGCTTTTCAGCCGCCGCGCCGGCCGCCCAGGCGATCGCCGTAAAGACGACAAAGGTCGCGAAGATGAAGGTCAGGCCCTGGACGACCATCTGAAGGACAAGCGCCCAGCCGGTCGTGCCCGGAGCAACAAACTGCGGGAAGAAGGCCAGGAAGAAGATCTGAACCTTCGGGTTCGTGATGTTCATGATGAGCCCGCGCCGCCAGAGCTGAATGGGGGAGAGTGCAACGGCCTTTCCCGTCCCGACCGGATCGGAGGCATGCGTCCAGGCGCCCCATGCCAGATAGAGAAGATAAGCGGCGCCCGCGAGCTTGATCGCCATGAAGAGCACGGGTACGGCCGCAACAACCGCCGCGAGCCCGCAGGCTGCGAAGAGCGTTTGAAAGACCAGGCCCGTCATCAGGCCGAGCACGACGGTGACGCCGGCGCGAACCCCGTAAACCGCGCTTTGTGCGAGCACGAAAAGATTGTCAGGACCCGGCGCAGCGGATAGAAGCAGGCTCGCACCGAGGAAAGTGAGCCAAACGGAGAATGTCATGATGATTATTCATTCTTATATATGAGGCTCAACACGATTCGCAGGGACAAAAAAACCCGCAGCGGGCTACGGGAAGAGGCTTGGGCCTGCCGCACTGCGGGAAAATAGCAAGCGGACAATTGCGAGAGCTGACCGGTCGAGCCAGGAGGTAATGATGCAACACGGTCGCTCGAGAGAGAAGCGCAAACGCTTGCTTAATGTTCATCATAAAACAGGAGCTTTAGGAATAATTGCGCTCTTTCAACAACTTTTGCGGCATGTCATGAAGACTGGCGACATCCATTTATTCGGGCGACGATTCATTGTAAAATTAATTTTTTACTGTCCGCCGCTCCCCGCTTGCGCCTCTCAAAGCCACCAGACCGTGCTCCACGGCGAAAGCGCCTCCTCCACGTCCTCAGCGGACGAAACCACCTGAACGAGCGCGCGTCCCATCACATCGCGCGGCGGATCGGCCAGCATCTTCAGCGCCCACGGCTCTCCTTCCTCAACAATCGTGTGCCAGAGCAGCACCGGTCGTCCCAGCTCAAGCGAATACGCCACTTCGCGAAGCGTGCTCGAGCCTTCCTTTCCCGCCATCACCAGAGATCCCAGACCAAGCGCTGCAACGGCGCGATTTCGCGCGACGAGGCTTGCCGTACGCTCCTCATCCGTAAAGGAAAGACCGTACACCTGCGGAGCCAGTGATATGAGAAGGCCGTATTCGGCAATGCGGCGCGCGAGACCCGCATTGGCGGGCGGCCACGGCATCGCAAGCGGCGTGCCCATGACCGCAATCGTGCGCCCGGGCTTTCCGGACGGGCACTTTGCCTCAAGCGCGCCTTCATGAGCCGCCGTATCGATGCCGGCGGCAAGACCGGAAACAATGACGGCCCCGCGCGAAGCCAGCTCGCGCGCGATCCTGCGCGCATCTGCGCGCGCCGCCTCGCCGGCAGCCCGAGAACCCACGATCGACACGCGCAGCTGCCGTTCGGTCAGAGACAGATCCCCTTCGTGCACGAGCACGGCGGGATGATCGTCAAGCGAAGCCAGTTCGGGCGGATAGTCCGGATCGGAGGCAAGCACAAGCCCGGTGCCGTCAGGCAGGGTTTCATCAAGAAGACGAACAACCGCCTCGCGGGCCGCATACTCAAACGGACGCTTCTCAAGAGTGACAAGCATGTCAAAGGCGTCGGATGA
>CAKQKT010000090.1 GCA_934249275.1 uncultured Sutterella sp. | reverse complement strand
ACGCGCTTTTGGTTAGTTTCTATGCTGGGGCTTGCGGCACGGGGAACCCTAATTTCCCCAAAAGTCCAGAAGAGCCCCTTTTTTGTTGCCGGAAATGCAAGCGGGCGCGTCGACGACGCGCCCGTGATGCTTGTGGCGAGCGGAACGATGCCGGCTCAGCTGAGCCGGTAGCCCGCTTCGACGGCGAGCCGGCGCTCTTCTTCGACGGAGCTGCCCGGCGTCGTGAGAAGGTCGCCCGTGATGGCGCCGTTGATGCCGGCGTAAAGCGCGGCCCTGGCCGTTTCCGTAGTGAGGTTGTGTCTGCCGCCGGCGAATCTGAGGCAGGCCGTCGGGTTGATGAGGCGGAAGACGGCGACGGTGCGCACGACCTCCTCGTGCGTCATGAGCGGGCGGTCGCCGAGCGGCGTGCCGGGAATCGGGATGAGAAAGTTGAGCGGAATCGAGGGGATCTCGAGCCTGCGGAGTTCAACGGCGAGGTCGATTCGGTCGGCCATGGTCTCGCCCATGCCGAAGAGGCCGCCCGAGCAGAGATCGAGCCCGGCGCGCCGGGCTGCTTCAAGCGTCTTGACCTTGTCGGCCTGCGTGTGCGAGGAGCAGACCTTCGGGAAGAATTTCGGACCCGTTTCGAGGTTGCAGTGGTAGCGGACGAGGCCGGCTTCGTGAAGAGAGGCAAGCTCGGCCTCGGTGAGAAGGCCGAGGGAGGCGCAGATTTCAATGTCGGGACCGGAAGCCTCTTCAACGAGGGGGCGGAGTTCGCGCAGTTCTCTGGCGGAGAGCTTGCGGCCTGCGGTTACGAACGAGAGGCGGTGAATGTCGTGCGAGAGCGCTCGTTCGGCGGCCGATTCGGCGCGATCGGCGGGCACGATCGGAAAGACGGGCGCGTTGCCGGACCACTTCGAGGACTGTGCGCACCAGTGGCAGTCTTCGGCGCACTTGCCCGACTTGGCGTTGATGATGGTGCAGAAGTTGAAGACGGGCGAGGCGCACTTCGTGGTCACGAGGTGTGCGGCGTCGGCTAGGGCGCCGAGGTCCTCGAAGTTTTCAAGAAAGGCGAGATCGGCGCGTTCGGACGGCTCTCCGCGCAGGGCTCGCTCGACAAGAATGTTGAGCATGTTGGGTCGAGAGTTGTTGGAGTGAACAGAAATGTAGCTCAGTGCGGCGGTGAAAGGTGATGCGGTTTTGCAAGCATTTGTTGGCGAGAATGAAAAAAGGACGGCATCCGAGGCCGGACGTCGTCCCTTTTCAATCATGTACCGTTGAGGCCGAGGCGCTTACTTCGCGGCGGCGAGGCGGGCCGTGCCGAGGGCGTCGACCTTGCGGATGGCGGCGATGAACTTCTCGCGGGTGGCCGTTTCGGCGCCCGTGGACCATTCCTTGATGTGTTCGGCGGCGTTGACGAGCGTTTCGAGCTGTTCGTCGGTAGTGATGTCGATCTGCTTGAGCGTGATCGGGAGGCCGATGCTCATGTTGAAGTCGAGGAAGCGGTTGAGAAGCTCGTCCTGGCCGTCATAGGCGAGGAGAACTAGATTGCCGAAGGAGACGACTTCACCGTGCAGATGCGCGTGGCCCGAGGGCAGGGACATCGAGGCGTTGTAGAAGCAGTGGGCGAGGCTCGAGTTGTAGTAGTACTCGGTGTGCGTCACGAGGTTGGAGACGACGCCCGTCGAGACGATGATGTCGAGCACGCATTCGGTGAAGGCGTCGGACATGGTCTTCGAGCGGAAGTCTTCCATGGCCTGCTTGCCGAACTGCAGGAGCGGCTCCTGGCAGGCGCAGGCGAGCTGGGCGCCGAGAAGCGGCGTGTGGAAGAGGTGCTTGCCGCGCACGCAGTAGAGCACTTCGATCTGCTTGGAGAGCGCGTCGCCCAAGCCAGCCCAGAAGAGGGGCTCGGGGCTGTCCATGATGACGGACGTGTTGATGAAGCAGTGCGCCGGGCAGGCCTTGCCGAAATGGTAGCCGTGAAGCGAGCCGTCCTCGCGGTAGAGCACGGCAATGGCGGAGACCGGCGCGCAGTTGGAAGCGACGGTCGGACAGGTCATGACGGTCTTGCCCATCATGTCGGCTGCGGTCTTGACGGTGTCGCAGCAGCGGCCGCCGCCCACGGCAAGGAGGACGTCGGCGGACTGAACGCCGGGACGGGCCTTGATCGCTTCGACGTTGGCGGGCGTGGCGTCATGGCCGTAGACGTGAACGTCCGTCACGGTGAGGCCTGCGGCCTCCAGGGCGGGCAGAAGCGAGGGATTGGCCTTCTTCATGGCCGTTTCGCCGCCTATGACTGCCACGCGCGTGCCGTAGGGTCGAATAATGTCGCCCACAAGGCTGTAGGCTTCGGGACCGACGGAATAGTGCGGGAGACTGACGGAGTAGTTCGGCTGCATGATGAAATCCTTTTCCTTATATGCAGATGTGTTGTGCGGGTTGAAACCGCTCCTTTTCGAGCGGCGTAAAAATCATTCTCCTGCGTTTCTTGAGATTTCGACTCCGACAAACGCCTTAGCCGCCCTGCGGATTGTCAGGAATGCGCGTAAAAAGGCGTCATGGGAATTCGAGGTGCGCGAGAGAGCTTTCCGCATGAAAAAAGGGGAGGTCCGCGTGTGCGGGCCTCCCCTTTCCGAAAGGATTTCTCGAAGAAAGAGAGCTTTCTTCAGATTCCTTGCGCCGGGCGAAGAAAATTACTTGGCCTTGGCGAGAGCGTCCTGAACGGCGGCCTTGATGCCATCGGAGGACATCGTGGCGCCGCCGACGCTTTCAACGCCTTCAACGCCGTTCTTGGCGACGATTTCCGGGATCATCGTTTCGATCGGAGCGGCGATGATCATGTCGGTTTCGCCGTGCTTGAGAACCTTGACGGAAGCGATCTTGCCGCCGGCAACGTCGACCTGAACCTGAATCTGGGATTCGCGGCCCTTGCCTTCGCCCGTGTAGGAGCCGTCCTTGTAGGTGGCGGCCTGGGCGCCGGCGGCAACGAGAGCGGCAGCGGCAACGACGATAAGCTTCTTCATCATGATGTGAACCTCTGTTTGTATTGGTTTTGAATAGCGGGTGTGCGTCTTTCCCGAGCGCGGCGTCAGATTGAAATCGCCGGCGCAGGAGAAGCAGGCGCGGCGATAATAGCACATTGAAAGGCAGGGTAAACGAGCGTGTGGTTCGGAAAATTGCAAGCACTCCTTGAAAAGTGCAAATGTGTGTCTGCGACCTTGCGATGCATCAAGACGACTCCAAAAAATAGAGTAGACCAGCAGGCTGGTGACAAATGACGAGAAAGACAAGAAATGAAGGCAGTCCCGGAGACTGCGTCGCGGCGCCCGTTATCCTCAGAGGCCTCGCGCCCGTGGCGGGCGAGGCACCCCGCCTTCTGATTCTCGGCAGCATGCCGGGAGCCGCATCGCTGGCGGCGGCTCAATACTATGCGCATCCGGCCAACCGGTTCTGGCCGCTCATGGCGGCGCTTTTCCCGGAGGAGGCCGAACGCCTTGCTTCGCCGGATTACTACGTGCGTCTTGCAGGACTTTGCGCTGCGGGCGCGGCGCTTTGGGATACGATCGGCGAGTGCGAGAGAGACGGAAGCCTGGACAGTGCGATTCGAAACTTGAGGCCCAACGACATCGGAGAGTTCCTCGCCGGACATCCGACGATCACGACCGTGATTCTCAACGGCACGAAGAGCGCTTCCGTCTGGCGGCGTCATGCCGAACGCGCGGCGCTTGCCGTACGGCCCGGCCTTCGCATTCTGGCTCTGCCGTCGACGAGCCCCGCCAATGCGCGCATGAGGCTCGCGGACTTGGCCTCGGCCTGGCGGACGGCGCTCGCGGACAGGTGAAAACCCGTCCCGTACTAGGGAAATGGCGAATGCGAAAAAGGCCGGCATGTTGGTAAAATCACAAAATTGCGTTTTTGTGGACGAAGGACTGAGAACAGCTCTCCCGCAGGACGCGACCGACCAAACACATATAAGGAGACAGAAATGAAACCGACGCTTTCCGAAGCCATGAAGGCCCGACTTGCCGACCTGTGCGGGGATGACCGCGTGAAGACCGCTCTGCAGGTCTGCGTTGATGAGGCGGACCGCGCCATGGAGGAGCAGATTCATATTTCCGAAATCGAATCCCCCACGTTCGCCGAAGGCGTTCGCGCTGAAGAAATCGCCCGTCTCCTCAAGGAATACGGCCTGACGGACGTCGTGATCGATCCGAGCGGCAACGTTGTCGGCCGCCGCCCCGGCACGGGTTCGGGCCCCGTGCTCGCCATTGCCGCTCACCTTGACACGGTGTTCCCGGCCGGCACGAACCTCAAGGTTCGCAAGGAAGGCAAGCTCTACTACGGCCCGGGCATCGGCGACAACGCCTCCGGCCTGCGCTGCATGCTTCAGGTGCTCCGCGCCCTTGAAAAGGCCTCCATCGAAACCGACGGCGACATTCTCTTTGTCGGCACGGTCGGCGAAGAAGGCAACGGCGACATTCGCGGCGCCAAGGCTCTCTTTGACGGCTCCCGCAAGATCGACGGCTTCATGGCTCTCGACATGGCCGACGTCTACACGGTTCAGAACGGCGCTACGGGTGCTCATCGCTGGCGTCTCGCCATTGAAGGCGAAGGCGGCCACTCCTACCTCGACTACGGCCACGTGCCCTCCGCCATTCACGCCATGTGCCGCGCCGGCGCCCTGATCGCCGACCTCGAGCTTCCGGAAGATCCGAAGACAACCTACACGATCGGCACGATCAAGGGCGGCACGACCGTCAACACGATCGCGGCCCGCTGCGAAGTCGACGTCGACATGCGCAGCGTCGACCTCCCGACGCTCGAAGCTCTCGAAGCCAAGGTTCTCGCCGCCTTCGAGGAAGCCGTCCGCATTGAAAACGCCCATTGGCCGAAGGCTGACGAAGCCCATCAGCTCAAGCTCGTCAAGACCCAGATCGGCAACCGCCCGGCCGGCATGCGCCCGGCCGACTGCCCGGCCGTCCAGGCCGCTCTCGGCGCCCTCGACGCTCTCGGCATCGAGGCCCGCAACGTCAAGTGCAGCTCCACCGACGCCAACCAGCCGATGTCCCTCAACATCCCGGCCATCTGCGTGGGCACGGGCGGCGAAACCTTCCTTGAACACAGCCTCAAGGAATACTTCGACTCGACCGACATGCATCTCGGTCCCCAGCTCGCGCTTCTCGCTGCGCTCGCCATGGTGGGCCGCAAGGGCGAAAAGGGCTCGCTCGCAGCCTGATTGAAGCCAGCTTTGCTTGACAGGCGTCCGGACTGAAGGACGCCATCGGGCTGAATCGGTACGGAGATCCTTAGGGGTCTCCGTTTTTTTTGCACGTGGAAAAAATGGTTTTGCAAAACTGAACGCTTGACGCGTGGCAAGCACCGGAATCTCTGTCTTCGGAATGCCGGCGCCTCATCGCGGATCCCGGTTGTGGGGAGCTGATTGTCTGTTCAGCCGATGTTGCGGGACATTTCAATTCTTAAGAAGAGTGACCTCAAGAAATGAATTCGCATGATGACTAATATTTTGAAAAGTCTCTTAAGCGACTCGAATGCGCACTCTTGCAGTCAATTAAAAGACTTTTGCATGTTGTTCGGTATAACTGAACGGCAAGTTCATCTCTTAAGAATTGACGTTTTTCGATTTGTTGATGAAACTATTGAATTTTGAATGCAATAGGCAAAAACGATTGAATGATGAGCTGCCGGCGTTGTGAAATTGCCGAATTTCATCGTTCGGATTTTGCGAACGAAGGGTTCGAGCAAAAGTGTGCTGAAGCTCAAAACTAGGTGTTTCCGAGTATGGGTGCTGATTTGTGGAATGACCAATTCCGAAATACGGAACTGATATCCGAAAAGGCGTAAGGTTTTGGTGGCGGATACCTCAAAGGGAGTAGTACTTTCGAAGCAATGCACCCTATCCGAAAGGGTGATGCAAATAGTGAACTTCGTCTTCTATTTGTCTGCCATGCAGCCGAATGCGAGATTGTGTATCAATGTGGTGAGGGTTTTCATCCCCTGGTATTGATCGAAATCAAGCTTGGCGCGAAAGGAGGGATTTTGGGAATTACCTTTGAAAAACGGCTGCTGCATCATCCCCGATGCGGTTCTTCGGGGCCGCATTGACCCCATTGCCTCTCCTCGTTTCCCGGGGAAGGGATAACAATCCCCGACCGATTCTCAGAACGGAAAGGGAAAACAATCAAAAAAATCGATGTTGCTCGCCACGATGAAGACGAAGGCCTCTTATTCGCGCGGCGATGCCTTTTCCGAGCTGGGGAGCGGAGAAGACAGACATTAGGAGATAAAACTATGCAATCTACTACCAGAAAAGCAGCGGCGTCCGTCCTGTTTTGCTCGGTCGCCATGGCTCTGGCCGCTCAGGCTGTTGCTGCGGATGCCCCGGGTGTCGGTAACAAGAATGTGAACGCGCTCACGCAACCGATCTATGCGAACCCCGACGGCGACCAGGCCACGAAGGGCGTCAAGACGCTGCAGGACTACATCGTTCAGGAAAAGGAACTCTTCGACTTCCTCTTCGAAAACCATCCCGTTTTCAAGTACGCAGCCGAAGGCCGCATCAAGGGCGTCTACAAGGTGTCCACGCGCGGTTCCGAATTCCTCGGTGAAGGCAATGCCCAGAAGTACACGAAGATGGCCGGCGCCAAGCCGTCCGCTTCCCAGTATCGTCTGGCCGCCAAGTCCATTCTCGACTATCCGAACAAGTTCGTGGGTCCGGAGCGCTGCGGCGAATGCCATGCGGTCCAGTACCAGAAGTGGAAGCGCTCCCGTCATGCTCAGACGATCCGCTTCCCGGGCGAACATCCGGAAGTTGACAACGATCTGAAGAAAAAGCTGTACGGCTCCGACGCTTCGATCCTTCCGGACGGCATCACGCCGGACGTCATCTACGCCACGATCGGCACGCCGCGCACGAAGTACGGCTACGTTGACGGCTGGCTCGTCCGCGGCGCCTACCACATCCGCGACGGTCTGCTTCGCGACGGCACGGGCACGCTCGTTGCCGGCGGCAACCAGTTCTCCCGCGGCTGGGCTTCCTGGCTGACGAAGGAGCGCTGCGCCGAAATCGCCAAGGTGATTCCGGACTTCCCGACCAAGATGGAAGACTTCGGCGCCTCCGGCTCCCACCAGTGGGGCATGACGTCCTACGGCTCCAAGTTCGAAAAGGAATTCCTCTTCCAGCCGGCTTCCTCCTACTGCGAAGTCTGCCACGCCTTCAAGTTCGACTTTAAGGACAAGAAGGAATTCTTCGCCGCTCTCGGCAATCCGAAGGAACTCCAGAAGCATACGATCTCCCGCGGCATTGCCTGTGAAGAATGCCACGGCGCCGGCGGCCACCTTGTGGGCGCCGAATCCAACGGCTTCCAGACGAACTGCGAACGCTGCCACCAGCGCTCCAACTTCATCCCTGAAGAAGTCAACACCGAAGCCGGCAAGGGCAAGATCGAAAACGGCTTCAACGTGAAGACGAAGTCCTCCTGCCCGTCCTGCGGTACGGAAGGCTCCCAGCTCATGATGTCCAAG
>CAKQKT010000089.1 GCA_934249275.1 uncultured Sutterella sp. | reverse complement strand
ATTTCCAGTGAAAGTAGGACATCGTCAGGCTCACCATTACAAGAACCCCGGTTTCGAAAGAAGCCGGGGTTTTTGCTGTTTGGAGCTTTGGAAAAAGGCCGGAATTCTTTTGCAACCTATTGATCCGAAAGGTTTTTTGACGAATTGACGGACGCAGGCTAGAATGGACGGGTGTCGCCTTTGTGAGACAATATTGCTTTCACTGTTCTTTCTTTTGGCTATTGAATTGTTTTCATGATTGAATTTATTCACAAATCATTTGAACATTCAATTTAAATGAATTTTGC
Source organism: uncultured Sutterella sp. (assembly GCA_934249275.1). Lineage (GTDB taxonomy): Bacteria > Pseudomonadota > Gammaproteobacteria > Burkholderiales > Burkholderiaceae_F > Sutterella. Next base: position 7,382 of record CAKQKT010000089.1, on the reverse strand, counting down.
AAAGTAATCAAAAGTTATTTATACTGATTCCAAATTCATTCATTAAGGCTTCTTCGGAAGCCTCCATCAGGTGCCGGTTCATTTCGGCGCATCGAGGAGACAAGTCATGTCCATCAAGGAAAAGGTTGCTCAGATTCAGTCCATGGAACGCGAACTCAGGGAAGCTCGCGCTGCTGCCGTCAAGGAAGCCGTTGCTGAAGCTCAGGGCCTTATCGACCTTTTCGGCCTTCAGGCCTCCGACTTCCACTTCGGCGACGCTCCGTGCAGAGTTCGCGTCTACAAGGCTCGCGGTCCCGTCGCTGCGAAGTATGCCGGCCCGAACGGCGCAACCTGGTCCGGCCGCGGCCGCACCCCGCTCTGGATCGTCGCGCACGAACAGAAGGGCGGCTCCCGCAATGACTTCCTCATCAAGTAATTCGACTTTCTATTTGTTGAATTCAAATCAAGCTTGATTGCGGATCGAATCCATTGATTCGAATGTCGCATGAAGTCCAAAAACAAAAGCCTCGGAGAAAGCATCAATTTGCATCTCGAGGCTTTTGGCATTTCAGGGACTGCCCAAATAAAGCGGTATTTCCGAATAAGGATTTTCAATAAGAAAGCGCCGGATTATCCTTGTCGGAAGATCCGGCGCTTTTGCCTGTTCAGTCTTCAGCGGACTGAAAAACGATTAACGAACCGTTTTCGGCGCGTGGTAGACGGAGACGTCGGGCAGGTCGCCCGTCCACTTCGACACCTGAACATTGGCGGTCGACGCGATGTTGCCGCAGGCAAGCTTCGACGTGGGCTCGTCCATCGTGAGCGTGTTGGAGTTGCCGTGCACGTCGATGCGGCGGCCGTTGACCTTCTGCGGATCGAACCATGCGCCGTGGTGAAGCACGACGACGCCCTTCATGATGCGTTCGGTCACGTACGCGCCTGCGAGCGCTTCGCCACGCTTGTTGGAGACGAGAACGATGTCGCCGTTGCTGATGCCGCGAGCCTTGGCGTCGTCCGGATGGATCCAGAGCGGTTCGCGGTCTTCAATGTTGGCGAAGTCGTGGCTCACCGTGCCGTCGAGCTGGCTGTGCATGCGATAGCGGCTCTTGCAGGCCATGAGCGCAAGCGGCGCAGCCTTCGTCGCCTTGTTTACGCCTTCGGTCGGCTCGAAGAAGGAAGGATGGCCCTTGCAGTCGTCGTAGCCGTAGCCCGCAATCTTGGGCGAATAGAGCTGGATGAGGCCGCTTTCGGTCGAAAGGGCGGCAGCCTTCGGGTCCTTGCGGAAGGCTTCGAAGGCCACGAAGTTGCGGTCCTTGTCGTCCACGTCGAAGAGAACGTAGCCCTTCTTCCAGAATTCGTCAAAGTCGGGCATGGAGATCTTGCCGGCCTTGCCCATCTTCTGAGCGGCTTCGTAGAGACGGCGGATCCAGCCCATTTCGTCGAGGCCTTCCGTGTACTGGGCTTCAACGCCAAGGCGCTTGGCGAGCTCGGTGAAGATCCAGTAGTCGGAGCGGGATTCGAAGCGCGGCGCAATGGCCTGCTTCATCGCCACGAAGCCGTCGTTCGTGTAGGTGCCGATGCTCGTGATGTCGTTGTGCTCGAAGGTCGTGCAGGCAGGAAGCACGATGTCGGCATGGCGGGCCGTGGCGGTCCAGACGTTGTCCGTGACGACGACCGTTTCGGGATTCTTCCAGGCGCGCTCGAGCTTCATCGTGTCGGGCTGATGCGCAAACGGATTGCCGCCCGCCCACATGACGAGCTTGACTTCCGGATAGGTGACCTTTCTGCCGTTGAAGTCGATCGTCTTGCCGGGATTCAGGAAGCATTCGACAAAGCGGGCAACCGGAATCGTAGTCGAGCCCTTCCAGTTTTCATTGAAGGGGAGAGCAGGCTTCACCTTGGCGGGAACGCCGGCAAGGAACGGGCCCTTGGCCATCGGACAGCCGCCGCTCGAATACTGGTAGTTCGTGCCGACGCCGCCGCCCGGAAGGCCGATCTGGCCGAGGACGCTGGCAAGCGCAAAGGCCATCCAGTGCGGCTGTTCGCCGAACTGAATGCGTTGGATGCCCCAGCCGACCATGAGCATCGTGCGATGTTCCTGAAGGTCGTGGGCGAGCTTGCGGATCTTGTCGGCGGAAACGCCGGTCTTTTCGGCAGCCCATTCCGGCGTCTTCTTGACGCCGTCCTCTTCGCCCATGATGTAGGCGCGAAGCTCCTTCCAGCCGTAGCAGTACTTGGCGAGGAAGTCGTGATCGGCCTTGCCGGTCGCTTCAAGCTCGTGCATCATGGCGAGCATCATGGCGCAGTCCGTGCCCGGACGCGGCGCAATCCATTCGGAGCCGAGGTATTCGGCCGTATCGGTCTGAACCGGATTGATCGAGATGGTGGCGATGCTCTTGTCGCGGAGCGCGCGAATGTAGCCCGCGGCATTGTGAATCGTCGTGTGCCAGTCGATGTCGTTCGTGACGAGCGGGTCGCAGCCCCAGAAGACGACGCGTTCGCTGTGCTTGAGAACGACGTCCCAGGACGTGCAACGCGGGTCGCCCGTGCCGACGACGTACGGGAGAATCTTGCTGATGGCGGCCGTCGAGTAGGAGTTCTCGCACTGGATGAAGCCGCCGCAAAGGTTCAAGAGGCGCTGCTGCAGGTTGATGGCGGCATTCACGCGGCCCGTGCTCATCCAGCCGTAGGAGCGGCCGAACACGGCGCTCGGACCATAGTCCTTGTAGACGCGCTTCATTTCGCCGGCGACAAGGTCAAGCGCCTTTTCCCAGGAAACCGGAACGAACTTTTCCTCGCCGCGGCTCTTGCGGCTCTTCGGGCCGTTCTTGAGCCAGCCTTCGCGAACCATCGGCTGGCGGATGCGGGACGGCGAATAGGGCAGGTGGCAGAGGCCGTTGAGGTTGGGACTCGGCGCATAGTCGAATTCGAACGGACGAAGATGCGTCATCTTGCCGCCCTGAACGTGGGCATACACGACGCCCCAGCGGCTTGCGTTGATGACTTCGCCTTCGTTGATCGTGGAGGCGCCGAGATCAAAGGTTTCGGAAAGCTTCGCGTCGGGTGCGGGCATCGGTTCGGGCTGGCGAAGCGCGGCGCTCTTGACGCCGGCCGGATAGTCCTTCTTCAGAAGATCTGCGGGCGCTTCAACGCGGGCTGCGTGAGCCGGAACGGCGGCGGCAAGGCCGGTGGCGGCAGCGGCGCCGAACAGCTTGCGTCGGGAAATGTCGGTCATGGTAATCACTCCTTTCTTTTGTCAGCATTCGGCCTCCCGAGCCCGGGAGGCGCAGTGCGTTCTTACGAGAATAGACAAGGCCGGCACAGGCTGATAGTCGCAAATGTGAAAAGAGAATGATTCTTATTGACCGACGTCAATGGCTTGCTCTCGCTATTCTCCCTTTGAATAGCGCATTTCAAAGGTGCGTGATTTTTAGGCAACAAGAGGAAGACGGATCTTCAGCGCGTCTCGCCGCGGTATCGGCCCGTTCTGTCGTATCGTCTGCCGTTTGTGTCTTCGCGTCCGAGATATCGGCCGGACCTGTCGTACTTGCGACCGTTTTCATCCTGCCGGCCGGTGAAGCGGCCCGTTTCGTCATACCGGCGGCCGTTTGCGTCGGTGCGGCCCAGATAGCGACCGGAGGCGTCATAGCGGCGGCCGTCGGCATCCTCGCGGCCGACATAACGTCCGGTTCGGTCGTACATGCGCCCGTCGGCATCCATGCGTCCTTCGTAGGCGCCGCGCTCGTTGTAGACGCGTCCGGGCTTCGAATAATTCGAGAATCCGGCGGCCGCGAGCGGCATGGAAGCCGCAATGCCGAGGGCAAGAGCGGCGAGGAGCGCTCTTTTCTTCATGATCAGGCTGCGGGCGCGTCGATCGGCGTGCGGGTGAGTTCGGTAATGCCTGCGGGGCCGCTCCAAACGGCGAGCCAGCCGTCGATCAGGCGCGATTCAGGGAGAATGACGGTCAGGCGGAAGCTGCCGTCGGGGAGCTCCTCAATCTTCTGCGTCCGGTTGAAGGGCGTCTCCTGCAGATTGAGGGCCGTCACGGCATTGGTGAAGCGGAAGGAGAGCTCCACGTTGCCGCCCGTGCCGTCGGAATAGTTGAAGTGGCGGGAGTCGACGTAGGCATCGAGCGAAAACCCCTTCGGGCGCTCGGCGACGAATTCGGTGACGCGGGCCCTGGAGAGGCGGTGAAGGGCGAGATGGCGCACGTTGTCGTAGTTTTCGAACGTGCAGACAAGATAAAGACGTACGTCCTGCTGCACGAGGCCGAGCGGCGTGACGATGCTCTTGACGTGCTTGCCGCGCGAGTTGACGTATTCGACCTCGAGCTTGAGCTCGCGAAAGAGCGCTTCGCTCACGGCTTCGAAAATCGACTTGGCGATCTTCGGCGGCATCTGCGGAAGGGAGCTTCCCACCACGGCGACCTTCTTGAGCCAGGCCTCCTCCTTTCTCGAGGAGCCCGGGAAATTCTCGTTGAACTTCTTCGAGGCCATGTCGAACATGGGGGAGAGGGACTTGGAGAGCGTCGAAGGAATCATGAAGCGCATGTGCTCCTGCGCGAGGCGCAGCAGCAGGCCTTCGTGAACCGACATCTGCTGAGAGAGAAGCTTGCCGCCCGCGGTGCTCTGCTTGTAGCCGTAGGGACGCGCGCGGGTGTCGCACTCAATGCCGAAGACGTCCGTTTCGACGATGGTCTTGAGGTAGCGCTGAAGCGTGCGGATCTGAATCGGAATGCCGGCGGCTTCAAGCTCCTGCTGAAGCTCAAGGGCCGTAATCCGCCTTCCTTTCGGAATGCGGGTGATGATCTGGATGAGCGTCACGGCTTCGTCGAGTGAGGAGGATTTGCCGGCCATTCAGGACTCCGTTGCTGGATGTGGAGAAGGGCGCCCAAATCGTGAAGGCGCCCTTCGAAGGAAGGATTCGATGAGGAAATCAGATGCCGGTGCAGGAGAGTCCCTGAACGCCGAGCCACTTGAGGTAGAACTCGTCGAGCACCTCTTCGTTGATGTCGATGGCTTCGCTCGCGGGCGGCTGCGTTTCGGCAAGCGTCGATTCGATGAAAGCCAGAACGCCCGGGAAGAGCGTCTTCGGACCGACTTCCTCAACCGTGCCGGCGCTGCGCTGGATGTTGAGAAGCGCTTCGATTTCGGCGCGAAGGCCTTCGTCGGTGACGAGTGCTTCGGCGAGTTGTTCGAACACCACAGGCGGCATGCTCTTGCGGGTTTCGACCCAGCGCATGGCGAGAAGGCCCTGAACAATGTAGAGGAAGCGCTTGTAGGCGATCGTTTCATGACCGAGCAGGAAGTGCGAGACGTGCGACTGCGCCATCGAGCGGTAGGCCCAGTAGAGGCGGGGCAGCGGCGCGCCGTAGTCGAGAAGCTTCCTGATCTCCGAAAGGAAGAGCGGATGATTGCGGTAGACGATCGGAGAATAGAGGCACTGCACGATCGAAACGTTGCCCTTCTTGAGAAGCGTCAGGCTCTTCTTGAGGTCCCAACCCGAAATGTCCCAGAGGTCGTCCTGGGCGAGCGTGATCTTGTCGGCGGGCGGCGTCAGCTTGAGATAGCTCTTGAGCGGACGGACGTAGATGAAGCGGATGTCGTAGTCGGACGTCGGCGACGGAAAGCCCCAGCTGCGGCTGCCGGCTTCACAGGCATAGAGAATTCTGATGCCGTGTTCGGCCTCGATGCGGCGCAGTCGAGCCTTCGCTTCGTCAAACATTTCTTCAGCAGTGGAAGTCATTGTCGGGATCTGAGGGTCTTTTTCGAACGTTCTCGACAGATGGAGAGATGTTCGCGTTAAATGAATCTATGTTCGTGCACGTTGTATCGTACGATAACTAATCGGCATCAAATTTGCTGAAAATCATGCCGAAAGTCTTGTTTCGGCCATTATCGCACGAAGAATGAAAGGAGGCGTCTCCCAGGGCCTTGGATTGTCGCAAATGCGCAAAATGACGCCTTTGAGCGTCAGTTTTCTGCAACGAAAGCGCCGGCGGCGCGGGGAATGGTGCGCGCGAGGCTCAATTGAGGGTCGAATTGACGGTGACGGTGCCGATCACGTATTCGGAGGTTCGCCAGAGGCGGAGCTTTTCAGGCGTGATCTTGTCGCCCGTGTACTCGGGCCAGGCCTTGAAGAGGTAGTCCCTGAGGAGGTCCATTCCGAAGGGATCCATCAGGTCGGGGCGATGGTACCAGCGGCCGGCAAGATAGACGACGCGGCGCACGAATTCGGCATCGGGCGCTTCGCCGGTGGGAAGCGTGCGGGTGAGAATATCGATTCGCTCTTCTCTGGCCGTGCCGTCTTCGGGAATCGGGCGGATGGTTTCGATCATGAAGTTGGCGGCGCGTTCGCGGGCCTCGGGCTCGAGGGTCTCGGCGATGACGGGCGGATACTCGTCGCTCATGGCGAGATCGGCAATCGGAAAGCGGTCTTCAAGCGCGAGATCGGTCAGCTCGGAAATGTGCCAGTCGAAATAGGCGCGGACAAGCGCGGAATAGCTCGGCGTCGTGGTGAGACGCTTGTTCCACTCGGCCTTGGCGAGCGAAACACCGAACTGCTCGTTGAGGCGAGCAACGTCGGCGTCGGTAAGGTCGAGAAATTTGGACATAAGAGCGGTGTTATCGTTTTTTGAGCGGACTAGACGTCAATTTTACGCTGTGGGGCGTTTTCAAGGGGATTTTTGATCCAGGCACGTGATGTTTTTACAACAAACTGAATGCGAAAGGTTTGCTTGAAGTCTTGAAACGATCGCCGCACAATGCATTTGTATTTTCAAAATCCGGGTGAAAAAATCATTGTTTGGAAAGATTCACGGCGGTGTCGATGGCGTTTTCCCAGAACAATTGGCTGCGAATGTCCGCATCCAGATGCTTTCGCAGGAGCTTGTCGCAATCGAGCCGTGCGGCGTCGAGCGCCAGCTGCGTGAGATCGCTTCCGGCCACCGTTTTGCCGTCCTTGAGGAACCTTTCGGCGAGGGACTGACTCACGAGGTAGCCGAACGTGTATTGCCAGTCATAGAAATTACCGTTGAGGCGATAGAAGTGTGGCTTCCAGCACCAAATGTATTGCTCAAGGCCCATGACGGTGTCGCCGAGCACTTCGCTCCAGGCGCGGACGGTGAGATCATTGATTTCACCAACCGATAGAACGCCCGCGCGTCGTGCCGCGTAGAGCTTCTTCAAAAGATTGTGGCGGAACGGCAGCATCATCAGATGATTGGAAGCGCGCCGCATGATCTGCCAGCGCAGGGACATGGCCTCGGGCGTGTCCGCGATTTGGCGCAGCATCATGCGCTCGAGCATGGATTCGCAGATCTGACCGAAGATTTCGATGATTGAAAGCGGGAGGCGCTTCAACGGCGCCTGTACCTGATGCAGGACCTGATGCAGGAAGGCGCA
>CAKQKT010000088.1 GCA_934249275.1 uncultured Sutterella sp. | reverse complement strand
GACATCGACCAATGCGCCTGGTTACCCCAAAAAGTCGGAAGAGCCCTTTTTTTGTATGCCGAGGATTTGTGGACTCAAAAGCCTCAGAATCGTTCCGACATATGGGTGAGGGAGGCTGTGAGCCGGCCGCAGGACGCACCGGGCGCCGCGCCGGAGGCCAAAGGCATGCGGCCAGACGACAGGCGCAAATAAAAGAGGTCTTTTGGCTAGAAGTCGGAGTCCTCGTGGTCGCGTTCGAAGGATCTGCGCGCTTCGCGTTCGGCGAGCTTTTCCTCAAGGAACGGCGACAGCGGGTCGTAAGTCATCGCAAAGATGAAAATGACCAGGGCGAGTCCGATGAACGTGAAGATGATCCCGTAGATCATGAGGTCGATAAGGAATGCAGCCATAAAACCGTCTCCGCAGGTGAGGTCCAGGAAGGTCCATGCCGGCGGGTGCCGGTCCTTCCAATCTGAGAATATGGCGGCCTGCGTCAGCTGATGTCGCAGGAAGGAAGGGCGAAGAAAAAAAGTTTGGGACTGGACGAAGGAAGTCCGCGGCGGCCTCAGATTTTGATTTTTCGAGTGCCGGCGTGCAGGAAGCGACGAATCAGGAACAAGGCCGAAAAACGGTGTTTTTTCAGTTTTTCTCAATATTCAACATAACTACTATTATGTTGAGTAATATTTAGGAGCGAAAACCGGCTTTTTCAGCTGTTTGGCGATCTCTTCATTCTACTTCGGCCCGGCGTATTTCCAGGCCGTCTTCGCGCAAATGACCGCTGGATGTCCGCTTTGCTCCCTGCGTTTATCAAAAACGGCAAATTTGCGGTTTTTCGTTCTGCGGATGTTCCCGCCTATGATGATCCTGTCCGGCAAACAAAGCCGCTCTTCGATAACCAAGAACAAGGAAAGCCTATGTCCCTCATCGATGACTTCAAGAAGGAATTTCGCTGGTCTGCTTCCGGCCGCACGACTTGCAGGAATTTCTGGATCTACCAAATCGGCACCATCGCATTAGCGACGGTCGGCTTTGTCTGCGCCGTTCTTATCGGGAATGCCTTCGGTTCTGAAGATCTGACCATTGGCCTCGCCTGCATCGTTGGCGTCGGCGTTCTCATTCTGAACATCGTCGGCATCTTCGTTGTGATTCGTCGCCTGCACGACATGGGCTACTCCGGCTGGTGGTACTTTGCCGTGATGTTTGCCTACGGCTTTGCTTCCGCTCTTGAAAACCTTTCGCCGTTTGCTTCGCTGGTGGCGATCGTGATCATTCTTATCTGCTTGAGTCAGAAGTCTCAGGCCGGCGCAAACAAGTACGGCCTGGCCGAGTAACAGTTGTTGTAGTGAGAAGCATGCCGCCGTTTCCGTTTCTTGAAGGCGACGGATTCGGCGGCATTGCTTTGATTCTTCGAGGCGCCCTGCCCTGACCGGTTGTTGTAGTGAGAAGCGTGCCGCCGATTTCGTATCTTGAAGGCTGCGATTTCGGCGGCACTGCTTTCCCTGAGGTTTCATGCGGACGCGTGATGCGCCTTTCGGGCTATGATGTCCATAAGAAAAGACAACCGCCCTTCTCCGTTATCCACTTTCTACGAGGATCTCCCATGGCACGCAACGGCATTCCCGGCATTTCGTTCTCTCTGAAGCGCGCACTGGGCCTCACGGCCTTGCGGCAGAAGGCTGCCAAGGCTCTCAAAGTGCCCACGACCCGAAGCGGTCTTGAACGAATGATCGGCCGAACGATCATCAATCTCTTCGTAAAGAAGAAGTAAAAGTCGGCTTTTTCACAAACAAGTGAGTCGGCTCGCGGGTTATCTCTAGTGCCGGCCATCAATCCTGAAACCTTTAATCAGCAGTTCGTGGGATAAGATTACAGATTGACACATGTCTTTTAGGCTTCGCCTCCTTTGTGCTTCAACCGTTTCGCAGGGGTGAACGAGGCTTTCGGTTATTCTGTTCAATGCTTGATCCTGTTCTTCATCGCGCCTTCTGGCGAATGCTCATTACCTGGCTGGTCATCATCATGACCGGGCGGTGCCTTCGCCTCGTGCTGCTGTTTGAGGCGGTTTCATCCTGCGTCCCGCCTGCCGTCGTGGGCTCCTTCGTCACCATCGGCGCCGTCGTAGGCGCTCTGATCTCTATTATTGCCGGCCGAGCCTACAATCGCTTCGGCCCCCGCTGGCTGAACGTGGCTGCCGGTCTCATTGTGATCGGCGCCGGACTGCATCTTCACTTCTTTCCCACCTGCAACGACACGCTTGTCCAGTCGGCCGTCGCCTACAGCCTCATCTGCATGGCGATCGTCATGTCGAATACGGCCGTCTATCGCGCCTGCGGAAGCATCTTTCAGGGCGGCCCGCGCGTCACAGCCTTCTCGCGCCTCAATGCGCTCTACAGCGTCATTGAGATTCTTTCGCCGCTTGGCATCGGCATTCTCTATGAGATTTGTCCCGATATGCTTGCGGCGCTCCTGATTGCATTCGCCACCGTTTCCCTTTTCATGCCGGGCCCCTTCCCCGCCTCCCTCATGGCTCGGAAGGCTCAGACTGCAACGAATACCCTTCTCTACAGCTTGAAGCGTCTGACGGTTTCGCGCGTTCTTCTGGGCGGAACGATTTCAGGGTCGGCCATTCATGCGGTTGTTGCAACGTTTATGCTTGTTCTGCCGATTTCCGCGCCCGGGCTCTCGATGTCGATGGCGGACATCGGCTATCTGCTCGCAGCCTTTGCCTTCGCGCAGTTTCTCGGCTGCTTCGTTCTGTCCGCCAGTCCGGCGCCCGACAAGCTTTGCTCGCGCATGTTCATGACGCTCGCAGCGGGCGGCCTTGTCTTGGGCGCGGCCTTCTGGTCCACAAGCTTCGCCGCCATGCTGGTGCTCTCCTTCCTCCTGGGCGCTGCGCTCGGTCCCATTCAGCCTCTCTCGATGAGCATGATCTTCCAGTATTCCGAACCCGGCTCCGTCGGTGACATTCTCGGCGTGCGCCTCATGCTCAACAACTTCGCACGCATCATTGCGCCTCTCATCATGGGGTTTGCGCTCGATGTCATGTCAGGCCCCTGCTTCCTCTCCTGGACGGGCGCAGCGATCCTTGCGGCTACTTTCGGCGCCCTTCTCTACTCGCGTGTTTCTCGGGCTGCCTGATTGGGTTCAGGAGGACAGTCGGGCCTTGTTCACTCTACAATCGCATAAAAGTGTGATTTTTCGCACAATTTTGCCAATATAAATGTGAGGAGTGTTCCGTGGAACGCCTGCTGATGAAGAATTTGATCGACTGGAAGCTCTCTTCTCGTCGGAAGCCTCTCTTCCTTGAAGGTGTTCGCCATGTCGGCAAGACCTGGATTCTCCAGGAATTCGGCAGGCGCTTCTTCACGAACGTTGCGTACTTTGATTTCGAGAAGAGTCCGCATTTGAAGGATCTTTTCGCATCGACGAAGAATGTCGATCGCATCCTTCAGAGCCTGATGATGACGTCCGGCGAGCGCATCGTACCCGGTGAAACGCTCGTTATCTTCGATGAGGTTCATGCGGCGCCGAAGGCTCTCGGCTCGCTCAAGTACTTCTGCGAGAATGCGCCGGATCTTCACGTCGCCTGTGCCTCATCGCTTGCATGCATTCCGCCGTCTGAGTCTTCGTCATTTCCGGTTGGCAAGGTTTCCTTCCTGCATCTTCACCCGATGTCCTTCACGGAATTCCTGCATGCCAACGGCGACGAGGAGTTGGTTCGCTTCATCGAGTCCGTCAACGCTTTGGATCCTGTTCCCGAAGAATTCTTCGATCTTCTCCTTGAACGTTTGAAGGCTTTTTTCGTCACAGGCGGGATGCCGGAAGCCGTGCTCAAATGGACCCAGGATCGTGATGTGCCTGCAATGGAAAATGCGCTCTCGGCCATTCTTGACGACTATGAACAAGACTTCACGGCGCATGCCCGAAGAGCTCTGTCTTCAAAAATCTCCGGCATCTGGAATTCTCTTCCCACTCAGCTTTCGGGTGAGAACAAGAAGTTCACCTATCAGGCCGTCAGAGAAGGCGCTCGTGCCCGGGAATACGAAGCTGCGCTCGACCGGCTTGCCTGCACAGGCCTGGTGCGCAAGGTCGTTCGAAGCACTTCACCGGGCCTTCCGATGGCGGCCTATGACCATGCATCCGCCTTCAAGGCGTATCCCGCGGATGTCGGCATTCTGCGCAGGCTCTCGCATCTGCCTCCGTCGGTTTTTGCCGAAGGCAGCCGCATCTTTGAGGCATCCCATGGCGCACTTCTCGAGGCCTACGTTCTTCAAACGCTGGCGATTCAGTTCGAGGTTCCTGTTCGGTACTGGAGCCGCAACAATCCGTATTGCGAGGTTAAGTTCCTCATTCAGCGAGAGAACGACGTCTTCCCGATTGAAGCAACGGCTGGACGCGGCAAGGCCGGCCGAGGCTTGAGAAAGTTCAATGAACTCTTTCCGGATCAGGTGAAGCTTCTCGTTCGCTTCTCGCTCGACAACCTGAATCTCGACGACAATGTTCTCAACATCCCGCTCTTCATGGCGGATCAGGCTGACCGTTTGATCGGTTTGGCACTCAAGGTTCGCGGGCAGACCGGCGTCGTGAGGCAGTGATCCGGATTTGCCTTTTCTTACGTCCGGGAGACATTGTTACCACGACTGAGGAAGCGCTAAGTTTCGCCTCGGCGTGCGCTAATTTTCACTCTCTAAACTGACCGCAAGTTGAATGGGAGGTGAAGGGAAACCTTCCGGGGGCCTTCCCTTCAACGTTTTTTTCTCCTACAGACTAAGAGGTCACACCATGATGAAGAAGAATGTTCTCGCCGCCGTTTTCGCCGCTGCCGCCATGACCGTCGCCATGGGCGCACATGCCGCCGACGCCGCTCAGCCGCCGGTTCCCAACGTCCCGTCGATCAATGCCCGCGCTCCGATGCCCGCGCCCAAGGTTGCCATGACCGAAGCCGTCGCATCCGCCCAGCAGGCCTGGCACGGCGACGTCCGTTCCGCCAGCCTTCATATGAGCAGGCAGTACGGTCAGGTCTGGGACGTCCGCATGGTTCGCGATGACAAGACCCGCGTGCGCACCTTCGTCGACGCCGAGACCGGCAAGGTCGTCGCCGGCGATCAGATGGGCATCAACGAACCGAACCGTCCGGCTCCGCGCATGGGCCGTCATGCCCGCGGCCCGATGCAGGGCGCTCCTCACCATGCCGGCTTCGGACCGCATTTCGGTCCGGGCATGAATCCGAACTGCCCGATGGTGGTCATCAATCGCTGAAGCTTGGCGGCAAACTTGATTTGAAAATCTCCTAATGATAAGGGAGGCTTTTCTCGGAAGGCCTCCCTCTTTTTCTCAGCGGCTTCTTGTCCTGTATTGATGTGAAATACATTCCCGTACGGGAGTTGAATGCAATAAAAAAGGGATGCCGGCTTGATTCGGCATCCCTTGATAATTTCTAGCCTGCGGAATTTCAGGCGCGGGCGCGGAGCCACCTTAGCGCGATGTCCGAGGACGTCGCGGCGGCGGCCTTCACGAAGGTCATGTAGTCGATCTTGACGTCGCCGCTCGCTTCGTCGGAGATGACGCGGATGGCGGCGAACGGGATCTTGTTGACGTAGCAGACCTGGGCGATGGCGGCGGCCTCCATTTCAACGGCCGTGGCCTTGAAGGTGTTCACGATCCATTCGCGGCGCTCGCTCGTATGGACGAACTGGTCGCCGGAGGCGATGATGCCGAGGCGGTGGTTAACGTTGGCCTTGGTGCAGACTTCGTCGAGCTGGGCGGCGAGCTTTTCGTCGGCCGGGAGCTCGATGACGTTGATGCCGGAGATGAGGCCCACGGGGTCGCCCACGGCGGAGGTGTCCATGTCGTGCTGGACGCAGGCCGTGGAAATGGCCACGTCGCCGATGTGGAGTTCGGGCGTGAGCGTGCCGGCGACGCCGGAATTGATGATTTCGGTGACGCCGAACTTGAGGATCATGGTCTGGGCGCAGAGCGCTGCGAAGACCTTGCCCACGCCGCTGCGGGCGAGAACGACGCGCCTGTCGGCAAGGCTGCCGATGATGTAGTCGATGCCCGAGACGGTTTCGGTGCGGGAATACTTCATCATGCCGCGAAGAATCGCGACTTCGACGTCCATGGCGCCGATGATGCCGGTGATCTGCATTCTGATTGTTACCTTTTTAGAGCGGCTCGCCGGCCTTGTTGAAGAGCGGGAGCGGTTCGAGGAAGATGATGTCGTCGCGCTTGGCGGCGTCGCCTTCGGCAAGAATGGCGGCGCGTGCGGCCACGATGCCGCCGGCCTTCGTCACGAGCTTTTCAAGGGCTTCGAGAGACTTGCCCGTGGAAATCACGTCGTCGACGATGAGAATGCGCTTGCCCTTGATGAGCTCGGCGTCCTCTTCCGTGAGGAAGAGCTTCTGCATGCCGGCCGTGGTAATCGACTGAACGTCGGCCTCGAGCGCCTCGCCCATGTAGAGCTTCATCTTCTTGCGGGCCACGAAGTAGCGCTTGGCGCCCGTCTGGCGGGCCATTTCGTGAATGAGCGGAATGCTCTTGGCTTCGGCGGTCAGCATGTAGTCGTAGTCGGCCGGCGCCTTCTCAAGAAGGGCGCGGGCGCCGGCAACGGTGAGCTCCTGGTCGCCGAGCATGATGAAGGCTGCGATCTGCAGCGCGTCGTTGATGGGAAAGAGAGGCAGGTCTCGCTTGAGGCCGGCGACTTCGATCGGATAATGCATCTGAGAGTCTCCGCTGGAGAAATATGCGAATGATGTCTGCCGGTGGTTTCCGGCGTGCGGTCGATATTGTACAAACTCATGACGCATATGAGTGGCGAAAATCTCGCGCCGCGCCGTTTTGAGCGCCTCGGATTATGATTTCTCCATCAGCAAATATTCCTTGGGTGAAGGAAATGAAGGGTTTTGACATCATCGGAGACGTTCACGGCCATGCCGCCGAGCTCGAGTCGCTTCTCAGGAAACTCGGCTACGCGGAGAAGGCCGGCGCCTTTCGCCATCCGCAAGGCCGCCGCGCGGTCTTCCTCGGGGATTTCATCGACCGCGGTCCCGCCATCCGGCGCACGCTTGAGATCGTGCGCAGCATGATCGATGCGGGTTCGGCGCTTGCCGTCATGGGCAATCACGAGCTCAACGCCATCCACTATACGACCGCCGATCCGCTTGCGAAGATGCCGGACGGCAGTCCCAGGTGGCTTCGCTCCCACTCCGAAACGCATGCGAGGCAGTTCGCGGAGACCGTGCGCCAGCTGGGCTCGGATCTCGATGAGTGGCTTTCCTGGATGCACACCTTTCCCGTCTGGATGAAGACAACGGACGCCGCGGGCGTCGAGCTTCGGTTCGTTCATGCGGCTTGGATGGAGCGGACGATGAGGCGTCTTTGGGAAGAGCCGACGGGCGCGGGAGAATTCCGCTTCCACGGTCCCTTCGAGGCGCCGCGCCTGACCGAGGCGGGCGTCCTTGACTTCGGCCGCCGCAAGGACCCTGCGACGGGCGGACCGTCCTACGGGTACAAAGGCAAGGAGAAGTTCCTGACCGGGCCCGAAAAGCCGCTCCCGCCCGGCGTCTCATATTTCGACAAGGAGGGCGCCGAAAGGACGTCCATTCGTGTCAAATGGTGGGTGGATCCCGACGAGGATGCGACGCTTGCCGACATGATCATGGCGGGCCGAAGAGCTGTTGCAGGTCTGGGAAGCGCTGTTTCAGTTCCTTGGCGGGAACTGAAATTCAAGAAGCCCTGGGCGCCCTGCCAGGTCGATGCTCTCACCTTTGTAGGACACTACTGGCTCGACGCCGACGAGGCCGGACCGCTCACCGAGAAGCTCGCGT
>CAKQKT010000087.1 GCA_934249275.1 uncultured Sutterella sp. | reverse complement strand
GGGTTCGTCACCTCGACGTGAAAGTAAATGGGTTCCTGATGATTGGCGCGCTCCTCGTCGTCCCAGGCCTTGTCCTCGTCAGAGAGCCTGATGCCGAAGACGAAGCGAAGCAGAATGGCCGAGCCGATCGTGCCGATCACGCCCAGCGGATAGGCGCAGGCATAGGGAACGGCAATGTTTTCGCCGTCATACTTGAAGAGATCGAGCGCCTCCTGCGTCGCGCCGAGGCCAGGCGTGTTCGTGACGGCGCCGTAGTGCACGCCCAGCATCTGCGGGAGCGTCACGACATCGGAGAACAGGAAGTAGAGCCCGATCGTGACCGCGACGCCCAAAAACACCTGCAGCACGGTCAGAAGATTGAGAACCATGCCGCCGCTCTTGAAGGACGCGAAAAAGGACGGGCCGACCTGAAGGCCGATGAAGAAGACAAAGAGCGTCAGGCCGAAGTCGCGCAGGAAAAACAGGACGGACTTGTCCACGGTGAAGCCGAAATGGCCCGCCGCCAACGCCACGAAGAGCACGAAGGTCACGCCGAGAGACACGCCGAAAATCTTGAGACGGCCGAGCACGGCTCCCAAGGCAATGACCAGAGAGTAAACGAGAAGGATGTGAGGGACCGAGGAGGCGTCCGTCAGCAAATGGGAAATCCAATCCATGGCGGATTTGAAAAAGTGAAAAAATCGCGCTTCCGACTTTCACAGTTGCACGCATTGTAAGCCAAACAACAAATAAGCCTTCAGGGGTTTTCCCTCACAACCGGAGAGTCCGGCCTCAGACCATCACGTCAAATGAGACCTGCGTGCGCTCGACGCGGCCGCGATTGATGCGATACTCGACAGGCTGCTTCGTAATGTCGAAGGAGAGCCGATCGGTTCGCAGCACCTCCAGTCCCGGCTCCATGTCCAAGCGGCCGGCGATCTCCGAAGGCACGCGCTCAAACCTGACCTTGCATTTCTGTCGAATGATCACAACGCCGAATTCGCGGTCGTAGAACTTGTAGAGCGTGTCGTCCGGCTGGAATGCCTTTCTGAAGCGATCCGCCGTCAGCCCCTCGAACCGGTCGGCAAGCAGATAGCTTTCGTCAACCGTGATGAGCTCCTCCCTGCCGTCCACGTCGTCAAAAAGCTTCCTAACCATCAGAAGCACCGGCGTCTTGGGCGGAATCAGCAGATCCTTTGCAATGTAGTCGGGCGGAACGACGGTGGAAATGGACATCAGCTCCTTCCGAGTTCCGCGAGGCTTGCCGTCGATGTCGGAAAAGATGTGGAACTGATTCCAGCTTCCGGTTCCTCTGTAGGTGCGGACAAACGTGCCGGATCCCTCGCGGCGGCTGATGATGCCTTCATCCTCCAGGCCGCTCAGAGCCCGCCGCACGGTGCCGACCGAAATGCCGAAGCGCGCCGCAAGGGCGGCCTCAGTGGGCAGCTGCTCGCCGGCCTTCCAGACGCCGGTTCGTATTTCCTCAAGCAGGACCTGCTTGATCTGAACATAAAGCGGGTTTCGACAGATGAGTGGCGCAGCCATAAAGAGACTCCAAAATTCATGTATATGACATAGGATATAGCGCCTTGCGAACGCCGGCGAACTTTTCGTAGGAAGATTTGACTGTCCGCGGCATGAACCACACCACCATCACCTGACCAGTGATGTAAAATGCCTCGGGCACAGCCATCTTTACTTCGACCAGTATAGTTCGTACAAAAGTCTGACATGCCGCGAACAGGCCCCGCTTCCGCCCTTCACAGCGGCTTATTGTCATGATTTTCTCTCGAGCGTCAACAAGGAGAAGGACGGCCCCCGTTTGTCATCGGCTCGATCGTTTTCGGACCGGTCAAACCCATCATCACAACAGAACCGTTGCGAGGCTTTATGCTGTCTTTACTTTTGGCCGCGGCAGGTGTTGTCATAGCGGCATTTCTCATCATTAAAAAATACTACGCCCCGTGGGCGCTCCTCATGGTAGGCGTAGTGCTTCTCGTTGCCAGCACGCTGATCACCGGCGATCCGCTTGTCACGGGCAAGAAGGCCACCAACAACTACTTCTTCGACCTCATTCAGGTCTTCACCAATCTTCTTCAGTCCCGCACCGCCGGCCTTGGCATGAACATCATGGTCGTCGGCGGCTTTGCAGCCTACATGGACAAGATCGGCGCCACGAAGGCGCTCGTCAACGTCTGTACGAAGCCCCTCTCCAAGATTCATGCGCCGTACATCCTGCTTGCCGTCGGCTATCTTCTCGGCCAGCTTCTCAACGTCTTCATCCCGTCCGCAACGGGCCTGGGCATGCTGCTCATGGTGACGATCTATCCGCTGCTCGTCTCCGTCGGCGTCTCCCGCCTCTCCGCTGCCGCCGTGATCGTGACGGCCTCCTGTCTTGACCTGGGCCCTGCCTCTGGCAACACGCTGCTTGCCGCCGAACTCTCCAAGCTCGACGTCATTGAATTCTTCATCAAGAACCAGCTCCCGGTCGGCGCCTGCACGGCCGCCGTCATTGCCGCCGGCCACTGGGCCGTTCAGCAGTGGTTCGACAAGCGCGACCTGGCTTCCGGCCGTCTGACGCAGGCGGACTTCGGTCTTGTCAGCGCTGTGGAAACCAAGGGTGCCGCCAATCAGGTCGAAGCGCCGGTCTGGTTCGCCATCCTGCCGATCCTCCCCGTGTTCTTCCTCTTCACATTCTCGAAGCTCGTCTACAAGGGCGTTCGTCTTGAAGTCGTCACGGCCCTGCTCGCCTGCACGTTCATCGCCTTCCTGTTCGATCTGATCGCGCATCGCAACAGCCATCAGGCCGTCGACAACACCCGCTCCATGTTCACCGGCATGGGCAAGGTGTTCGGCTCGACCGTCATTCTGATCGTGTGCGCCGAAGTCTTCGCTGCCGGCCTCAAGGCAACGGGCGGCATCACGATGCTCATTGAAAACGCCGCTTCGCTCGAAGGCGTCGGCGGCGTGGCCATGCTTCTCACGATGTTCGTCATCATGGCGCTTGCCGCCTTCGTCACGGGTTCCGGCAATGCCGCGTTCTTCGCCTTCGCGCCGCTCCTTCCGCAGGCTGCGGGCTCCGTGATGTGGCAGACCGCCGTCATGGCCGTTCCGGTTCAGCTCGCTTCCGGCATCGCGCGCTCCATGTCTCCGATTTCGGGCGTCACGATGGCCGTGTCAGGCCTCGCAGACCTGTCTCCGTTTGAAGTGGTTCGCCGCACGCTCCCCGTCATGGTTCTCGGCCTCGCCTCTTCCTTCGTCATGTCTCTCATTCTGCTTTGATTCGTAGGAGTTGATTCATCATGTCCAATATTCCCGAGCTGAATAAAAACGTCATGGACGCCATCCTGGCGCTCAAGGAAATGCCGGAGGTCAAGCAGGGCCTTCAGCTCTGCCTTGATCAGGAACCCTATGCCATGCAGGAACAGATCACGATCTGCGAAATTCCTGCGCCGACCTTCAAGGAAGAGGTCCGAGGCAAGTACCTCGCCTCCCTGATGGAAAAGTACGGCCTTGAAGACGTGCATCTCGACGAAATCGGCAACTGCGTCGGCCTTCTGAAGGGCACTGAAAACGGTCCCGTGCTCGCCATGGGCGCCCACATGGACACCGTGTTTCCTGAAGGCACGCCCATCAAGGTGACGCAGGAAGGCAACGTCTATCACGCCCCCGGCATCGGCGACAACTGCTCCGGCGTCCGCGCCCTGATGCAGACCATCCGCTGCTTCACGGAAAGCGGCATTCGTCCGAAGGGCGACATCTACTTCGTCGCCACCGTCGGCGAGGAAGGCAACGGCGACATCCGCGGCTCCAAGTGGTTCAACACGCACCACAAGCTCGACGGCTTCGTCGCCTGCGACAACACGGACGTGGGCCGCATCCTCTGGGCAGCCATCGGCTCGCATCGCTGGCGCTTCTCCATTGACGGCAAGGGCGGCCACTCCTACGCCAACTTCGGCCAGACGCCGAGCGCCATTCATGCCATGTGCCGTGCCGGCGCGCGCATTGCCGACATTCGTCCGGTCAAGGATCCCAAGACCACGTACACCATCGGCACCATCAAGGGCGGCATGTCCGTCAACACGATTGCGCCTCACTGCGAAGTCGACGTCGACATTCGCAGCCTGGACAACGATGAGCTTCTGAAGCTTGAGGCTCGGATTTTCGACATCTTCGAAAAGGCGGTCGAAGAAGAAAACAAGATGTGGCCCGACACCGACCCCAAGCGCCTTCTCACGCTGACGAAGACCCAGATCGGCGATCGTCCGGCCGGCCGCCGTCCGCACGACTGCCCCGTCGTTCAGGCCTCCCGTGCCGCCCAGAAGGCGCTCGGCATCGAGCTCACCAACTACGGCGCCTCCTCCACGGACGCCAACGTGGCGGTGAGCATGGGCGTTCCCGCCACCTGCCTCTCGGCCGGCGGCGTTCAGGTGAACAGCCACACGACGGATGAATACTTCATCCGCCAGGACATTCACCTCGGCCCCCAGATGATCTTCCTGACGCTCCTCGGCCTCTCCGGCTACAAGGACGTCGCGCCGATCCTGCCCAAGCGCGCCTGACCGGCATCGGAAGCCGTCACCATGACGGCTTCCCTTCTCCCAATCCTAGCGCCAGATCAGAACACTGACTGGTTTTTGCCTCGGTTTCAAAACAAGGAACCGAGGTTTTTTTTGCCTTCTTGCAAAGGGCCGGATGTCATCGGACATCCGGCCCCTATTCGTTCATTCGCTTGTTCCGCGTTCGTCAGCCCTGCGCTTCCTCAAGCGCCCGAGCGGCGCCGATCTTCAGCCTGTTCGCAGCGCGGCGAAGCTTCACGAGCGCGGCATTGCGCTCATGCGCCGGCAGAGACGGAAGATCGTCGATCAGCCTGAGCATCGGCACGGCCGGCGCGCGAAGCGCCTCGTCGTGCGAGAAGATCGAGCCTTCGACATACCCGAGCGGAATGATATCGTTGAGCACGCGGTGCGAGCGCCTTGCAAAGGCTGCCGGATCGTCCGAACGGCGTGCGGCGTCGAGCGCCTCCGCCAGACGGCCGAGACGGTCGATCGTCTCGGAAAGATCGAGCTCGCCGCCCGCCTTCTTCTGCCAATCCTCGATCTGCTCCCTGAGCTCAAGCACCTCGGCACGGGCGTCGACGGGGAAAACTTCGTCGAGGAGCACATGAGCCAGAACGGAAGCAAAGACGCGCACATCGCGGGCAAGGTTTTCAGGATCGAGCTTGTCGGGCGTATCGCTCTTCGTATGCCACCAGGCGCCGAAGCCGCCGGAGCGGCCGTTGCCGAACATCTTGCCGAAGGCGTCCGCCGCAGCGCCCTTGAAGGGCGGCTGTTCGGAAACCTGGGAGAAGACGGTCGGGACGCCCGGGCCCCAGAAGCTCTGGTCACAACTGCGCGTATACCGACAGCCGCGCCAGTCGGTCACGCCGGCCGCTTCGCGAAGCGCCGTGCGGGCAAGATCGCGCGTCGAGGCCATGGCCGGAGATTCGGTCATGACGGTGGCGCCCCTGCCGCCCAGGCAGTCGGCATTGACGTTGAGAAGACAATGCTGCTGAAGCTCCTCGAAGTGGGCGTCGCAGTATGCGGTCGAGCCCGCATAGCGGCCGTGGGAATGGCCGGACCAGAGAACGAAGCGCACGCCCCTGCGCATCCGACCCGCGAGAGGCGCAAAGATGCGCGCGAGCTCGACGGCGCAGGCATTGCCCGACGCATTGTCGAGCGCGCCGAGGCCCCAGCTGTCGACATGGCCCGTCATCATCACGAAGTCCTCGTCGGGCCCAGGAATGTCGGCGGCAATGACGGGGATGTCCGTCCAGCGGGTGCAAACGCGAGTCGAAAGTTTGGCCGGAAGACGGCCGCCCGCTTCGGCAAGACGCCCGCGAATGCGGGAGCCGTCGCCGAACGAAAGGCTGGCGACCGGAATGCCGACATAGTCGCCGAGCGTTTCGGGCGTGGGCGAGCCCCAGACGCGGGAGACGATCATGTTGTGCGTCTCCTCGCCCGTAATGAAGACGACCCCAGCCGCGCCCTTTCCTTCAAGGGCGCGCACGACGGGCTCCATTGCCAGGCCGTCCGTGAGAACGATCCTGCCGGAGACCTCTTCGGCGGGCGCCGATCCGGTCCGGTCAACCGGCACGTAGACGAGATCAGCCTCAAGGCCATCTGCGGAAGGCGTCATGGGGTGAGTGAGCACTTCGTAAGCAATGCCGCCCACCTCAAACGATGCGCCTTCGGGCGTGCTGACGTAGCCCGGAAGCGCCTCGCGAGTCACGCGGCAGCCCGCGTCCGTGAAGAGCTTTTCCAGAACGTCGAAGGCACGGACTTCGGCCTCGTTCGAAAGACGCTCGCCCGTGCAGATCGCACGAACGCTGTCCATGAGCCGCCCGGCATCCACGGCGGCAAGAATGTCTTCGTAGGCCATAAGATCAGTCCCAATGCTTCTTAGGGAGATCGATTTTGCGGAAGGCCTCGAGATAGCGGACCATCCAGTCGGTGACGCCGTCCATCATGGCGACGCCCCATTCGCGGGTGGCGAACTTGGATTCAAGGCCGCCGAGACCGCCCGTGTTGACGGTGTCGCGGATTTCGCGGATCACCTTGACGGGCGCGCCCTCAAAGAGAACCGTGTTGATGTGGACCTGCTTGAAGTCGGCGGAAGGCGGCGTGACGACGTTGTCGACGAGCCATTCGGACTTGACGAGCTCGGGCGCGAAGGCCATGACGGCCGCAGCCTCCTGAGCGTCGCCGTGACCGGTGGGCCAGTCCGGATTGAGCTTGGGCGCGATGCTCCACCAGTTGACGAGCGTCACCTGGGAGCCCCTGCGATACATTTCGAGCGCGGCCTTTTCAATCGCGGGATCGTTGCCGCCGTGGCCGTTGATGACCGCGAAGCGCCTTGCGCCGTGCCTGTAGAGGGATTCGAAGACGGCGCCCATCACCTTGATCATCGTTTCAAGGCCAAGGTCGATCGTGCCGGGGAAGTTGATGTGATGCGTTGCGACGCCGAACGGAATGACGGGCGCAATGAGAAGCTTTTCCATGCGGCCGTCAAGACGGCGGCAGAACTCCTGCGGGATGAGCCAGTCGGTGCCGAGCGGGCCTACGGAGCCGTGCTGTTCGGTCGAGCCGACGGGAATGACGACGAGAGTTTCAGGATCGGCAAGAACCTTTTCGGCCTCCTGCCAGTTGAGATGTGCAAGCTGCATGATGTTTGTCCTTTATCAGAAGGCGCGCCGCCGGCCCTCCCCTTGCGGGAAAGCCGGCTCGGCGCGCCGTATTTCTCAGTCGCTTGAGCTTGAATTACGCCTTGACGGGCTTGTCCAGATCGTCGAAGTGGCGGCGGATGGTTTCAGCCGACACAGGCTTCGTGAAGAGGCTCACGCCGATGAGGATCACCATGGTGACGATCCATGCAACGATGAGCGGGTTGAAGCCGAAAGAGAGCGACTTGAACTGCGTCAGAAGCAGGAAGTAGAAGATTTCGCCGAGGATCACGGAGACGAAGACGGCGGTGGTCGTCGTGCGCTTCCAGTACATGCCGCAGATGATCGGAGCCGCCCAGATGCCCAGGCCGCCGAACGCAAACAGAATGATCGTAAAGATCGAGCCCGGCTTCAGGATGCCGATGCCGATCGCGATGATGCCGAGCACCACGGTCACGATGCGGGACATCTTGAGCGTGTCTTCGTCGGTTGCATCACGCTTGAGGATGCGCTGGTACAGGTCGCGGGAGACGGCGGAGGTGGACGTCAGCAGCAGCGAGCTGATGGTCGACATGCCGGCCGAGAAGATGCCTGCCACCATCAGGGCGGAGACTATCGACGGCAGGCCTTCCTGAAGAATGAGCGGAACGATGAAGTC
>CAKQKT010000086.1 GCA_934249275.1 uncultured Sutterella sp. | reverse complement strand
CGTCTACGCCATGACCGGCTGGTCTCAGGAAAAGGTCGAAACCGCCACGACGGAAGCCAAGCCCAACGGCTATGAAGTCACGGCCGGCATCGTCCATCGCTTCTGATTGACCGGTTCTTGAACATTTATCTTCCTAGATCGTCTTCCTTCCCGAGTCCGTAGCTCGGAGGAAGCTTTTCAGGCCCGTTTGCCGCTTCCTGCAGGAGAGCGCAATCGGGCCTTTTTTCGTTCCGGATTCCCTCTTCCTTCAACCGATCGTCACACTTCCGATCTTTCATTGTGTGTTGAATATGCAACACAATTTGAAATGGTACCGTACGGTACTGTAAGATTCCTCATCGACTACGGGAGAGGCTTGAGCCTCGGGTCGAGAAGCACGATGTGCTTCAGACTATACAACTCATTGGGAATCATAAGATCATGAAAAAGTCTCTTATTGCGCTCGCCGTCGCCGCCGCGGCCATGAGCGCCCAGGCTGCCGACGTGCAGGTTTACGGCCTCATCGACACGAACATCGACTTTGTTTCGAGCGATGCCGACGTTCCGGGCTCTTCCCGCTTGAACACGCTGGCATTGGAAAACGCCAAGGAGTTCGGCTCCCGCTTCGGCCTTCGCGGCTCCGAGGATCTCGGCGACGGCTGCAAGGTCGCCTTCGTGCTCGAATCCGGCTTCAAGTCCGACGACGGTCAGTTCGACCAGGCCGGCAAGCTCTTCGGCCGCGAAGCCCGCATCGACGTCATGGGCCCGTTCGGCAAGGTCTCCGCCGGCCTGCTGCCGCTCTTTGGCAGCACGCTCGGCGCCGATGGGCTCTTCCGCGCCATCGAGCCGCTCTTCGACAACTACACGAAGGCCTTCGGTTCGAGCCAGATTACGGCTTCCTCCTGGACGCGCGTCGACAATGCCGTGAGCTACGTAACGCCGATCGTTGCCGGCTTCACGGGCTACGCCATGTATTCCTTCAAGAACGCCTGCGCCGGCAAGGGCACGGAGGGGCATGGCGGTGAAGCCGACCGCTACGCCGCTCTCGCCGCCCGATACAAGGCGGGCGCCGTTGAGGCGATCGTCGTCGCCGATACCACGATGTACGGCACGGCCCGCACCGGCGCGGACGATCACAAGAACGACGGCTGGACGGTCACCGCCGGCGGCAACTACACGTTCGAGAGCGGCGTCAAGGTTCTCGCCTACACCCAGCTCTTCGGCGACCAGGAACTCAAGATCTTCCGCGCCGGCGTGAGCCAGGACGGCCTTGCCGCCCTCACCTTCGATCCTGTCGCCAAGGCCCCCTATGGCTACGGCTTCGTGGACGGCTGCGGCCTCTCGCTCGGCATGCACGTGCCGGCCTTCGGCGGCATCGCCAAGGCCCACGTCGGCTACCGCGACATGGAAAACGACCGCGACGTCGACTTCAAGCGCGTGATCGCGGCCGCCGGCTTCGACTACCCGTTCTCGAAGCGCACGTCCGTCTACGCCATGACCGGCTGGTCTCAGGAAAAGATCAAGACGCAGACGGCCGAAGCCAAGCCCAACGGCTATGAGCTCACGGCCGGCATCGTCCACCGCTTTTAATCCGTAACAATAACTCCTGCTCGGCTGCCGGCCATTGTCCTTTCCGGTCCGGCAGTTTTTGGCTCGTTCCTTCACCTATTGATATTGGTTGGGAACGGGCCTTTTTTGTTCTTTCTATGTCTTCGGTCATAAACCGCAAGGACGGCTCGCTCGCCCGGAATTGTAAAGATGCCTTGCTTTACCCAGGTTCTAAGCGTTTTTGAGGGTGTGGATTGGAGTAAACGCGCATGGCGGATGTGAGGGGCAATCCCTACAATATTTGCCCTATATGCCGGCCCTTCTCCCTTTTGAGCCGGCACTTTTTTGAAAGGATTCCAAGATGTGCACTTCCGTGATTGTCGGTGAAAAGGCAACTGCCGACGGCTCCTTCCTCATGGCTCGCAGCGCCGACAGCAGCGCTCTCAAGGCTCAACACTTCGTGATTCATGAAGCCCGCGACTGGGCCGAAGGCGCGATGTACCGCACGCAGGATCACAAGGGCGCCACGGCCTTCGAATGGCCCATGCCGGCTCACAGCATGCGCTTCACGACCGTTCCGAACTGGCAGACCCAGCTTCACGGCGCCTGCGGCTTCAACGAAGCCGGCGTCGGCCTGACCGGCACGGAGTCCATCTTCGCCCGCGACGACGCGCTCGCCGTTGATCCGTACAACAAGGTCTCCGGCATCACCGAAGACGACATTCCCGACGTCATCCTCTGCCGCTGCAAGACCGCCCGCGAAGCCTGCGCCTACCTCGGCCGCATCATTGAAGAAGCCGGCTGCGGCGAAGGCTTCGGCGTCGGCTTCATCGATGCCAAGGAAATCTGGTACCTCGAAACCGGCACGGGCCATCAGTGGATCGCCCACCGCACGCCGGCCGACAAGTATCTCGCCACAGGCAACCAGGGCCGCCTGCGCGAATTCGATCCGTCCCGCGACGACATGATGGGCTCCGCCACGGTCATGTCCTGGGCCAAGGAGCACGGCTTCTGGAACCCCGAAGAAGGCGCCTTCGACTTTGCGGCCGCCTACACCCGCAACGACGAACGCGACCGCATCTACAACGACCCGCGCGTCTGGGTCATGCAGAAGCACCTCAACCCGTCCATCGAGCAGCCCGTCGACGACGGCCGCAACTTCGAGGTCTATCTCAAGCCCGAACATCCCATCACGGTCGACGACCTCAAGGCGCTCATGCGCAACCACTACGACATGTCCGAGCACGATCCGTACCAGTTCGGCCTTCGCGGCGACGAACCCTGGCGCCCGATCAGCGTGTTCCGCACGTACGAATCCCACGTGATGCAGGTCCGCCCGTGGCTCCCGCAGGCCATCGGCTGCCTTACCTACCTCGCCTTCGGCATGGCCGACCTCTCACTTTACATGCCCTTCTACCAGGGTCTTGAAGCCGTTCCGCAGCACTACGGCGTCGGTTCCGACCACTGCGACCGCCGCTCCGTTTACTGGAAGTTCCGCAAGCTCCAGACGCTTGTCATGACGGACTACGCCGGCCTCGCTCCGATGGTGAAGTCCGCCTTCGCCAAGTACGAAGCCGACCTCGCCCCGCGCATGGCCGCCTTCGAAGCCGAATTCGTCAAGGTCCATGCCGAAGACGAAAAGGCCGCCGCCAAGCTCCTCAACGACTTCAACCTCCGCGTTCTCGCCGAAGGCGAAGAGCTCTGCGAATGCCTCCTTGACGACTGCTTCACGAAGCGCACGGCCGACATTCAGGAAAGCGTCTTCTTCCGCAACCGCAAGGCCAAGGACTAACGGAATGCTTTGATTTTCATGCAGGCTCTTCGGAGTCTTCATGAAGACCGCATGACAAAAAGGCGGAACATCCTCAAACGGGTGCTCCGCCTTTCTTCGTTCGAGCGCTTGCAAGCCGCCTCATGCCTTCTTTTCGCCTTCACGCATGGCGAGAATGAAGACCGTCGCAAAGATGAGCGCGGCGCCGATGATCTCGGCTGTGGTAAAGCTGGCTCCGAGAAGCACGATGGAGAGCACCACGGCGGTGAGGGGCTCGAACGCGCTGAGAATGGATGCGACGGCGGGCGGCAGATAGCTGAGACCCTTCAAATAGCAGACCAGTGCCAGCGCCGTGCCGATCAGGATGATGTAGAGGTATCCTGCAACGGCCTGCCATGTCCAGACGGCTTCGATTTCCGTGGGCGGAAAAAAGAAGAGTCCGGCAGTCCCCGCCATCAGCATGCCGAAGCCCGCAACGGCGCTCACGCCGATCTTCCTGACGGCGTTTTTCGGCTGCAGCGTGCCGACGGCGCCGCAGGCTGCCGACGCAAGTCCCCAAAGAACGCCGGCATAGGACAAATGGATGGTGCTGAAGTCGCCTTTGGTGATGATGAGCACCACGCCCGCGGCAGTCATGATGAATGCCGTGAGCTCCAGAGGCGAAACGGGCTTTTTCGTCGAGAAGGCGATCCATCCGATCACGAAGAGAGGAACTGAAATCACCATGATGGCTGCCGTGGCTGCGCCCGCATCACGGATGGCAAGAAAGAACGTGAACTGCGCGGCAAGAACGCTGAGGTCGTAGATCATGACGTCGCGCAGAAGAACGTGATCGGTGAAAAGCGCCCTCGCCTTGTCCCGCTCTGCGAGGAGCACCATGATGGTGAGAACAACGCCTGCGCCGAAGACGCGAAGGACCACGAGGTCCTGAGGCGAAAAGCCCTGATTCATCATGACCTGGGCGGCGACGCCCATGGAGCCCCAGCTGAAGCCGGCGATGAACGCAAGAAGAAAACCGACAAGCACGCGGCGAACGGAATTCATGACAGCCTTCTCTTAATGAGAAATACTGAAAAACGTCTGATTCTCAGACGAGGCGCCATTCTACACCTGCGTGCCGACGTCGGCGAAAAAAATGGCGGAAGCCTCCCGGTTGATCGAGACGTTCCGCCAATGTGCCGATGAGGCTTCCCTTACGCCTTCTTGCGGCCTTCCTTCATGGCGAGGATGAAGACCGTTGCAAAGATGAGCGCGGCGCCGATGCTCTCGACCGGCGTGAAGGCCGTTCCGAGAAGCAGCACGGAGAGCACGACGGCCGTGAGCGGCTCGAACGCGCCGAGAATGGTCGTGACGGCGGGCGGCACGAAGTTGAGGCTATTCAGATAACAGACGAAGGCGAGCGCCGTGCCCACGATGATGATGTAGAAATAGCCGGCCAGCGCCTGCCATGTCCAGACGGCCTGAATCTCCGTCGGCGGATACACGAAGAGCGCGCCGGTGCCCGCGATCAGCATGCCGAAGCCCACGACGGCGTTGACGCCGATCTTCCTGACGGCATTGCCGGGCTGAAGCGTGCAGAAGGCGCCGCAGGCGGCAGACGCCAGGCCCCAGAGAACGCCCGAATATGAGAAGTTGACGACGCTCATGTCGCCCTTCGTGATGATGAGCACCACGCCCGTGGCCGCAAGACAGAAGGCCAGAAGCTCAAGCAGGGAGACGGGCTTCTTCGTCGTGGCGGCAATCCAGCCGATTACGAAGAGCGGACCCGTGATGACCATGATGGCCGCCGTTGCAGCGCCCGCATCGCGAATGGCGAGAAAGAACGTGAACTGCGTCGCCAGAACGCCGATGCCGTAGATCACGACGTCGCGCAGAAGCACGAGGTCGGAGAAAAGCTTGCGAAGTTTGCCGCGTTCCGTGAGAAGCACCATGATCGTGAGGAGCACGCCCGCACCGAAGACGCGAAGGGCCACAAGGTCCTGGGCCGAGAAGCCCTGCGTCATCATGACCTGGGCGGCAACGCCCATCGATCCCCAGCCGAAGCCGGCGATGAAGGCAAGCAGAAAACCGGTGAGCACGCGGCGAACGGATGTCATGTCAGCTCTTTCTATGAATGTGAAATGGTGAAAAACGCCCTGCTTCAGGGCCAACGCGGCATTGTACAGCGACGGCGAACATCACGTGAATCGATCCGATTGCGGTCCTGCCATGATGACCGCATGGTAAAGATTCGAGCATGCTCATGACGGCAGTCAATGCATGTCAGAAAAAGCGCCAAAGCGTTATTTCCTTATGGGATAGCGGTCTTTCCAAATGTTGGCCGGCTACATATGCTTTCTTGTGCAGAACCGTCTCCGCGGCGCTGCAAGACCCCTCGACAGACCGGCGCCCGCCACAAGAGCCGGCGCCTAAAGGAAGAGACCTCCCATGACACAACAAACCATATTCGAGCGCCCCGTCTCGCGCCGCAGCGTGCTTGCGGCCTCGGGCCTCCTTGCCGCTGCCGGATTCGCATCCACGCCGCTAGCCGCGGCCGTCGCCAATGCCGTTGCCGACTTCGGTGTATTTTCCTGGACAGCCTGCGTGATCAACTGCGGCCAGCGATGCCCGCTGCGCGCCTTCACCAAGAACGGCCGCGTGATCCGCATTGAAACCGACAACACCGTGAAGGACGGCTGCAGCGTCCGCCAGCTTCGCGCCTGTCTCAAGGGCCGCGACATGCGCGAACGCCTCTACAGCCCGGATCGACTGAAGTATCCGATGAAGCGCGTGGGCGAACGCGGCGAAGGCAAGTTCGAGCGCATTTCCTGGGATGAGGCATTGAAGACCGTTGCCGACAAGCTCAAGGAAACCGTTGAAAAGTACGGCAACGAATCGCTCTACTGGCAGTACTGCTCGGGCCAGCAGTCGCTCGTCAACTCCCGCCGCGCCTGGTGGCGCCTGCTCAACCTTGCGGGCGGCTACCTGAAGTACTACGGCTCCTACTCGACCGCACAGATCTCGGCCGCCTTCCCGATGACCTACGGCGGAAGCCCGTCGTCCGACATCTCTCAGATTTCCAACGCGCAGCTCTACGTCACCTTCGGCCACAATCCCGCGGTCACCCGCGGCTCCGGCCACGGCAAGTCCTGGCAGATGACCTGCGCGCGCGAACGCGACGGCGTCAAGAAGCCGAAGATGATCGTCATCGATCCGATCTACACCGATACCGCCGTGGCGCATGCCGACGAATGGATTCCGATTCGTCCGGGCACCGACGCGGCCCTCATCGAAGCCATCGCGCACGAACTCATCGTCAACAACTGGGTCGACCAGAAGTTCCTTGACGAATACTGCGTGGGCTACGACGAAAAGACCCTGCCCGCCTCTGCGCCCAAGGGGTCGGATTACAAGTCGCACATTCTGGGCCAAGGTCCCGATCATATTGAAAAGACGCCCGAATGGGCCTCCCGCATCACGGGCGTCCCCGTTGAGACCATTCTCGATCTCGCCAAGGAAATCGGCACCACGAAGCCCGTCTTCTTCTCGCAGGGCTGGGGTCCGCAGCGCCAGGCCAACGGCGAGCAGACGTCTCGCGCCATCGCCATGCTTCCGATTCTGACGGGCAACGTCGGTCTTCCCGGCACGAGCACCGGCCAGCAGGAAGGCAACACGGGCGTGCCCGCCGTCTACCTCCCGGTTGGAACGAATCCGGTCAAGGCCACGATTCCCTGCTTCCTCTGGACGGACGCCATTGTCCGCGGCAAGGAAATGGACGACATTCATGACGGCCTGCGCGGCGTGAAGCAGCTCGGCCACGACATCAAGATGATCGTGAATTCGGGCGGCAACACGCTCATCAACCAGCACAGCGATTCGAACCGCACGGACGAAATCCTTCGCGACACGTCGAAGTGCGAATTCATCGTGGTCTGCGACAACATGATGACGCCGTCCGCACGCTACGCGGACATTCTCCTTCCCGACACGCTCGGCCCCGAAGCTGACGACGTGACCGCTTCGGGCGGCTCGAACGGCGACTCCGCCGCGATCCTGCCGCTTCACAAGGCCGTCGAGCCGCAGTGGGAGCAGCGCCCGAGCTGGGAAATCTGCCGCGGCATCGCCAAGTATCTCGGCAAAGAGGAGGAATTCACGGGCGGCAAGACCCAGATCCAATGGATTGAATGGTGCTACAACGAAACGCGCGCCAAGATTCCGTCCCTCCCCGACTTCGCCACCTTCTGGAAGACGGGGCCCGCGCACATTCATGATCTGCGCAATGCCGGCATCGCGCTCGAATCTTTCCGAAAGGATCCGAAGGCCAATCCGCTGAAGACGCCGTCGGGCAAGATCGAGATCTATTCCGAACGCCTTGCGAACATCGCGAAGAACTGGGTCCTCCCGAAGGGCGACGTCATTTCTCCGATTCCGATGTTCGTTCGCACCTGGGAAATGCCGGGCGACGCGCTTCAGAAGAAGTATCCGCTCCAGTGCTACGGCTACCACGGCCACGGCCGCATTCACTCGACCTTCCACAACCTCCCTGCTCTTCGCGAGCAGTTCCCGGACGAAGTGCTCGTGAACGTCCTTGACGCCGACTCCCGCGGCATCCGCTCGGGCGACAAGGTCCGCGTCTTCAACGACCGCGGCGCCGTCGAGCTGACCGCCAAGGTCACGCCGCGCATCATGCCGGGCGTTGTCTCGATCCCGCAGGGCGCCTGGTACAAGCCCGTGACGAAGGACGGCCGCAAGGTCGACGTCGGCGCGAACATCAACACGCTTACGTCGCTGCGCCCGAGCCCGCTCGCCAAGGGCAACCCGCAGCACACCAACCTCGTAGAAGTCGTCAAGGCCTGAGCATAAGGAGTACAGAACATGACAAAGCAATACGGTTTCGTCGTCGACGTCTCGCGCTGCACGGGCTGCAAGACCTGCGTCGTGGCGTGCAAGGACGCTCACAACCTTCCCGTAGGCCTCAACCTTCGCCGCGTGCTCGAAGAAGT
>CAKQKT010000085.1 GCA_934249275.1 uncultured Sutterella sp. | reverse complement strand
GATCATCTACGGCCCGCCGCGGCCGCGCGGTAGACCGCGTAAGGTCCAATAGTACCAATCTTTGGGAAACTTTTATTGACAGGCCTTCGAAACCGAAGCGCCTTGGAACTCGACCGGCACAATCTCAACATGAACGCGAATGGGTGTGCGGCCGACTGCACGGTCCTCGTGGTGGATATCAACAATTTGAAGCTCGTCAACGACAGCCTGGGCCATGACTTGGGCGACCGATGCATCAGGGCGGCCGGCAAGGCCATTCTCAGCATCGTGAACGAGAATGTGACAGGGTATCGCATCGGCGGCGACGAGTTCGTGATCTTCCATTTGGGTGAAGGCGATCCGGAGGATCTGGTCCGGCGCATCAAGGAGAAGTTTGAGCCGTTCAGAAAGTCAATCAAGGTGCCCGTGGCGCTTGCCGTCGGCATGGCGGCCTTTGACGCTGCTCAGGACCGCGAGCTCTACGACACGCAAAAGCGCGCCGACTTTGCCATGTACAAGGACAAGGTCGAACTCAAGGTTCATGACCGCGAAAGCGGCTTGGAGGCCGATCGCTGAGATTCTTTGCCGAATAAACCGACGCCCCGACGGCACGAATATGCTGCGGGGCGTTTTTGTTAGCCGGCGGGAATGTCAGCTTGTCGCCGTTTCCTGCATGACGTGGCGCTTGGGCGAGTCGCCGAACATTCGCTTGAACTCTCGGTTGAAGTGATTCGGGCTCTTGTAGCCCACTTCGAATGCGGCCTGCGTGGCGTCAAGATTCTCATCGATCATGAGCCTGCGGGCGTGATGAAGCCGCAGGTTCTTGATGTACTGGCGCGGCGAGACGTTGATGACGTTCTTGAAGTGCCTGTAGTAGGTCGCTTCGCTCATGCCGACATTGGCAGCAAGGCTCGAGACGTCGAAAACTTCTCGGTAGTGGTTCTGAAGCCAGCCGACGGAGCGGCGGATTCGGTTTTCGACGGACGACGGCGCATAGAGGCGCTTGAGCATGGGACCGGCGGGCGTAGCGAGTACGCGAAGGAGAATCTCTTCAGCCGCCAGACGCTGAAGCGCTTCGCCGGCTGGATGGTCGTGGGCTTCCAGAAGCCGTCGGAACGCGCCGACCAGACCGGCATCGGCTTCAAGCGTTGTGACGGGGGCTGCGACGTCGGCGGCCTTTGTCTGAAAGCCTTCGATCGCCCGCTGCAGCATGTCTTCCTTGATGATGAGCGAGATGGACGTGAGATCGGGATCCTCCGTATGCCTGACGATGAAGGTGTCGGGCAGGTCGACGGCAAGAACGAAGAGCGTTCCTTTCCTGAAGACGACCTTGTGTCCGGAAAGATTGGCTTCCTTGCAGCCGGAGGTCATGATGGTGATGCTCGGCATTGCAATCGTCTTGCAGATGACGTCCGCATCCTTGCGGCGGCCGAGAATGAGAAGATCCGATTTGATTTGGCGAAGCTCGGTGCTCGCAAAGCGGGCGCGGATTTCGTCCGCGAGCTGATCCAATTCGGCAATAGTTCGTGCGTCCATGTACGGCATGGCTGTTCCTTTTGTTATGGAGCCATGATAGCTGTTGTAGGCCTGCGGATGAAGCGGCTTTGAGGCTTGTTGAGAGAATTGGGCAATCTTCGGAGAGAAAATTGCAAGATTTAGGCAGCCGCGAAAGACGAACGGTTTGAGAGAAAAGAGCAACGCCTCCGGGATTGGCGGAGGCGTGTTATCAAGTCGGAAAAATTGTTGTTCAGGCGGCCTTGCGGGCCTCTTCGGCCATGCGGTCGAGCCTCGGCTTCATGCGCAGCATGCGCATGGCGTTGGCAACCACGATGAGGCAGGTGCCCGTGTCGGCAAAGACCGCCATCCACATGGTGGCGTTGCCCGTGAGAGCGAGAAGGGCAAAGACGATCTTCACGCCGATGGCGAACGCAATGTTCTGAACGAGCACGCCGTGCGTGATGTTCGATAGGCGAACGAGCGTGGCGATCGAAGAAATGCGGTCGTCCATCACGGCGATGTGGGCCGCTTCGATGGCGCTGTCGGTGCCGCGCACGCCCATGGCAATGCCGATGTCGGCACGGGCAAGCGCCGGGGCGTCGTTGATGCCGTCGCCCGCCATGGCGGTGAGGCCGGTCTTCTGGAGTTCCTCAATGGCCTTGAGCTTGTCTTCGGGGAGCAGGTCGGCCTTGACGTCCTTGAGGCCCACCTTCTGAGCGAGCGCGTTGGCGGCAGCGGCATTGTCGCCCGTAAGAAGCCACGGACGGATGCCGACGGAGGCGAGCTGGCGCAGGCCTTCAACGGTGTCCTCCTTCACGACGT
This sequence comes from uncultured Sutterella sp., assembly GCA_934249275.1. Classification (GTDB taxonomy): domain Bacteria; phylum Pseudomonadota; class Gammaproteobacteria; order Burkholderiales; family Burkholderiaceae_F; genus Sutterella. The sequence goes on along the minus strand of CAKQKT010000085.1, from coordinate 6,044 downwards.
CGGCGAGTCCGAAGACGGCCTGCACGCCGAAGGCGTCTGCAAGCGCAACGGTCGACATGCCTTCGTTCGTGAACTTCGCAAACGTGCGGCGGACGTCTTCGTCGGCAAGACCCTGTTCTTCAAGCCAACGGAGGTTGACGAGGCGAACCATGCCGCGCTCGACGCGGCCTTCGACGCCGGCGCCTGGGAGCGCCGTAAAGCCTTCGACCTGATAGACGGGAAGCTTCTTTTCATGCGCCCAGCGCACGATGGCCTGCGAGAGCGGATGCTTGTTCATGGAGGCGAGGCTCGCGGCCATGGCGCCCGTGAGCTTTTCGTCGAACGTGGCCAGATACTTGACGCCGGCGACGGCGGGTTCGCCCTTCGTGAGCGTGCCGGTCTTGTCGAGGCCGATGTTGACGAGCTTGCGCGCTTCTTCAAGATAGAGGCCGCCCTTGATGAGAAGGCCGCAGCGCGTGGCCGTGGCAAGTGCCGAGACGACCGTCACGGGCGTCGAGATCACAAGCGCGCACGGACAGGAGATGACGAGCAGGCAGAGCGCGCGGTAGATCCAGGTGCTCCAGTCGCCCGTCACGAGGCCGGGACCGATCGCGACGGCGGCTGCGATGAAGAAGACGATCGGCGTGTAGACGGCGGCAAAGCGGTCGACGAAGCGCTGGACCGGAGACTTCGAGGCCTGGGCGTTTTCGACGGCGTCGATGATGCGGGACGTGAGGCTTTCGCTCGCCGCAGCCGTCACCATCACTTCGATTGTGGAGGTGAGGTTCACGGTGCCCGACCAGACGTTGTCGCCCTCGGTCTTTTCAGCGGGCATGCCTTCGCCCGTCACCATGGACTGGTCAAGCGCGGTCGAGCCCTTGACGATGCGGCCGTCAAGCGGCACGCGGTCGCCGGGACCGACGCGGACAACAGTGCCTGCGCCCACTTCGGCCGACGGAACCTTGCGCCAGCTGCGGCCGTCCTTCACTTCGGCCGTTTCCGGCGCGGCGCTCATCAGGTCGCGGATCGAGCGGCGGGCCTTCGTCATCGAAAGCTGCTCGATCGATTCGGAAATCTGGAAGAGAACCATCACCATGGCGGCTTCCGGCCATGCGCCGATGAGCACGCCGCCCACGACGGCAACCGCCATCAGGGCATTCATGTTGAGGTTGCGGTGCACGAGCGCCACCACGCCGTTCTTGAAGACTTCAAGGCCGGCCATCAGAATGGCAATGACCGCGAGGACGAGCGTGATGATGTCGATCGTCCCGTGGTCCAGGGGAATAAAGTTGGGCGAGTACTCGCTTACAAGTTCGACGGCTTCGGAAAGAAACGCGACGACAAGGGCGCCGATGTAAAGACTCCAGGGGATCGGAGCGCTTTCGATTTCCTTCGGACCGGAGGCGGCGGCCTTGGCGGTGTAGCCGCAGCTCTCGACGGCCTTGACGGCGGCGGCCTCAAGGTCGTCGTCACCCGAGAGCGTGATCGTTCGGGTCATCACGTTGAAGTCGGCGCCCGTAATGGAGGCGGCTGCAAAGGCCTTCTGGATTTCGCCGGCTTCGACCGGACAGTCCATTTCGGGAACGGAGAGCACGATGCGGCGGGCGCCCGTGGAGACGAGCTCGCCGGGCATGCCGATGGAAAGGAGCGCCTTGAGAAGCGGTTCGGGATCGCGGCCCTCGCACTTGACGTGTGCCGTGCGGGTCGAATAGTCAAGCGAAACGTCCTTCACGCCGGGGACGGCCTTGAGGGCGCGTTCGACGGGGCCGCCCTCGGCGGGGCAGCACATGGCGGAAATGGAAATGATCAGGTTGGACATGGTATTCGGCGGAAAAAATCCGTTGAAGCTTTTTGATGCATGACATTACACACCCTGTAGTTGCTACAAGGTCAAGCCGATTTTTGCGATAATGCGAATCAGCATCATTTTTTTAGGAAACCGTCATGAAGATCGGCGAACTGGCCAAGCGAACCCTGCACACGGCTGAGACGATCCGCTATTACGAGAAGGTCGGGCTTCTGCCGGAGCCCCGGCGCTTTGCCAACAACTATCGCGACTATGGGGAAGTGCACGTCGGCAGGCTTGAATTCATTCGTCACTGCCGCACGCTCGACATCAGTCTTGAGGAAATCCGCACCCTGCTTGAGAGCATCGGCGACGGCAGTCCGGAAGGCGCCGACCGTGCGCATGCGATGATCCACAAGCATCTCGAGGCCGTTGAGGCCCGCATGGCGGAGCTGAGGCATCTGCAGGCCCAGCTCTGCGAGCTTGCGGGCGCCTGCTGCGGGCATCATGAGGCCGGGGCGCCATGCGGGCTTTTGGAAAGGCTTTCGCACCCGGACGAGCTCAACGGGCCGGACGTTCCGTAACGATCGGCAAAAAGCTTCAAAAGCGCTGCGGGAAGGCCGATTCTGCCGGTCATGCTTGTGTAGAATGCTTTCGCTAAGCTCCCTTTGGGAAGCCTCTCTTTTTGGAGAAAATAATCCATGATGGAAACCACCGTGGTTCACTTTTCCGGCACGCAGGCCATGCTGATGCTGGCGCTCCTTGCGCTTGCCGTTCTTCTGCCCGTCTGGGCCATCCGCCGCATTGCGCGCGCCGTGCCGCCGGCCTATACGGCGCCGGGCGCTGCGAGCGGCGTCGGCGGCCTGCTTCTCTTCACGATCGTGATGCTCGTGATTGAAGCGGTCTTCGCGCTTTATCACTTCGGCCGCGCTGCGGGCGAGGCTGCACGCGTCATCACGATGAGCGCCGACTACATCTGGCCCGTCGTGCAGACCATGATTCCGGACTTCGCCGCGTCGTTCTTCCTCCTCATCGCCATCGGCGCGCTCGTCTTCGGCCGTTCGCCGGCGGCTCTCGGCGCGGCGGTCGTCTGCGCCTGGCTCGGCGGTCCGCTCGTCGCCGTTCTGCGCACGATCTATCTCGGCCTTCCGGTTGAGCTTGCGAGCGAACCGACGGGGCTTTTCTTCCTCACGGTCGTGGTGACGGTTTATCTTCTCTTTTCCAACCGTCCGGCGCTCACCTACGGCACCGCATCGGGCCGCAAGTTTGCGCTTTCGCGCGGCGGCAGCGCTTCGGGAGCCCGGTGATGAAGCCCGTGATCGGGAGCCTGATGCTCCTTCTCATCTTTCTGATGGTGCTTCACTCCTTCTGGAAGTGGAGCCGCCAGTTTCCGCCCGCCGTCGACAAGACCCCGGCCGGCGTTGAAGGCGGGCTCATCGTGATTGTCGCCCTGATGGCCGCGGCCGTCCTCTTCAATGCGGCGGGCTTCGGCCTCATGGTTTCGGCCGTCATGGGCGCCGTGCCCGAAGGCTTCTGGCTCACGACCGGCATTCCCGGAATCCTGAGCTTTGCGGGCTTCGTGTGGGCGATGATGCGTCTTCTTTCCGGCCGCACGCCGTCCGTGCGGCTCGAGGCCTCGCTCGGCTGTCTCGCCTCCGGCCCCGCTGCCGAAGCCTGGATGCTTCAGGCCGGCACGGGCGACAATGCACGCCTGATTGTTTCGCTCGTCTTCACAGCCGGCGTTGTTCTCTATCTCTATATGGCGCCGCGTTCCAAGCACACTTACGGATGACTTTGCGAGAGGCTCCGCGACTCAGTGTTTTCGCGATGTTTTCTTTAGACAATAAATCGGTAGAATTGGCTCATCCCGTTGACGGCCGCACCCTTTCCGCTGCGTCCGCCGACAAAACAAAGGAGTAGTAATGAATCACCCCATTCTGATCAAGAACGCCGAAGTTTTCGCTCCCGAAAAGCTCGGCCGTCGTGACATCTTCATCGCCGGCGGCAAGATCGTCGCCATGGAAGAAAGCCTTGAAGGCCTCAGCGTCCCGGGCATGGAAGTCATCGACGCCAAGGGCGCCAGCGTGACGCCGGGCCTCATCGACCAGCACATCCACGTGACGGGCGGCGGCGGTGAAGGCGGCTGGAAGAGCCGCTGCCCCGAACTCGTCTTCTCCGAACTCGTCAAGGCCGGCGTGACCACGTTCCTCGGCGTTTCCGGCACGGACTCCATGTCCCGCTCGATCGAAAACCTTCTCGCCAAGGTGCGCGGCCTCAAGCAGGAAGGCGCCTCCGGCTGGATGTGGACGAGCAACTATTCCTATCCCGTCACGACGATCACGGACTGCGTGAAGACCGAACTCTTCGCCATCCCTGAAGTGCTCGGCGTCAAGATCGCCCTCGGCGACCACCGCTGCTCCTTCCCGTCCATGGAAGAAGTCCGCTCCATCGTGGCCGACGTCCGCGTCGCCGGCATGCTCACGGGCAAGACCGGCTTCGTTCACGTCCATCTCGGCGACTTCACGTCCTCGTTTGACATCTTCGACGGCATCGTTGCTTCCGGCCTTCCGATCAAGCACATCCGTCCGACGCACGTTGCTCGTCATCCGAAGGTCTTCGAACGCTCCATGGACTTCGCCAAGCGCGGCGGCTACATCGACATCACCACGGGCGGCGGCTGCTACATGGGCACGGCTGCCGATGCCTTCGACATGGCTGTTGAAAACGGCGTGCCGGTCAACCGCATCACGATGAGCTCCGACGGCCACGGCTCCATGCCGCGCTTCAACGAAGCAGGCGAAATGGTCGGCCTCGGCGTGGGCTCCATCATGTGCGACATCGAAGCCGTTCAGGAACTCGCCCGCCGTCATGACCTGACGACCGCTCTTCTCCCGATGACCCGCACGATCGCCGAAGCCCTTACGCTTCCGGGCAAGGGCGTGATCGAAGTCGGCGCCGACGCCGACCTTCTCTTCCTCAACGCCGAACACGAAATCACCGACGTCTTCATGGGCGGCACGCAGTGCATGCGTGACGGTGAAGTCATCGTCAAGGGTGCCTTCGAGGAATAAGCTGACGCTTAGTCAAAAGTTCAATTAATCATTGTTCTTTGGATCCCGCCGCGAATTTCAAGCGGCGGGATTTTTTGCTATGGACGCATCTGCACGCGCAACGGCAATCGGTCTTCTTGCTCCCGCACTCTGGGGCATGAGCGTCGGGATCTGCCGCGGCGTCGCCGAGGACTTCGGGCGAGGCCCGGGCTTTACGGTGATGTACGCAACGGCCTGTCTGCTCCTTCTTCTCATTTTCGGCCGTCCGCATCTGCGGGCCTTCTCCCGGAAGTATCTGCTTTTGGGCGTGGGCGCAGCCAATCTGTGCGCCGTCTGCTTCATCTTCTCGCTCTCGATGGCCGCGGACTCGACGCAGACGATGCAGGTCGGCATGGTGAACTATCTCTGGCCGTGCCTCACGATCGTCTTTGCCGTGCTCTTCAACGGCGAGCGGGCTAGGTGGTGGATCATTCCCGGGATTCTGCTGAGTCTTGTTGGCGTCATGACGGTTCTGGGCGGCGAGGACGGATTCAATCCCATGCGCTTTGCCGACAACTGGATGAAGAATCCGTGGAGCTATACGATCGCGCTCATCGGCGCGATCCTCTGGGCGGGCTACGGTTCGATGACCCGCGCCTGGTCGGGCGGCAATAATCCCGTCGTGCTCATCTTCTTCAACGACATGCTGATCTTCGGGCTGATCTGGATGCTGACGCCGACGGCTCCGATCGAATGGATGCATCCGGGCTGGATCGGCGTCTTTCTCGGTGCAGCGGCGACGGGGCTCGGCTACGGTTTCTGGACCTACGGCATGCAGCGCGGCAACATGACGCTGCTCGGCATCGGCTCCTACTTCACGCCGGTGCTCTCCTGCGTCTTCGCCTCCTTCTACATCGGGTCGGACTTGAGCGCCACGTTCTGGCAGGGCGTCGCTCTGGTCGTGCTCGGCTCTCTCGTCTGCTGGACGTCCGTTCGCAAGACAAAGCCCGCGGAAAAGAAGGGGGAGCCCGTCAATCTCGGCCACAAGCTTTCGGTCCGCAAGTAGGAGGCTTAATCGCTTTTGAGAAAGGAGGTCGGCGAACGTTGACTTGCCTCTTGCGTTTGAGTTGGAGGACAAGTGAACGAAACTATCATTTCTCGCAGTTGGCGGCCGATGCTTTCTCGTCTACTCGCTGGTCTCCATGAAGCCTCTCATTTCTAGGCGGGCACAACCGCTAAGTCGCTTCTTT
>CAKQKT010000084.1 GCA_934249275.1 uncultured Sutterella sp. | reverse complement strand
CAACGCGCTTTTTGTTAGTTTCTGTGCTGGGGCTGGCGGCGCGGGTACCCTCATTTCCCCAAAAGTCCAGAAGAGCCCTTTTTTGCGCATTGCTGCGAGCAATACGAGCGTGCCGTTTACGTTGTTGTCATAGTATTCAATGGGTTTGCTGACAGACTCGCCCACAGCCTTGAGGCCGGCAAAATGAATGACAGTGTCGATGCCTTCGAGCGCTTGTTCCATGGCGCCCGCGTCTCTAATGTCGTCCTCGATAAAAACCGGGCGACGGCCAGCAATTGTCTCAATGCGGTCAATGACGGAACGGTCTGCGTTGGAAAGATTGTCGAACAATACGACATTGTGGCCAGCTTCGAGAAGAGCAACGGCTGTATGGGAGCCGATGAAGCCCATGCCGCCGGTGAGCAGAATGTTCATGTTGGTGTCCTGTGCGTGGTGAGTGGGATTGCGTCGGGTGCGACCCTGTGGAGTTCTGGCATTGTAATGCCGTGCGAAGGCGGACAACAACGGTTGCAATTGGCATCTGCAGGGACTTCGGAGACAATGGCGTGCGCTTTATAATCAAAATTTTTTGCAGGATCGAGCATGCAGGAAGGAACGGTACTCTGCTTTGATTTCGGATTGGCCAGAACGGGTGTTGCTTCGGGCAATACGCTCACTCGCAGTGCGCAGCCTGTTACGATCATTCATGCGAAGACGAATGACGAACGCTGGAAGGCTGTCGAATCCTTGGTGAAGGAATGGGAACCCGTGCTTCTGGTTGTGGGGGTTCCTCGTCACGGAGACGGTACGGATTGTGACCTTACTCCCCGTTGCGAGCGCTTTGCGCGACAACTCGGCGGCCGCTTCCGTCTGCCTGTGCGAATCGTTGACGAGCGATTCTCGTCCGTAATGGTCGAACACGGTGCCGACAAGATCGATGACGAGGCTGCGGCGGTCATCCTGCAGCAGTTTTTCGACGAACAGGATGTCGTTGCCTGAGGGAATCTTTCATGCGCTATGTCATCGGATGCGGCCGCATGGCCGCTGTGGGGATCATGATTCTTGTGATCCTCTTAATCTGCGTTGTTCTTTTTCCGCTGCTTGGCCGCGAAGGGCGGGGACGTTGCGTGCGCCGCATCAGCGCTATGCTGATGAGCATCATGGGGGTTCGCATGACTGTCAAGGGCAAGGTGCCTGTGCCCGCCAGCGCGGACTGCGGCTTGAACAGGGATGGCCCGGGCTATTTGGTTTGCTCGAATCATGTCTCTTTCATAGATATCTTCATCCTTGATGCCGTACTTCCCTGTCGCTTCGTTGCGAAAAAGGAGATCGCTTCCTGGCCGGTTTTCGGATTGATCGCTCGGAGTGTGGGCACGCTTTTCATTGATCGAAGCCGCAAGCGCGCCGTGCTTGAAATTTCGGACGCCATGGCGTGTGCCATCAAAGAGGGTACAAACGTTCTCTTTTTCCCTGAAGGAACGACAGGCAACGGCCTGGAGCTTTTGCCCTTTCACCCGAACCTGTTTGAGGCGGCGGTGCGGTCCGAGGCCGCAATCCTGCCGATAACGCTTCAGTACACGCTGGACGGAAAGCCGAACGGCCTTGCTTCCTATGCTGGCAACATTTCTCTTTTCACGGTTCTGAAGCGCATTCTTTTCACGCCTGGACTCGGAGTAGATGTGACGGTGCTTGCCCCAATTGAAGTGAATGGCAAGACACGCCATGTGCTTGGCCTTGAAGCTTCTTCTCTGATGTCTGATGCGCTTGGAGTTCCGGATCCCACGGCAGAGCGCGAAGAGGCCCGCAGACGCCGTCTGCAGGCTGCGGACGAATCCAAGGGCGAAGCCGGGAAGGCCGCTTGAGGCGGATTATTTATATTTGAAGGGATCTGCCCAGCATGGGCAGTCTTCCTGAAAAATCTTTCGGTCTGGAAAGCGTACGGCAGTAAGCTTCCCGCCCCAGAGGCATCCGGTATCGATTGCCAGAATATCGTTGCGGCGGATGAGTCCCAGCATGGACCAGTGCCCGAAGCAGATGGGTATTCCGGCCATGGGCCGCTTCGAGTATTCAAACCAGGGAATCAGGTGTTTTGGGGCCGAACCGATGTCTTCCTTTTGTTTGAAGTCGAGTGCTGCCGTCTTCTTGTCGACGAAGCGCATTCGCGTAAAGCAGTTGAGAATGGCCTGCATGCGCTCTCCGCCTTCGAGCTTGTCGTCCCAGTCGCTGTTGCCGTACATTTTTTGCAGCATGGCCTTCCAATCGGACCCCGACAGTACTGCTTCGGCTTCTCGCGCGAGTCCTCTGGCTTTTTCAAGAGTCCAGAGCGGATGAATGCCTGCGTGAACGAAGACGGCGTCTTCTGTTTCGATCATGATGGACTGATTTCGCAGCCATTCGATGAGTTCATCAGCGTCGGGTGCTTCAAAGATTTCTCCGATCGTGTCCTTTTTGTGAACTTTGCTTGCACCGGCCGCAACGGCGAGAAGATGGAGGTCGTGGTTCCCGAGCAGACAGCGGGCACGGCTGCCAAGACCAACGACGCGGCGAAGCGTCGCAAGAGATTCGGGACCGCGGTTGACGAGATCTCCGAGAAAAATAAGAGGAGCGTCTTCCGGGAGCTGCTCGAGAAGACCGTCCAGGCTTTCGAGACAGCCTTGCAAGTCGCCGATGGCGAAGTACTGGGGCGTGTCCATAAGAATCTTTAATCGTGCTAGTCTTTACGACAATTTCAGTGCAAGCAGTCCCGACTGCGGGACAAACCTAATTTTTTAATTGTACTTTTTATTGGTAACAAGACAATGAAGCCTGTTCGCAAAGTCGTGTTTCCCGTCAATGGTCTCGGCACCCGCTTTCTCCCCGCCACAAAGGCGATGCCCAAGGAGATGCTCCCTGTGGTCGATATGCCTCTGATTCAATATGCTGTTGCAGAAGCAGCCGCGGCGGGCATTACCGAAATGATCTTTGTGACCGGTCGCAACAAGCGAGCCATTGAAGATCATTTCGATTCCTATCCAGAACTTGAGCGAGAACTTGAGGAAAAAGGCAAGGCAGAGCTGTTGGAACTCGTTCGCGGCATTGTGCCTGCCGGCGTCAAGTGCATCTACATTCGCCAGCCGAAAGCGCTCGGTCTTGGACATGCGGTTCTTTGTGCCAAGCCTGTTGTGGGTGACGAACCCTTTGGCGTCATGCTGGCTGACGATCTCGTTGATGCGTCGAAGTCCTGCATCGGCCAGTTGACGGCAGTTCGTGAAGCTCATGGCGGTGGCTCCGTTGTGGCCGTTCAGGATGTCGCTCCGGAAGCGACGAACAAATACGGCATCGTGAGCGTGGATGATACAAGCCTCCAGACTTCTCAGATGCGCGGCATTGTCGAAAAGCCCGATCCAAAGGTCGCGCCGTCCCGCATGGCTGTGATCGGCCGCTATGTTTTCGAACCCGAAGTTTTTGACTATCTGGAGAAGGTTACGGCGGGGGTCGGTGGAGAAATTCAACTGACGGACGGTATTGCGGCATCTCTCGAAGAGATTCCGACCTACGCTCATCGTTTCGAAGGCACGCGTTTTGACTGCGGCAGCAAGCAGGGATTCCTTGACGCGACCATACACTTTGCCCGCAAGCGCGGCTTCAAGATCAATTGACCTTGTTCATCTAATCAATGACAAAACCCGCACAGGCCTTGGCCGTGCGGGTTTGGTTTTATTGGAATACGGATCACGCGCTTCGGACTTTCTTCAAGAGAGCCGTGGTGGAGCGTTCGTGTTCGAACTGAACGGTGACGGTTTTGGCACCCCAGGTGGCGGCAAGCTTGGCTTCGGGGAGATCCTCGATGCGGTAGTCGCCGCCTTTTACGTAGATGTCGGGATGGCCGAGTTCAATTGCTTTGAGCGGCACTTTGTCACCGAAGACAACTACAAGCGAAACGGATTCGAGAGAGGCTAATACGGCGGCCCGGTCTGCTTCCGTATTGATCGGACGGTCGTCGCCCTTGCCCAGCATCTTGACGGATGCGTCGCTGTTGATTGCAACAATGAGACTTGCACCAAGATTTCGAGCTTGAGCAAGGTATGTGACATGACCGCGATGCAGGATGTCAAAGACGCCGTTGGTCATGACGATCGGATGCGGAAGTGCGCGGGCACGTTCGGCGAGTTCGTCCAGTTTGCAGATCTTGTTTTCGAAGTCGGGAGGAGGCAGGCGGGTGCTCACGGAAGACTCCTTTTCTTGAGTTGTTTGAACCACGGGGAATTGACGGCGTCGAACAGATTCTTGAAGGCGCGCGTTGCATCCTCGGAGGGAACAGGCGTTTCAAGACCGTCGGTGCCGAGCTGTACACGTTCGATGCAGCCAGCGGCGCGTCCGGCCGTCATGTCCCCCGGCTTGTCCCCAAACATGATTGATGCTGTGAGATCTATGTTGAGATCTTCGGCGGCTTTGAGGAGCATGCCGGGACGAGGTTTTCTGCAGTTGCAGTCAATTCGATACGCCGGATTCGCCTTTTCAGGATGGTGAGGGCAGAAGTACACGCCTGCTATCGGCGCTCCCGATTCGGCAAAGCGTGCTTTCATCCAATCGGTGAGGCGTGCAAAGTCCGCCTCGTCGTAGTAGCCGCGACCGATGCCGGACTGGTTGGTCACTACGACGAGCAGGTAACCGGCCTCCGAGAGGATGCGAGCGGCCTCAAGAACGCCGGATACCCAGTCGAACTCCTCGATTGTATGGACGTAGGCATGATCGATGTTGATCACGCCGTCGCGGTCGAGAAAAGCGGCTTTAGCCATTATTCATCCACATTCGGGAAGGCGGCGAGCAGGTTCTGCATGTATTCGCGAGTGCCTTCCTGAACCGTGCGGAATTCAACGTCGCAGCCGGCTTTGCGCAGGTTTTCGAGGTTGGCCTGGGTGAAGGCCTGATACTTGCCCTTGAGGGCTTCGGGGAACGCAATATATTCGAGTTCGCCTGAGGCAACGGCTTCGGCAAGCGAGAGCTGGCTCTTGCCTTCGTTTTCGCGCAGGGCGTTGATTACGGAAAGGGCAATGTCATTGAACGGCTGAGCACGTCCCGTGCCGCAGTTGTAGATGCCGGAGACCGGCTTGTCAAGGAAGTGCAGAAGCACCTTGCAGACGTCGCCAACGTAGACGAAGTCGCGGGACTGTTCGCCGTTGCCATAACCGAGGCAGCCTTCGAAAAGCTTCACCTTGCCGGTGCGGCGGTACTGGAAGTACTGGTGGAAGGCGACGGAGGCCATGCGGCCCTTGTGCTGTTCGTTCGGACCGTAGACGTTGAAGTAGCGCAGGCCGATCACGGGAGCTCGCAGGCTGTTCATTTCGCGGCGGAGCACCTGATCGAAAAGGTACTTGGAGTAGCCGTAAACGTTGAGAGGCCCTTCGTAGCGAACGTCTTCGATGAATTCCTGATGTGCTCCGTACGTAGCGGCGGAGGAGGCGTAGATGAAGGGGATGCCCAATTCCTGCGCCCAGCGGTAAAGCTCAAGCGTATATCGGTAGTTGTTCTCCATCATGTACTTGCCGTCATGTTCCATCGTGTCGGAACAGGCGCCTTGATGGAAGATCGCTTCAGGCTTTGGAGCGGAACGATCGCGGACGCGGGCAATGAAGTCGCGCTTGTCAAAGTAGTCGGAAATGCTGCATTTGGCAAGATTTTGGTACTTTTCGCCGCGCTCCAGGTTGTCGACGGCAATGATGTCGGTGATTCCACGCTTGTTGAGGGCGAGAACGTTGTTGCAGCCGATGAAGCCGGCGGCACCGGTGACGAGAATGCTCATGGCAGTCAATCCTTAAAAGAGTTCTTCATAAGAAACAGTGGCGGTGCCAAGCTTGCCGACAACTACGCCGGCAGCACGATTGGCAGTGCGGACAGCCTCTTCGATGGGCATGCCCGTGGCGAGCATGGTGGCGAGGATGGCAATGACGGTGTCGCCCGCCCCCGAGACGTCGTAGACTTCGCGTGCCTGTGTGGGTACGGTAATCTGACCGCCTTCAAAGTAAAGGGTCATGCCTTCTTCGCTTCGAGTGAGAAGAAGGTACTTGAGGTTGAGTTCGGTGCGAAGGTTCTGTGCCTTGGCGGTAAGTTCCTCTTCCGTTTTCCAGGATCCGACGACCTGACGAAGTTCGGCTCGGTTGGGTGTGAGCAGGGTGGCGCCTCGATATCGAGAATAGTCGTCTCCCTTGGGGTCGATGAGAACCGGAATGCCGGCGTCTCGTGCCATGGCAATCATGGTGACGATGTGCGAAAGGCCGCCCTTGCCATAGTCGGAGAGAATCAGAACGTCGTGTTCGGCAAGAAGGACGCGGAATTTGTCGAGGTGCTTGCTGAGAACTTCGTCAGCGGGATGGGATTCAAAGTCGCAGCGAAGCATCTGCTGCTGACGGGCAACGACGCGCAGTTTAACGGTCGTATTGAGAGAGTTGTCGAATTGGAAGTGAGGCGTGATGCCCTGTTCGCGTGCGAAGCGCTCGAGGGTTCTGCCGGGTTCGTCATCGCCGACGACGCAGAGCAGGGAGGGACTGGCGCCTACGCTTGCAATGTTGACCGCAACGTTTGCCGCTCCGCCGAGGCGTTCTTCTGTCCGGCTGATGCGCACAACGGGGACGGGCGCTTCAGGGGAGATGCGTTCGGCGTCGCCAAACCAGTAGCGGTCCAGCATGGCATCGCCCGTCACGAGAACGCGGGCTTTGGAAAGGGTCTGTTTGTCCATAAAACTTGTGTGCGGCTCAGTAGTCCGCCATGGTGGTAGATGTGCCCTGATTGTAATGGTTGCCGGGTCGTCCTGTTGGTTTGTTTCCACGTTTGCCAAAGGTTTCAATCGTGTTTTGGGTGCAAGTTCCCGATTGGCTACAATTATCTAATTGCCTGCAAGAAGAGCCGGATGGGTTTCGGTGAATGCGGGATGGTTACGAGGAGAGAGATTATGGCGCCTGACGCCTCCATTTTTAAGGCATATGACATTCGCGGCATCGTTGACAAAACCTTGACGGAGGAGGCGGTCCGCCAGGTGGGCCGCGTGCTCGGCTCGATGGCGTTTGAATCCGGTGCGGTCTCGTTTTGCGTGGGTCGTGACGGCCGTCTGTCCGGCGAGCGCCTTGCTAACGCATTGATGGACGGCATTACCGCCGCCGGCGTTGACGTCATCGACATCGGCATGGTGCCTACGCCCGTTCTCTACTTTGCCACCGTTCATTTTGGCAACGGCACCGGAGTTGCGGTAACCGGCTCTCACAATCCGCCAGAATACAACGGCCTCAAGATGATGATCGGCGGAATTACGCTTTTCGCCGACCAGATTCAGAATATTCGCGAGCGCATTGAAAAAGAGGATTGGCGCACGGCTGAGGTGCCGGGGACCATTCGCCGCGAGGATGTGGTGCCTGCCTATCTTCAGCGCGTGTTGTCCGATGTGCGTCTCGCACGGCCCATGCGCATTGCGATTGATGCCGGCAATGGCGTTGCCGGTCCTGTGGCGGCCAAGCTGTTCAAGTCGCTCGGCTGCGAGGTGACGGAACTCTACACGGACGTTGACGGCAACTTCCCCAACCATCATCCCGATCCGTCCAAGCCCGCCAATCTGGAAGACCTCAGGAAAGCTGTCCGTGAGGAAGGCATTGAGCTGGGCCTTGCCTTTGACGGTGACGGCGATCGTCTTGGCGTGGTGACAAAGTCTGGCTCGATCATCTACCCGGATCGACAGATGATGCTCTTTGCAAAGGATATCCTTGCACATCATCCCGGCGCTCAGATTGTTTACGACGTCAAGTGCACGCGTCGTCTGGTGCCTTGGATCGAGGCTTGCGGCGGCATTCCGACGATCAGCCGCACGGGCCATTCTCTTGTCAAGGCCAAGCTTCGCGAGACGGGAGCGCCGTTCGCGGGCGAGATGTCCGGTCATCTCTTCTTTAATGACGGCCGTTGGCCGGGGTTTGATGACGGCGTTTATGCCGGTGCTCGCATTCTTGAAATTCTCTCCCGTGACGCGGATCCCTCCGCTGTCCTTGAGGCTCTTCCCAGTGCCGTCAATACGCCAGAGCTGCAGATTCGCATGGCTGAAGGTGAAAACAAGGCTTTTATTGCACGCCTTCAGAAGGAAGCCCGCTTTGATGATGCGTTGGATGTGATTACGATCGACGGTGTTCGAGTTGAATGGAGCGACGGCTTTGCGCTGGCGCGCTCTTCCAATACGACGCCGGTTGTGGTGCTTCGTTTGGAAGGCGATACGCCCGAAGCGCTTGAGCGGATCAAGAAGACCTTTGCGCAAGTGCTGCTGAAGGTTGATCCGTCGCTTGAACTTCCTTTCTGAGAAAACATGGTCTGAATTTTGTCTATGTTTGAAACGAATAATTGGACTCTGCTGCCTTTCCTGCGTGACAGCGATGGCGTTGATACGACGGTGACGGC
>CAKQKT010000083.1 GCA_934249275.1 uncultured Sutterella sp. | reverse complement strand
CACGGTGCCGCCGAACATGGCGTTCAGCAGCCGCATCAGGTGAATATCCTCCACATCGGTCTTGAAGCCCATGACCGCGGCCGCATAGACGGCCGAGAGCGTGATGACGACGGCGACCCCGCACTGATAGCAAAAGCCGCAGACCGACAGCCATGCGAAGTCTCGGAAGTTGTTCAGCGACCCGAGCGTGCGGCGCAGCTCGGCGAAGCTCTCCGCCGCAGCACTCTTGACGGCCTCGCGATCGGCCGCATTGAGGCGCGGAACGCTTCTTTCCTTGAGAAAGAAAAAGAGCGGCGATGCCGCGGCCGCAAAGACGAATGCCGTCACGGCCATGGTGCCCGCCACGGTCTGGTCGGTGTTGAACCCGTACCGTTCGCCGCCGAGCACGACGCCCAGACAGAGGCCGAGCGTCAGAATGCCGCCGCAGTAGCCGAAGCTCCAGCCCCAGCCCGAGACCTTGCCCACGGAATCCTCGCGCGCGAGTTCGGGAAGGAATGCCGAGCTCAACGACTCGCCCACGTTGTAGGCGATGTTGCTGATGATGATCATCAGAGAGGCCCAGAGGATCGTGCCCGGCCCCGCGAACATGAGCCCTAGCGTGCCGCCCACGGCCAGGACGGTTGCAACCGCAAGCCACCGCTTCTTGGTTGCGGTCGCGTCGGCAACCGTGCCGATGACGGGCATGAGAAGCATGCTTGCGGCATTGCTGATCGCGATGACGACGGTCCAGAGAAAGGTGGCCGAAGGCGCATCGCCCGCGACCACGCTCACAAAATACGCATTGAAGACGGCCGTGAGCACCACGGTCGTATAGCCGGAATTGGCAAAGTCAAAGGCTGCCCAGGACCAGACCTCGCGCATCGCGACGCCGTCCTTCAAGGCGGACTGGGAGAAAAGCGGCATCTATATGTCCTTTTATTGGGCGGTTCGTCCGCGCATGACCAGCATGTTGAGATGCGCCATAACGCTTCGCGCAAGGCTTCTGACGGCATAGCCGCCTTCGAGCACGCTCACGAGCCTGCCTTCGCAAAGCACGTCGGCAGCGTCGAGCAGCCTGCGCGTGATGCGGGCATAGTCGAGCTCCTTCACCTTGAGCTGGGCCATCTGCTCCTCGGCGTGCGCGTCAAAGCCGGCCGACACGAAGATGATGTCGGGCCTGAAGGCTTCGAGCTGCGGAAGCCAGACATTTTCCAGAACGTCGGAAAAGACCTCGCCGTCGGCGCCCGCCGGAATCGGATTGACAATGACGTTGGAGGGCGTCGGCTCCATCATGCGGTTCGGATAGAACGGCCACTGGAAGATCGACATGAAGCGGATGTCGGGGTGTCCCGCCACGATCTCCTCGGTGCCGTCGCCGTGATGCGCATCGAAGTCGACGATGGCGACGCGCCTTGCGCCATGGCGGCACATCGCCCAGTAGGCGCCTATCGCCACATTGTTGAGATAGCAGAAGCCCCGCGCCTCGCCTCGCGCGGCATGGTGTCCGGGCGGACGCACGCCGCAGAAGGCGTTCTTGATTCGGCCCGCATAAAGCTCGTCCACGGCCTCAACCACGGCGCCCGCACTCTTCATCGCGGCATCGTAGGTCTCGGGACCGACGCGCGTATCGGGGGCGTCGAAGGTCGCCAGCGCCGCCTCGTCGCCCGCAGATGCCGCCTCAAGGCGCTTCACATATTCCGGATCGTGTGCACGGATCACGGCCTCGATCGGCGCGGGCTTTGCGTAATAAATCTTCACGAAGGCGTCCATGCCGAGCGCGAGCATGTTCTTCTCTATGGCATCCAGCCTTTCCGGTCGCTCCGGGGCCTCGGGAAGAGGATTGGGAACGGCAATGCGGTCATGCGTGAAGTAGCCCGTCAGCGGGCGCACATCCGTTTGATTGATCATCTGATTGAGCCTATTCTTGTTCTTGCCGGCGCTCCGGTCGCCTCATCCGCCTCAGGGACGAGGCGTGAGAAGAACGCCGCATGCCGAAAGCGTACCATATGCGGCGACGTCGGAAAAACACCGACGCAGACTGGGATTGGCGAAGCCGCGCCTTCCATGCAGTCGCTTGCTACAATGCCTCAAGCCTCAGACAACACTTTTCCATTCATGCCGAAACGACCAAGACCCCGCACAACGATCTGGACCGCCGCCTGCGCATGCATGGCGGTCTGTGCCGCCGTGTGCGCCGCCGGCACGCCCGCTTCCGTGGCGCAGCCGCCTCAGACGGCCGTTTCGCCTTCGGCGTCCTGCTATCTCGACAGGCCCGACGTGCTCGATTTTCTCAAGCAGGTTTCTGAAAAGTACGGAATTCCTCTCGACTGGCTCAGGGACGAGGTGGCCGTCGCACGCTACTCGGAAACGGCCGAGCGCCTCATGACGCCCAAACCCGGCGTCAAGAAGCCCGGATCGTCCGTCGTCGTGCCGCCCTTTAAAAACTACGTCAGCTATTCGCGCAGCTTCCTCACTCAGGACCGCATTGCCCGCGGGCGCGAGTTCATCGAGCACAACGCAAAAGTCTTCGACGACGTCGAATCGAAGACCGGCGTCTCCCGCTACGTCATCGCCGCCGTCATCGGCGTCGAGACCTTCTACGGCCGGAACATGGGCCGGCACCGCGTGCTCGACAGTCTGATGACGCTCTCCTTCGACTACACCCGTCGCTCCTCCTTCTTCAAGCAGGAGCTTGCTCAGTTTCTCGACTTCTGCTGGCGCCAGCAGGTTCAGCCCGTGACGGTTCTGGGCAGCTTTGCCGGCGCCATCGGCTACGGCCAGTTCATGCCGAGCTCGCTCGACCGTTGGGGCGTGGACGGCGACAATGACGGCAGGATCGATCTTGTCGGGAGCGAACCCGACGCCATCGCCTCCGTCGCCAACTTCCTCACAGCTCACGGCTGGGTCGCCGGCCGCGGCCTGCTCTATCCCGCAAAGGCAGACGCCGGGATTTTCGACGCCACCGGCTCGGGCGGCATCGCCGCCCACGCGACTGTCGAAGGCCTTCGCAAGGCGGGCGCGCGCTTCGGCGAGCACTTCCCGCTCCCGGACGACGAGCCCGTTCTGCTCGTCGATCTGCCGCAGCTCGACGGCAAGGGCCGGCGCATCACGAAGTGGTACATCGGCACGCGCAACTTCTCCGCCGTCCTGCGCTACAACCGAAGCTACTTCTACGGCGCCGCCGTCGCCATGCTCGCCAACCGCATTGCCGGCATCAAGGAGCCTTGAGCCCGATCCCGAAAAGACGCACAATTCTCTGTCGTGAGCCCGCTCATCGCGAAGAATTTGCTATATTTCCGCATATAATTTTCTCTCTCCTATTATCGGAGGCACTTCATGTCCTTTGTATTTGCTCCGCCCCAGCAGGCCGTCGTGCCCGTTCAGGACGAAACCTATTCCTACTTCCCGATCCGCCGCGTCTTCGGCATCGCCAAGAACTACGCCGAACCGGGCGCGGCGACGAAGGACACGCCCTTCTACTTCATGAAGGACTGCTACACGGTGGTGCCGGTGGCCGACGGCGAATGCGCCAAGATTCCGATGCCGCCGCAGACTCAGGTCATGAAGCACGAGATCGAGCTTGTCGCCTGTCTCGGCAAGGGCGGCCGCAACCTCACGCTCGAACAGGCGGCCGAAGCCGTCTGGGGCTGGTGCGTCGGCATCGACTTCACGCTCGGCGACCAGAAGCTTCCGTCCGGCGGCAACGACTTTGCGCGCGCCAAGTCCTTCGAAAAGGCCGCACCGGTCAGCTACGTGCGTCCGGCCTACCGCTGTCCGATGCCCGCGCCGGCCGACCTCTGGCTCTACGTCAACAACCAGAAGCGCCAGGGCGGCTGCACGTCCAACATGATCGTCCAGCCCCTTGAAACGATCGTTCAGCTCTCCCAGTTCTGGGAGCTCCAGCCCGGCGACATGATCTTCACGGGCACCTGCGGCGGCGCCGACAAGGTCTTCCCGGGCGACCACCTCGAAGGCGGCGTCAACGGCGTCGGCTCCATCAAGGTCGACATCATCTAAGCCCAAAGCGGCAATGTTCGCTTACGCGTACGGGAGGCCTCCGGCCGGGAGTCCTCCCGTTTTTTATGGATCGGGCATCCAAAAGTTGCTAAGATCATAGGTCGACTGCTCCCGGCATGCGGCATTCAGGATGCTTTTTCCTGCCTTCATGCGGAGCCACCGGCTTTTGCCGACGCGGAGATGCACGGGATTTTTCCTCCCGCCGTCATTCCAAGAACCGAACCATTTACCCAAGAGAAGATGAGCAACAACAACGCATACCATCGCGAAAGTCTGGCCTCCATCGGCCAGCGACGCCTCAGCACGGTCAAGAGCAAGAGCATTTACGTTCTTCCGAACGCCTTCACCGCTGCGGCGCTCTTCTCAGCCTTCTACGGCATCATCGCCGCCATGAACGGCGACTTCTACTACGCCGCCATCGCGGTGTTCTTCTCCATGCTCTTCGACGGCATGGACGGCCGCGTTGCCCGCCTGACGCACACCCAGTCCGAATTCGGCGTCCAGATGGACTCCCTTGCCGACGCCGTCAGCTTCGGCGTCGCCCCGGGCCTCATCGTCTACGAATACACGCTCAAGGGCCTCGGCAAGCTCGGCTGGGCCATCGCCTTCATCTACTGCCTTTGCGCCATCCTTCGCCTTGCACGCTTCAACTGCAACGTCGGCGTCGTGAGCAAGAACTACTTCCAGGGCCTGCCCTCCCCGGCTGCCGCCGCGCTCGTCTGCGGCTTCGTCTGGCTCGGCGTCGAAGGCAAGCTTCCCGACTGGCTCCTTCCCTACCAGAGCGAAATCGCCGCCGTCGTCACCCTGTACGCCGGCCTGACGATGGTCTCCAACGCGCCGTTCTTCTCCGGCAAGAGCTACGCCGTCGTCCGCACGATCCCGTTCTGGTTCGTCGTGGTGTTCGCGCTCCTCTTCATCGTGATCTCGAGCAACACCTCGCTCTCCGTCTTCGTGCTCTTCTGCATCTACGCCCTCTCGGGCTTCGCCTACGGCTTCTACTGCTGGTGGACCGGCCGTCCGAACCCGATCCAGGCCGACATCGCCGCCGCACTGGCTGCCGAAGCCGCTGAAGCCGAGGCTCAGAACAACGAAGCCGCCAAGCACTGAAGGCTCTAACAAGCGTCAAGCTTCTCCCAAAATGCCGTCGCCGAAAAGCGACGGCATTTTTTTTGTTTTGTCAACCGTCTTTCTACTTCATAGTTTTTGCCTATAGGCAACAAAATCAATAGTCGTTTTCGTCAATCGGTCTTTAAAGCAACATTTCATAGACTTGGTTACTGCGATGCGGCAGAGCCGTCCGACCGGACCGAATGATCGTCGGACGCCCCCGAACCCGTCTGCCGCATTTCCAACGAGGAGAAACAAAATGAAATTTGTGCCCAGTCTTCTGGCCGCGAGCATCTGCTCGGCTGTCTTTGCAGCCTCCGCCGCCGTTCCCGTCGTTTCCGACACGATCGCGACGCACGCCGAACTCATGAACAAAGACCCTGCCATGCAGGCTCTGCTGAAAGAGGCAACCAGTGAGGAAGCCCAGAAGTGGCGTTTCAACACGCTGCTTGAACTTGCCCGCATTGCTTCGCCGTCCCGCTTCGAAATGCGCCGTCAGGCCGAAATCACCCGCCGTCTCGTTGAGGAATGGGGTTTTGCGCCCGAAGACATCATGACCCGTCCCGACGGCTTCCTGCAGGGCGCCGGCGTCCAGACCGTTGACGGCAAGCCCGTCTACAACGTCTGCGTCCGCATTCCCGGCACCTACGGCGCCCGTCCCGACGCCGTCTCCTACAAGGGACAGCTCCCGAAGGTCGTTCTTGAAGGCCATATCGACACGGTGAACCCGGGCGTTCTGCCGCCCGCTGAAACGCCGTACGAACCCGTCAAGCTTCAGAAGGCCAGCGATCCCATCGTCAAGACCCGCGAAGAACTCAAGGCTCTCGCCCTTGAAATCAAGTTCGACAAGAACGGCAAGGTGATTGAAGACGAAGTCTGGAAGAAGGCATATCGCCACTTCAACGACCTTGAAGAAGCCAAGAAGAACGGCGGTTACCGCATCTACGTTCCGGGCTTCGAAGACGCCATGGTCAACACGGTCGCCGTCATGCAGACCGCCAAGCTCATGAAGAAGTACAACATCCGTCCGGTCTACGACATCTGGGTCTGCGGCACGACGGGTGAGGAAGGCAAGGGCAACCTCTGCGGCATGAAGCAGCTCTACGGCTACAGCCAGGAAGCCGGCAAGGGCAACAACGCCTTGAACATCGTCGCCAACTTCGGCGCCGACTCCACGATGCCGGGCGACGCCATCGTCAACTACATCGGCTCCTACCGCTTCGAAATCAAGTACACGGAACCTGCCGGCTGGAAGCCCGGCGAAGCCCGTCCGTCCGCCGCCATGGCCATGAGCCGCGCGATCGCCAAGATTGCCGACCTCAGGACCGCCTGGGACGCAGACAAGAAGGCTGAAAAGACGACCTACACCGTGGGCGTCGCCTCCTGTGACGATCCCGCCAAGAGCCGCTCCACCAACTGCACGCTGATGGTCGACATGCGCAGCCCGACGCAGGCTCCGCTCTCCGCCATCCGCGCTCAGATCGAACCTGAATTCCAGAAGGCGCTCGACGCTGAAAACGCCAAGTACGGCGTCAAGGCCGGCGACAAGAATGCCGTCAAGATGGAACTCGTCTGGTTCGGCGACCGTCCTGCCTACCAGCGTCCGCACTACAACGACATCGCCATGCAGGCCTACTGGCAGGCTTCGAAGACCGCCGACATCGACGTGGTCGAAGCCATTCCCGAAGAAGCCGCTTCCCTTAACGACAACGTGCCCCCCGCGGTCGGCGTGCCCACCGTCAACGTCAACCTCGGCACCGTTGCCGGTGGCGGCGGCGGTCATACCTGGTATGAATGGGGCGTTCCGGGCAACGGCGTTGATGCCGGCAAGCGCCTCTACCGCTTCCTGATGATGGGCCTCCTCGCCTCGGGCTACAACATGACCGACGGCAAGGTGCTCGAACCGGGCGTCGGCCCGATGGGCAACCGCACCACGGAAGAAATGTTCAAGTAAGAGGAGCGTCATCATGAAGAACACCCGCAAATTCCTTCGTCCCGTTGCCGCTCTTCTTCTGAGCCTCGCAGCCGCCGGCGCCATGGCCGGCTCCCAGTCCGTCGCCGTTTCGATCATCGGCCCGGGCGGCCACTCCAACGGCGACTACGGCAACGTCAATGCCGTTCACGCCGCCGCACGCAGCGTCATGCTGATTGAGAAGGCCGTTCCCGATGCCGTCGTCACGGCCATCACAGGCGGCAACTCCGTCAACTCCATCGCAGCCTACGCGAACTTCCGCGTCATGCTCGAAGGCGACGACGCCGCGCTCAAAGCCAAGGCCGAAAAGGTGAAGGCCGCCGTCGCCGAAGGCTGCACGGCTGAAAACAACTTCCGCGGCATCAAGAGCGGCGAAGTCCGCGACGGCATTGCCGCCGACATCCGCTGGACGTTCAAGTAATCTCCTCAACTTGCAAGTCCTTGACCGGGCCCGCGCCTCCCCACGAGACGCGGACCCGGTCTTTTTGTTCTACTTAAATTCCCCCTGTAAGAGTAAACCTCAATAGGAAAGTCGTCTAAAAACTGCGTACACTCGTCTCATTCGCCGAAAAGCTCGCAGCGTCCGGACCGACGCCGCTCCCCAAAGCCATTTCGGCCGTCACAAGGAGAAGGATCTTGACCAAGTTCGTTCCCACAGCACTCGCAGCGGCCCTCTGCTCGGCCGTCTTTGCAGCCTCCGCTGCCGTCCCCGTCATCTCCGAAGGCGTCTCCGCCGGTGCGGCGCTCATCAACGCCGACCCCGCCATGCAGGCCCTGCTCAAAGAAGCCACCAGCGAAGAAGCCCAGAAGTGGCGCTTCAACACCCTGCTTGAGCTCGCGCGCATTGCATCGCCGTCCCGCTATGAAATGCGCCGCCAGGCCGAGATCACCCGCCGCCTCGTCGAGGAATGGGGCTTTGCGCCTGAAGACATCATGACCCGCTCCGACGGCTTCCTGAAGGGCGCAGGCGTTCAGACCGTCGACGGCAAGCCCGTCTACAGCGTCTGCGTGCGCATTCCGGGCACCTACGGCGCCCGTCCCGACGCCGTCTCCTACAAGGGCCAGTTCCCGAAGGTCATTCTCGAAGGCCACATCGACACGGTGAATCCGGGCGTTCTGCCGCCGGCCGAAACCCCGTACGAACCCGTCAAGCTTCAGAAGGTCAACGATCCCATCGTCAAGACCCGCGACGAACTCAAAAATCTTCCGCTTGAAGTCCACTTCGACAAGAACGGCAAGGTGATCGAGGATGAAGTCTGGCAGAAGGCCTACAAGCGCTACCAGAACCTTGAGGATGCCAAGGCGAAGGACGCCTA
>CAKQKT010000082.1 GCA_934249275.1 uncultured Sutterella sp. | reverse complement strand
CCAAGAAGCGCACGACCGAGGCCGTGACGGCGCTCATGAAGCTGGCGCCTCCGACGGCTCTGGTGGTGAGAAACGGAGCGGAGGTGCGCGTCGGAACGGACGAAGTGGTCGCGGGCGACATCGTCGTCGTGAAGACGGGCGAGACGGTGCCGGTTGACGGTGTGATTCTCGAAGGCACGGCGCTTTTGAACGAATCCGCCTTGACGGGCGAAAGCCTTCCCGTGACAAGGGAGCCGGGCGAGACGGTGACGGGCGCAACGCTCCTTGCGGCCGGCGCCTTCAAGATGCGCGCAACGCGCGTGGGCGACGATACGGTGCTCGCCGGCATCATCAGGCTCGTGGAGGAGGCGACTGCCTCCAAGGCGCCCGTTGCCAGGCTTGCCGACAAGGTGAGCGGCATCTTCGTGCCGGTCGTGATGACGATTGCACTTATGACGGGCATTGCCTGGTATCTGATCGACGGCGATCTTGAGTTCGCGCTCAATGCGGCCGTCTCCGTTCTTGTGATTTCGTGCCCCTGTGCGCTGGGGCTTGCGACGCCCACGGCCGTGATGGTCGGCATGGGGCGCGGCGCCGGGATGGGCGTGCTCTTCAAGAGCGCGGAGGCGCTGGAAATCTTCTCGGGCCTCAAGACCGTCGTCTTTGACAAGACCGGCACGCTCACCGAGGGGCGTCCTGTCGTCACGAAGGTTGCGTCTGCGGTTCCGGGACTCGAGACCGTCGTGATGCTTGTGGCGGCGGCCTTGGAAAAGCCGTCCGAGCATCCGCTGGCCCAGGCCGTGCTGGCAGAGGCCGAAGCGCGCGGACTGCCCGTGCAGGACGTCGATGAATTCGAGCAGATTCCCGGCGGCGGTCTCAAGGCCGTGATGGCCGGCACGCCTGTTGCGGCCGGCAATGCGCGCCTGATGGAGGCGCTCGGGCTCGAAGTGCCGGAAGTGCTCGGGGCCGTGGCAGAAGGAGAGGCTTCGCAGGGGGCGACGCCGCTCTTCATCGCATCGGCGGGAAGCGTGATGGGCGTCATTGCCGTGGCCGACAAGGTGAGGGCCGAGTCGAAGGCCGCCGTCGGGGCGCTGCGCGAGCGCGGCCTCAGGGTTGTGATGCTCACGGGCGACAATCGCCGCACGGCCGAGGCCGTAGGCGCAAGGCTCGGCATTGATCCTGCCGACATCATTTCCGACGTCAGGCCTGCTGAAAAGGCTTCGCATGTGAAGAAGCTCCAGGCGGCCGGTCCCTGCGCCATGGTGGGCGACGGCGTCAACGATGCGCCTGCGCTCGCTCAGGCCGATGCCGGCGTTGCGGTGGGCGGAGGCACGGACGCCGCGCGTGCGAGCGCCGACGTGGTCCTCATGCGCGATTCGCCCGACGGCGTCGTGGGCGCGGTGGATCTGTCCCGCGCCGTGATGCGCAACATCAAGCAGAATCTTTTCTGGGCGTTCGCCTACAATGTGATCGGCATTCCGATTGCGGCGGGCGTCCTCTATCCGGTGTTCGGCCTGCTCCTCAATCCGATGATTGCGGCGGCGGCCATGAGCATGAGTTCGGTGAGCGTCGTTACGAACGCGCTTCGCCTGAGGTTTTTCAAGGCGCCTGTTCTGGATCCCGATGACGGGGAGAACGGCGCATCCACTACAGGGAGTTCCATGATGGAAAAGGTGATTCACATTGAAGGCATGCACTGCGGCCACTGCACGGCTGCTGTCGAAAAGGCGCTTCGCGCGCTTCCCGGCGTCGAGTCCGCCGTGGCCGATCTCGAGAAGAACGAAGCCCGCGTCAAAGTCGCGGCCGGCGTCTCCGACGTGATGCTCGCGGCCGTCGTGGCGGGCGCAGGCTTCAAGGTGACCGGCATCGACACGCTCTGAGCCCGATCGAGTCGAATCCATAATTCGGACCGCTTTTCCCGTGAGGAGAGGCGGTCTTCTTTTATGTGCTAAAAACGCATGCGGTCGAGTTCAAGTCGCAGGACTTCCGATTTCTGTTGGGTTGGGCGAACCGGACGGAAGAAAGGTGCGACAATCAAGGAATCCCGATGAACCTCATCACAAAGGATCCGCCATGCGCCTCATCGAGTGGCTTCGCGCCTCCATCGTCCGACAGTATTTTGTCGTTTTCGCCGTGATTGGCCTCCTGGCCGTTCTCGCGGCGGCGCCGGCATTGATCCTAACCGAGCAGTCGACGGGCTCGGGGGGCGCCATCAACGTCTCGGGCAGCATGCGCATGCAGAGCTACAAGCTCGCGCTGGCGGTGGCGGATCCGTTTTCCTCCGCCGACGAGCGAAGGGAGAGAACGCTCTCTGCGCTTGAGGAGTTCGGCCGCAAGCTCGAAAGTCCCGGTCTTCTCAACGGGGTTCCCGCCAATGCGGGCAATCCCGCCTATGAGCAGTACGTTGCGCTCAAGGAGAGGTTCGAGCAGAAGGTGAAGCCTCTGGCTGAGGCGAGCATCACGAGCATTGAGGCGAGAAAGCGGTTCACCGAGCAGATTCCGGCCTTTGTGGAAGATGTCGACAGGTTCGTGCAGACGCTTGAAAACGGCCTCAACTCGCGACTTGCGCTTCTGCAGATGATCCTCACCGTCATTCTGCTGGGGGCAATGGGCGTGAGCTTTGCGATGCTCGTCGTGATGCGCCGCAGCATCTTTCGCCCGCTTCTGGCCATCGGCGCGGCGGCCGATGCCGTTCGAAAGGGCGACTTTTCGGTTCGTGCCGTCGTTCCCGCGCCCAATGAAATCGGCAGGCTCGGGACAAGCTTCAACTACATGGTCGACGAACTCGGCCGGCTTTACGGACATCTGGAGCAGGAGGTCGAAAAGAAGACCGAGGACCTCAATCGGCGCAATGCAGGCCTGCAGTTTCTGAGCCGCGTGGCGCAGTCGGCCGCCTGGGGCGCGGTCTTCAAGCGTCATTCGCTCGACGGCATTCTCGACGAGTCCTGCACGCAGCTCGGCGCCCGGGCCGTGAGGCTCGTCGTGAGCACGGAAGGGACGCCCGCAGTGCTCGCACAATCAAGCGCCTGGCCGGAAGGCGAGGCCGGATCGCACGTTGTGAGTTTTGTGCTTTCAAATGCCAATCCGTCGCTCGGGACGCTTGAGGCGCTCTTTGATGTCAAGCCTGAGGACTGGCAGAAGAGCTTCGGTGCGGCGCTGGCTCAGACATTCGGCCGCGGCATTGAACAAAGCGCTCGACAGTCGGACGACAGGCGCCTGGCGGTGCTGGAGGAACGCTCGACGATTGCTCGCGAACTTCACGATTCCATCGCGCAGTCGCTTTCCTATTCGCGCATTCAGATGCATCGCCTCAAGGTCTTCATCGAACGAGGCGAGCCCGAGGAAAAGGTGCTTGAAACCGCCGGCGAGCTGTCGGACGGCATATCGACGGCGTACCGGCAGCTTCGCGAAGTGCTCACGACCTTCAGGCTTCAGATCAACAGCTCAGGGCTCAACGGCGCCGTTGAGGAAACGGTCGAGGAGTTCCGCAACCGCACGGGCATCGCCACGACCGTTTCGAACGCGCTCCTCGGCCTGGAGCTTTCTCCCAATGAACAGATCCACTTCGTGCATATTCTGAGAGAGGCGCTCGTCAATGTTGAAAAGCACGCGAGAGCAAGCCATGTCCGCGTGACGCTCTCGCGAGGATCGGACGACACGATCATTCTCAAGGTTATTGACGACGGCATCGGCATCCCGGCCGATCCGGGCAAGTACAGGCACTTCGGCCTCTCAATCATGAAGGAGCGCGCCGAGGCGCTCCACGGGATGATTTCGGTCGAGCCGGGCGAGAACGGCGGAACATGCGTGACGCTGGCGGTGCCTCGTGATAGTGAATGAGATTGCTGAAAACGCTCTCCGTGAGCGGTACAATAAAAGTTGCTTTCCAAATATTTGAAAAGGGCCCTCAATGACAGCCAAGGAACGATACACAATCGCAATCGTGGACGATCATCCTCTTTTTCGCCGCGGCGTGCACGAACTCCTTGACCTCGAGCCGAGCGTCGACGTCGTTGGAGAGGCCGGCACCCGCGAAGAGGCGCTCGAGCTCGTGCGCCGCACCGAACCCGACCTGACGATCCTTGACTTGAACATGAAGGGGAGCTCCGGCGTTGAAATCCTCTCGACGCTCAAGGAGGAGGATCCTTCGCGCCGCATTGTGATTCTGACGGTGAGCGACTCGGGGAAGGACCTCACGGCTTGCATTCAGGCGGGCGCGGACGGGTATTTCCTGAAGGACATGGAGCCCGAAGAGTTCCTGAAGTCGATTCGCCGGACGCTTGAAGGACAGATCGTCGTCGATGCGTCGATGATGGCGTTCCTCACGACCACGCTTCGCGCAAAGATGCGCTCGACGCAGGAAGTCCGTCCCACGCTCACGGGACGCGAAGCGGAGGTGCTGGATCTGATCGCCAAGGGCTGCACCAACAAGGTCATTGCCCGGCAGCTTGACATTACCGAGGGCACCGTCAAGGGCCACGTCAAGCATCTTTTGAAGAAGCTCGACTGCCGCAGCCGCGTGGAGGCCGCCGTTTGGGCCGCCCAGCAGAAGACAGCGGAATAACGGCGGCGGAATAGCGAATCCGTCTTCAGCCGAAATCGAAAAGGCAAAAAGGCCGCAGGACTGTGCGTAGATCCTGCGGCCTTTCTGCGTGGGAGGTCTTACTTGGCGGCGGTTTCGGCGGGCATGCTCGGCGCATGGCAGAGCGTGCAGTTCCAGCGGTCGCCCGTCACCTTGCCGTTCTTGAGGTGGCTCAGCGGGATTTCGCCGGACTTGCGTTCTTCTGACGAGGCGTTCTTGTGGCACATGAGGCAAGTGTTCTTGTCGGCCGTGATCGGAAGATAGCTTTCGATCGGATGCGGAATGGTGCCCGGCGCACCGATGATGTCGTGGTTGGTGTTGACGCCGGCCTTGTCAGCGGCGGCCTGAACGGCGGCGGCGCCCGTGAGCAGACAGAGGGTCGCGAAAAGCGTTGCGAGTTTGTTCATGATGGTTTTCTCCTTATTTGGGATCGGAGGAATTGGGTTTGTGGTCGAAGGGGCCGATGCCGAATTTGAGCGCTTTCTCCCGGCAGGCCTCGATGCAGCGGCCGCAGTTGAGGCAGTCGCCGGAGGGGATGCGGCCCGTTTCCTTGAGGCTGGCAAAGCGGATCACCTGAGGTTCCGGGCAGACGTGCAGACAGTCGCCGCAGCGGTTGCAGGCCTTGTCGTCAAAGCGCACCCGGATGCCCGGCGAGCGGGTGAGCCGTCCGACGAGCGACCAGAAGGCGCCGAGCGGGCAGAGGTGTCCGCACCAGCCGTGCTTCATGAGCGCAAGGTCGAGCGCGAACACTGCGGATGCGGCCGAGAGCGCGGCAAGGCCCGTGCCGAAGACGAGGTCACGCCAGATCCAGGCCTGGGGGTTTACCGCCTCGAAGGCGGCCGTGCCGGTAGCGGCGCTCAGAATGAGCGCTGCGGCCAGAAGTCCGTAGCGGACCTTGTTCGAGATGCGCACGACGTCGGCCTTGAGTCCGAGGCGCACGCGCAGCCATTCGGCAGCGTCGGCCACCATGTTCATGGGACAGATCCAGCCGCAGAAGGTGCGGGATCCGAGAAGCCCGTAAAGCACGACGACGATGAGCGCGCCGAGACCGGCGGTCACGGTCGGGAGATGCCCTGCCGCAAGGCGCTCGAGGAGCGCGAGCGGGTCGGAGAGCGGAATCGTGCCGGCGATTCTCGATGAGGAGAGCGTGCCGTCAAGAAGGGGCTTTCCGGCGAGCGTCCATCCGAACCTTGCCGTTCCGATGAAGAGCCCGAGCACCGTGAGCTGAAGCGCGCGGCGGGCAAGCGTGTATCGCATGTTGAAAAGCCGCTTCATAACGCATTCTCATTGAGGAAGTCGAGGCCGCCCGGGCCGGATGCGGGCGCTTCCGGTGCGGCGTCTTCGGGCGCGGCATCGCGCAGGTTCTTGGGATCGTCGTCGGGCAGCCAGCCGAGACGGTAGTGCCCGCCGATTTTGCCCAGCACCGCCTTGCGGTCTGCAATGCGGATGGCAGGCGTGTCGGTGGGACAGCTCTTCGTGCAGAGGCCGCAGCCCGTGCAGTGCTCGGGGTGCACGACCGGGATGAACATCGCGTGGCGGCTGATGCCGCGAGGATGCAGCTCGATCGTGAGCGCCTTGTCCTCTTCGGGACAGGCGCGGTAGCACACCTCGCAGCGAAGGCCCTGATGCGAGAGGCACGAGGCCGGATCGACAAGCGCAATGCCCATGCGGGCGTCGCTGATGTTGTCGAGCGCAGGCGAGAGCGCACCCGTCGGGCAGGCCTTCACGCAGGGAAGATCCTTGCACATGTAGCAGGGAATCTTCTCCGGGTCGAAGAACGGCGTGCCGCCGGGGGCAGGATCGAAGGGGCCGGCGAGCTTCAGCGTGTCGTAGGGGCAGGACGTCACGCACTGTCCGCAGCGCGAGCAGAGCGCGAGAAAGTCCTTCCCGTCGACGGCGCCGGGCGGCCTGGGCATCCAGCGCGCATTGGCGTCGCGAAGGCTGAGCGAGCCCCAGGCGAAGGCCGTCACGAAGCCTGCGGCTGAAAGTTCGCAGGCCTTCGTGAGGAATTCGCGGCGGGTGGTCTTGCTTCCCGTCATCGGGTTCTCCGCTTATGCGCTCTTGACGACCTTGACGGCGGTCTTCTTGAAGTCGGGTTCAAGCGAGATCGGGTCCATGGCGTCGATCACGACGGCGTTGCAGAGCACCTTGTCGTCGAAGAAGGCGAGCCAGGTCATGCCGCGCGGCATGATGTTGCGCACCTTTGTTTCGACCACCGCCTTGCATTCGCCGTGGCGGCTCGTGACGGTCGCGGTGTCGCCGCGGCGCATTCCGCGGCGTTCGGCGTCGCCCGGGTTCATGTAGAGCACGGCGCGCGGCGCGGCACGGTCGAGCTCGGGCACGCGGCGGGTCATGGAGCCCGTGTGCCAATGCTCGAGGATGCGGCCCGTGCAGAGCCACATGTCGTATTCGGCGTCGGGCTGTTCAACCGGATCCATATACGGGCGGAAGAAGATCTTGGCGGTGCCCGGGTGTGCGACCGGCGTCTTGTCGGTGATGCCGTAGCGGTTGCCCTTGCCGACGGCCTTCATGAGCTTGCCGTAGAAGAGGTTGTCGGGCTTGGCATACGGGTCGTAGTCGACATTGAAGCGGTAGGGCGTTTCCTTGCCGTTGACGACCGGCCAGAGCAGGCCGCGGACGTCGTCGCGCATGTAGGTGTCGAAGTCTGCAAGGTCGTGGCCGTTGCCGAGCGTGAACTTGCGGTATTCGTTGAAGAGGGCCTTTTCCGGGAAGTAGCCGAGGCCGAGCGCGTCGCCCGTGGCATTGAGCTCGGACTTGTAGAGCGGGTCGGGCCAGGCGGCGTTGCGCTGTTCGCTGGGTGCAAAGAGCACGTCGTAGAGCGTGGCGTCTCCCTTGTAGCCCATGGCGGCGGCCGCTTCGCGAACGTCGGGAAGCTGATCGCCCGGCACGCCCTTGAGGGGCTGTGCGCGATAGGTTTCGTCGACCGTGAAGCGGCGTGCGAATTCCATCATCATCCAGACGTCGGTCTTCGCTTCGCCCGGCGCCTTGACGAGCTGGTGCCAGCCCTGCGTGCGGCGTTCGGCGTTGCCGTAGAGGCCCCACTTTTCAAAGTGCATGGCGGCCGGAAGAATCAGGTCGGCTGCGCGGGCGGAGTAGGTCGGATAGACGTCGGAGACGACCACGAAGTTCTTCGGATCGCGTGCGGCGCGAACCCAGTGGGTGTTGTTGGGCGTCGACTGAAGAATGTTGACGACCTGGGTCCAGACGAAGTTGACGGAGCCGTCTTCAAGGCCGCGCAGGATTTCCATGACGGAGAAGCCGACCTTCGGATTGAGCGTCCCGGCAGGGAGCTGCCAGATGCCTTCGGTCTTCTTGCGGTGTTCGCCGTTGGCGACGAGCATGTCGGACGGGAGGCGGTGGGAGAACGTGCCGACTTCGCGGGCGGAGCCGCAGGCGGACGGCTGGCCCGTGAGGGAGAAGGCGGCGTTGCCCGGCTTGGCATGCTTGCCCATGAGGAGATGGATCGAGTAGACGAGCTCGTTGACCCAGACGCCGCGCTGATGCTGGTTGAAGCCCATGCACCAGAAGCTCATGAGGTTGCGCTTGGTGTCGCAGACGAGGTCGGCAAGGCGCACGAGGCGGCTCTTGAAGCTTTCGAGCGTTTCATCGTCGTCGCCCTTGACGAGCTTGGCGACGAAGTCGAGCGTGTACGGCTCGACGGCCTTCTTGAATTCTTCGAATTCGATCTGCCAGTGCGCGCCGGCGGAGCCGCCGGAATTCTTCTGCTCGACTTCCGTGCCGGCCTTAAGGCCCATGGCGGTGGCTTCGGCCGGGCTCAGGCGGATGCGCTTCTGCTTTTCGAGAATGTCGCGTTCGGCCGGGT
>CAKQKT010000081.1 GCA_934249275.1 uncultured Sutterella sp. | reverse complement strand
GGGGAGGCGA
Source organism: uncultured Sutterella sp. (assembly GCA_934249275.1). Taxonomy (GTDB): domain Bacteria; phylum Pseudomonadota; class Gammaproteobacteria; order Burkholderiales; family Burkholderiaceae_F; genus Sutterella. The sequence goes on along the minus strand of CAKQKT010000081.1, from coordinate 8,451 downwards.
GCCATGCGCCGAGTGATCATTGAAGACGTCGAGACGCCCGTGCAGAAGCGCGGACGTCTTGCCGGCGAGGCCGTTGAGTCGGCGCTCGAGCTCCTTCGCACGGAGGCCTCGGGCTTCGTCGTCGAAGCGGCGGCGCCTCTGGTCTTTCAGGGGCTCTGCCGCAGGGACGCGATCCGCGTGGAGTTTACCGAAAAGCCCATGACGAACGGGCGCGTGATATGGCTCGGTCCCATCGACCTCGGCCATCCGCTCGCATCCGTCTACGTCTACGGGCACGGCTGCCACGAACGCCATCACGTGATGTACACAGACTTCGACGTGATGGGTGCGGTCAAGGACCGTGCCGTTCGCGATCTTGCGAACGTGTTCGAGGACATCCGCGTGGACATGCTGGGCGCAAGGGACTACGAGGGCTACCTCTTGTGGCGCCTCGTGCTCTTCAAGACGCACGACTCGACGGGGACGGCAGGCTGGTGCAGGCCCGACTCTCTCGAGCCGCCGGGGCTCTTCACGATGATGCTTCTCACGACGCTCGAACTCGAGATGCTCGGGATCGGCTGGTTCGAGAAGATTTCGGCGGAGCTTCGCACGATGTGCGCCGAGGCCTTCGGCGAGAAGCCGATGGAGAAGGTGCTTCGCATCGTGCGCCGGGGCTTTCCGCTTGACTCAACCGAGTCTGCGGTGAAGCTCGCGGAAAAGGTGATGCGCTTCATCCGCTCGGAAAAGAACCGGGCGCTTGAGGCCGTCGAGTCGGCAGCGGGCAGGGACGCGACGGACAACTTCGGTTTCCGCCAGGGTCTCGGCCAGTCGCTGCTCTTTGACGACCGGGGCGCGGTGACGCCGGAAGGCGATCCGCGCCTCATGCATCCGGAGCTCGAAGTCGTGAACCGCAACGCCCGCTGCCTCTCGTCCCTCTCGGACAAGAAGCAGTGGACCGATGTGGACCGGGGTGCCGAGGCATTCCGCGAAATCATCGCGAGCGGCGAGTCGAACAACACGGACCCCACCTTCGCCTCGAGCGACAGGTACTTTGCCGATGTGAACGACTACCGCTGCCTCCCAAGGGAGACGGCGGACGACTGCCGCCGGGCGTTCTACGACGCCTGGCGCCGAAGCGGCTCCCTCAGAAGGCTTCTTCAGAGCGCGCTCATTCACCCCGTTTCGAACCCCGAAAGGCTCGACGACCGGGGCGAGGAGCTGGACGACGATGCGCTGGCGCTTGCCTCAACGGGCGAGTCGGCGATCTTTCGCCGGGAGCTGGTGCGTCCCGGACGCGAGGCCGCCGTTCAGATTCTTCTGGACGCGTCGGGCTCGATGTCCGGAGAGCCGATGACGCTCGCCAAGGTCGCGTCGCTCCGCCTCATGGAGGCGCTGCGCGCGGTTACGGGCGTCAGGGCTTCGGTCGCGATGTTCCCGGGTCCCATGGACCGAGGGGTCGCCTGTGCGGCCGACTTCGAAACGCCTATGAGCAAGGCGGTGAAACACGTCGACTTTCTCGACGGGTTCGGCGCGACGCCGATTCTTCAGGCGCTCTTTCATGCCGCGATCGTTCTCGATCAACGGCCTGAGGAGGCGAAGATCGTCTTCGTCATCACCGACGGATGGTTCCCCAAGGGAACCGTCGACAACCTTGTGAAGACGCTCGAAGACCGCGGGATCGTGGTCGCGATGGTTGGCATCGGCAGACTCAGCACCCCGAAGGGGAGCGTGATCGCCAAGGCCGAGCACATCGCCGACCTTCCGCGAGCCGTCGCCAAGGTCCTTTCAGGACTGGCGGGAAAGCTGAGAGGTGTTGCCCTATAAGGCAACTCTCCAGGCATGCGTGCGAAAGCTGCGCTTCGACTTGTGCGGCCTGACCGGGACGGACGAAGGATTCTTATCCTTCCCCGCCCGGCCGGCGTCGCTGCTTTCATATCCTTCCCATTTGCTTCGAACGAAAGCTTCTGACGAAAGCCGTTCGAGGACGCAGCGCACATTCCTTTCCTTACTTTCTCATTCCATCCTCACATTCTTCAGTCGCATTCGAGAGGACGGCGCACTGCGCACTTCAACCATTTCCCTTCCTTCATGCATCCCACCGAAACAGAATTCCTCACCCGCGCGACGGCGGGCCCCGAGCAATGGCGCTCAATGTCGTCGGACCGGTCGGCCGATGCCCTGCCGCGTCTTGTGCCGCTCTCCTACACCGATCCCAATGATTTCATGCTGTCTCACCCTGCTGACGGGCGCCTGCGCGCCATTCTCGCGCCAGAGGATCCCGTCAAGATGCTTCTTCGACATCGCTCGAGCGTGGAGCAGCTGCGCATGGCCGTGGGGTCAAGAAAGCTTTTTGAAGTGCATCTGATGCCGGCCATGGCAGGATGGGCCGCGATGGTGCAGGGGTTGCCGAGAGACGAAAGGGGCTTGTGGTCGGGTGCGGACGGCTTGTTTGAAGCCGGCCTCATGTTTGCCAGAGGCGCCATCAATGCGGTCGATGCGCGCGTGATCGGACCGGAGCTCCCGCCGGGCATTCGCGACGACTGGACGCTGCGGCTCAGAATCGCCGCGGCGCTTGCCGGCCTTATGAGCGACAGCCGCAAGCTCGCAACACTCAAGCTTGAGGCGGGCGGCGAGGATCCGGCCACGGGGCGCTTTACGATGACGAGCCGCTTCAATCCGTCGGAGGAAACCGCCTTGTCGTTCTGCGTTCACGAAATCGGACGCGTGATGAGGCTTGAAAGGCATACGGCAAAGTAGGCGGCGGGACGTCTCCCGACGCTCACGTCCGACGTTCTGCGGCTTGTCGTTCCTCACGACACTTTGGTGTGGCTCGGATCCGTCGAGCGCTCGGACGGCGAAACGGTTCTCACGGCCTTGAAGGCCGCAGTCACCTATGCGGCCGGTCAGACGGAAGCGGAGCGCGTGATCGCGGAAGCGGCCGCCCGCGGGCGCGAATGGGCGATCAACCGAAGGGCTGCGCAAGCCGCAAGGCGCGAGGGGAAAAGCCCCTTGCTCCGCGGCTTTGCCGCCGTCTATCGCGCGGAATTCTGCCAGAGGCTCTACGACGGCGTTTGGAAGCTCAACCGAGGCGACTCGCCCGTGGTCTGGGCGGACGACGGGCTTGCGCTACGCTGGCCCTCGGGCTTTACCGACATTGCGGCTTCGGCCGACGAGCAGTGGCTCTTCAGGGACGTGCCCGACGAGCCGGACGTGGCGGCCGAGATTCTTGTTGCCGACGGCTTTGCCATGGCAAACGATGCCGGCAACCCCTTGTGGCTCACGGGCCCCGAAGCGCCTTGCGGCGAAGGCGAATGGCTGAGGCTCGTCGACTGCGACATGCTTGTTGCCAACGCGCGCCGCGCTGCAGATGCGCACGACGAGTCGCTCCCCATGCGCTTTCCGGCGCTCTTTGAGAAGCGCCCGGCCCATTCGTTCGAACAAGGGCTCGACCAAGGCTCCACCGTGACGCATCAGGCCTGGGCCCTCTCCATCCCCTGTGAGCTTGAAGAGTCTTCGAAGGTGAAGGCGCTTCAAAAGGCGGTCGATGCGATCAACGGCCATCATGACGCGCTGATCTTCGTCCATCCCGAAGGGGTCTTTGTGCCTGAGACGCTCCTCCCCGACGGCTGGATCGACGACCCGGAGGAAGCCGGCGCGATGCTTCGCGTGAAGGCGCTTCCCTTTGTGGAAGGCGTGCGGCACCTGAGGGCTTCCCCAATCCGGCGCGTGCGGATGAAGGGCGAAGCGGCAGTGAGGGCCGTCAAATACGATCCGGGGTTGAAGGGCGTCAAAAACGGCCCCGTGGAACTCACCGGGGTCGTGATCAACCGGCATTCGATCAGGCCCGTCGTACGGTTCGTGAATGCCGACGGGAAGATCCTCGAGGAAATCGAAGGCCACTGGCCGAAGGTCCTCGACATGGACATGCTCGACCGAGACCCGGAAGCGGGTTCAAGCGCCTGGGAGGCCCTGAACCGTGCAGTGAATTGGAATTCCCGCAGGGGAATGGGAAGCCCCTCAGGGGCTGAGCCAGGGAGGAAGAATCCATGAAGACAACGGAAGCCGTTACGAGCGGCGTATCGTCCGCACGCCTCACGGGCTGGCGTCCCGCATGGGAGGGCTGGAGTGCGGCGGCGGGGTTTGTTGCCGCCGGGACAACCCTTGCATTCGTGCCCGGCTGGTGGGGCGCCGGATTGGCCGGCGCCCTGGCGCTCATGGGCGCGGTCCGGACGAAGGAGGCGATTGAAACCGCTGCAAGGCGAATTCCCTTGGCGGGCTTTGCGCCCTCGTTCATTCGATGCCATGACCTCATTCGCATCCTTCGAGAGAAGGGCATGACGGGGTCAGGAACGAAGCCGTCAAAGGGCGGACCTGCCGGCAAGAGGCCGTCGCTTGCAGCACGGTATGAGGCGGGGCGCGTGAAGCTCCTCCACGGGATGCGCTTCAATTCGAACCGCGAGGGCCGTGAAGTCGCAAATCTCTGGATCGGCCGCGGCTTCGAGTGGGGGCCTCAGCATGCGCAGGCGCTCTACGAGCTTGCGGCCACGCCTGTGAAGCCCCTGATTCTCCCCGAGCGGTTGAGGAACTTTCTCAAAATCCCGGAGCCTCTGCGTCCGGGCGACATTGGAAGCCCCTTCATTCACGGGATCGGGGCGGCGGACGAGGACGACATCGTGAGGCCCCTCTCAAGCCTTGGCGGCGGCACGCTCATCGTCGGCACCACGCAGGCGGGTAAGGGCGTCATGCTCACAAGCCTCATCACGCAGGCGATCCTCCGCGGCGAGCCCGTCATCGTGATCGACCCGAAAAGCAGCAAGCGTCTTCGCAACGCGGTCTGGAAGGCCGCTGAAATCGCGGGCCGTCCCGCCCCCTTTGAGTTCCACCCGGCCTTTCCCGAAACAGGCGTTCGATTGGATCCGCTCGGCGCCTGGACGCGCCCGACGGAACTCGCCACCCGCATTGCAGCCGTCATGCCGCCCGACAGCGGTGCATTCGGAAACTTCGCCTGGATGGCCGTGAACGTTGCGGTCGAAGGACTCTTCTACGTAACGGAAAGGCCGAGTCTCCTGGCCCTGCGGCGCATTCTCGAGGGCGGCATTGATCCGCTTCTGAGAAAGGCGCTTGCCCGATCCTTTCACGATGCGGGCATTCATGACTGGGAGGAGCAGGTGGACCGCATGGATAAGCGCGCCGTCTGTCCGCCCGCTCCGAACGCCAGTCCCGAGCTCACGGCGGCCGTGGCACTATGGGAGCAGACCGTCGGAAAGACCGATGCGGGCGACGCCAATGCCGTGGTCGGCGGCCTCATTGCGGTCTTCCGGCACAATCGCGAGCACTATGCAAAGATCACGGCGTCGCTGCAGCCCGTCCTTTCGATGCTCACCGGCGGAACGCTCGCGAAAAGCTTTTCGCCCGATCCGTTCGATCCCGACGACGAGCGTCCGATCGTGACCGTGGAGCGCGTGGTCGAGGGCGGGGACATTCTCTATCTGGGCCTCGATGCGCTCCCCGACTCCACGGTTGCCGGGGCGCTCGGCTCCATCATTCTCGCAGACCTGACGGCCTATGCCGGGAAGCGCTACAACCGCGGCGAATCAGGCACGGACGTGAAGTCAGTCTCGCTCTTTGTGGACGAAACCGCCAACGTCATCAACGGACCCATGATCGAGCTTTTGAACAAGGGTCTTGAAGCAGGCATCCGCGTCACCGCAGCCATGCAGACCGTGAGCGACCTTGCGGCACGCCTGGGGAGCGACAACCGAGCAAGAATGGCTCTGGGCAACTTCAACAATCTGATCGCCCTGAGGTCGAAGGATCGGAAAACTCAGGAATTCATCTGCGAAACCTTCGGAAAGACGACCGTCTGGTCCACGTCCGCCTCGCTTTCCTCATCGGCCGACGGTTCGCCCGTGCCGGACTTTCGTGCATCCGTGAGCCGCAGCATTCAGGGACACCGGGACGAAATCGTCCCGCCCGACGTGCTCGGGCGCCTTCCCAACACCGAGTTCTTCGCAAGCGTCTCCGGCGGCAGGCTCTACAAGGGCCGCATTCCGATTCTTCTTGCCGAAGACTGATCCTAATCCGAGGTGTATGCATGAAATATCTTGTTGCCGCAACGTCGCTCGCGGTTCTTCTGATGCTGATGTGGCTCCCTGCGAGAACGCCGCCGGAAATCTTCGAGCAAAGGGCGCTCGAGGAGGCGCTCCTTTTGAGAAGCGACCGAATCCCCATGCCCGAAGCGGCCGCCGAACTCGCCGTCCGGTATCTCGACGGGCTCTCGGTCATAGCCGGGGCGCCCGACACCTATACGCTCAGGCCCTATGGCGGCGCGCCGATGACGAAGGACGAATTCGCGGAAATCGGCAGGGCGGCCGAGCGCTCGACCCAAACCGAGTGGCTGCGCGCCATGAAGAGCCTGTTCGTGATGGCGGCGCAGCGTCTTGCGATCATGACGGCGGGGACGCTGGCGCTCTTGCCCTTCATGCTGGCGCTCCTTGTAGACGGGCTTGTGAGGCGCAGAATCCGCGAGGCCGAATACCATGCACCGAGCCCCACCTGGTGGACGGCAAGCTTTTCGCTTCAGCTACTTGCCATTTGTCTCGGGATACTCGCGATCATGCATCCCTTCTTTCCGCCGCAGTGGCTCCCCGTCTTTCCGGCAGCATTTGCCTTTGCGGCAAGGCTGACCGCCTCAACCTGGCACAGGTTCATGTAATTGCGCGCCGGTCAAGAAAAATCCCGCCTGAAGCGATTCGGGCGGGATTTCTATTTGGAGCGCCGGGAAGCCTTATTCGGCCTTCGGGAGGCCTTCCTCGACAAAGGCCTGAAGCGTGTCCATGATCATCTTCTTTTCATCCTGCGTCAGCACGTCGATGCCGAAGAGGTGGTGAAAGAAGAGGCCGTCGTAGGCGAGGGTGTAGACGAGGGCGCGGTCGGCGCCGCAGGCCTGGGTCTTGACGCGGTCGAAGTAGCTTCGGTACCAGTCGCGGACCGGGGCCATGAACTTGCGGTTTTCGCGCGAGGACATGGCGAGGGCCACGAGCGGAGAGGAGCCGCTGTCGATCTTGCCGGACGTGAACTTCTTGTACCAGTCGGCATAGCCGGCAAGCATCGGAAGGTCGCCCTTGGCCTTGCCGGCAAGTTCGGTTTCCACTTCGTTAAGGTGGGCGGCGTATTCGTTGACGAGCGCTTCGATCAGATCCTGGCGGGTGTGGAAGTGATACATGAAGGAGCCCTTGCTCACGCCCGCCGCCTTGATGACGCGGTCGATCGAAAGACTGTCCGTGCCCTTTTCAATGATGATGGCGCGCGCGGCGGCGAGAATCTTCTGCCTCGTCGCACGTCCGTTCGCTCTGCGCTTCACCATGACATTCGAGTCCTGATCCTGAATGTCGGAAACGTCCTGAGTGTCGGTGATTTTTGTGTCGTCCATGGAGGAACCTCAAATTAGATGCCCTCAGTGTACACGTTTCAGATGAGGCGTTGGGAATGAACACTGATAATTCCCAATTATTGTAAGAAAATGACTCTCGAAGCGGACTCTAAGGGCGTCAGGCGTTCTTGTCCGTCGCTTTGGGACGAACGGACGGATGGCCGATCTCTTCGTAAACAAAAGCCCTGAGTGCGTCGAGCACCGCCTTCTCTTCCTCAGGCGTGAGCACGTCGATGCCGAAGATGTGGTGAAAGTAGAGGCAGTCAATGACCAGCGAGTGGATGAGCGCGCGGCCGGGGCCGCACTGCTGGTGCTTCGCACGCTCGAAGACGCGGCGGTACCACAACCGCAGAGCTGTGATGTGCCGGCGGTTTTCCCGCGAAGCCAGAAGCAGGGGAAACAGGGGAGCCGATCCCGGGTCGGTCTCGCCCGTCGTGAACATCCGATACCACTCGGCATAGCCGTCAAGCATCGGGCAGCCCTTGCCGGTCATCTGCGAGAGCTTCGTCTCCACCAGGAAGAGGTGCTTCGCGTATTCGTCCGCGAGCGCATCGATCAGCGCGCTGCGCGAAGGATAGTGGTGGAGAAAGGTGCTCTTGCCGATGCCCGCCTCTTTGATGACGGCGTCGATCGTCAGATCGTCGGTTCCCTTCTCAATAATGATTTTTCGGGCTGCGTCGAGAATCTTTGTCTTCGTCGCAAGCCCGGTCGGTCTTCGCCCGGATCGAGGTTCGCGCCCCTGAGATGTCGAGATCTCTTGGTCTTGTGAATATAGGTGGTCTGTCATAGGTTGAACGTTGTGCGTAAGTTTTCGGTTGGGCCGAGGAAAACCCTGAGCGTGCGAAATAATTGGATGCCGGCTCTTGTCAGAGTGTCGTCTTTGGTGTACAGTACGAATGGTATGAATAAGACGGATTTTATTGCGTGACCGCAGTGAGGCGGATATGCAAAGAAAGTCTTGTTCATGTCCGCCTGACGAGCAGTCGGGCATTCGCGTGCGAATGCCTTCATCGATGCCGCAGGTCTTGTATTCCTCCTGC
>CAKQKT010000080.1 GCA_934249275.1 uncultured Sutterella sp. | reverse complement strand
CAAGGAGGGACTGCTCAATCCGAAGGCGCTGAAGGTGGATGTCAACGCCCTGCTGTACCAGGTGCCGGGCGGAATGCTCTCCAACCTGATGAGCCAGCTGGCGCAGGCGGGAAAATCCGACCAGCTGACGGCGGTGCTGGAGGAGGTTCCGCGCGTGCGTGCCGATGTCGGATATCCGCCGCTCGTGACCCCGTCCTCGCAGATTGTGGGAACGCAGGCGGTGTTCAACGTCATCATGGGCGAGCGCTACAAGACCTGCACGAAGGAATTCAAGGGCATTGTGCGCGGCGAATACGGCAGAACGCCGCTTCCCATTGACCCGGCATTCGTGAAGAAGATCATCGGAGACGAGGAGCCCGTCACCTGCCGTCCGGCGGATCTGCTCAAGCCGGAGCTGGAGGAGCTGCGCCGGGAGGTTGCACCCTGGGCGGAGCAGGAGGAGGACGTCCTGTCCTACGCGCTTTTCCCGGATGTTGCAAAGAAATTCTTCGAGTACCGCAAGGCAAAAAAATACGGACTGGATGCGGAGCACGCAGACCCGAAAAACGGGGTGCACCCGCTCTGAGACCGGGCAATACGAAAGATCGGGATCCCCCGTTTCGGAGGGTCCCGATCTTTTCCGTCGGTTATTTCTGCGGTGTGACGCCGGTCTCGTGCGAGGTGTCGTCCGAGAGGCTGGCGATGACGGCGGCGCTGAAATAGTCCAGCGGGTCAACCTGCAGACCCTTGACCGTCATTTCCACGTTGGCAGCCATGTAGTCGTTGATTTCCGTGGACTCGCCGCGGACTTCAAGTTGGAGGAAGGCATTTTCAGCAATGATGTTGCGGCCCGTGCCGGATTCGAAGCGGCCGATCTGCACACGGGTGATGCCTTCGCTGTGGCCCGGGAGGGAGCCGAGCGACATGCAGGTGGCGGCGCCGCACATCAGGGCGCTGCGGCCCTTTTCGGGAGAGCCGGCTGCGGCGGCAAGACCGTGGTAGCGCAGGTCGAACTTGGTCGTGGCGAGATAGCCGAAGTGTGACACACCTACCTGGCCGAGGCGGGCGGAGCAGCCGATGTGTGCGCCGGCGAACCAATCGACGTCGTCAACGATGCCCTTGGCAGCCATTGCGGCAGCGCCGCGGACGCCTTCTTCAGCAGGCTGGAAGAGAATCTTGACCGTGCCGCAGAGTTTTTCGCGGTTTTCAGCGAGCCAGCGGGCGGCGGCAAGGCCGACGGCGGTATGGCCGTCATGGCCGCAGGCGTGCGAGAAGCCGGGATAGACCGAGCGGTAGTGGCCGATATTCGCTTCGTGTGCGGGATCGGTGGATTCTTCGATCGGAAGGCTGTCGATGTCGACGCGAATGGCGGTGACAGGACCCGGACGGCCCGTGGTCAGAATAGCCATGGCGCCCGTATAGCCGCCGAGGGAATCGAGGAAGTCGGCGGGAACACCGTGTTCCAGAGCGCGCTTCTGGGCCTTTTCAACGAGCTCTACGTTGCGGCCCATGACGGCGGTGGGTTCGATGACGTCGATGCCGGCCTTCCAGTCAAGACCGAGCTCTTGGAGGCGATTGACGATGTACCAAGTGGTCTCGAACTCACACCAGCCTTCTTCGGGATGCGCATGGAGGAAGCGGCGGTCCGCAATCATTTGTTCATTCAATTCTTTCATGACAATCTTCTTTATTAAAGCTCAAAGATGAAGCCGAGGGCGATGACGTTGATGATCATCGGGATGGCCATGCGCTTGGAGACTTCAAGCGGGGAGGCCTTGATCATGCCGGCGATGACGAGCGTTGCGCCTGCAATCGGCGAGCACATGCGGCCGAGAGCGCCGGACAGAGCCGCAACCATGCCCAGGTTGGGAATCTGCATGCCGAACTCGGCGGCGTAAGGCGTCACGGCCTGGTTGAAGGCGTGGCCTGCAGCGTCGCCGGAACCGGTCAGGACGCCCATCAGGAACGGACCGAAGTTGGCGGCGTAGCTGGCGATTTCACGGGAGTTCTTCAGCGTTTCGATGAGAGCGTCGATGACGCCGGCAGCACGGAGACCGCCTGCGAAGCAGCCTGCGGCAATGATGATGCCCATGATGTTGGCGTAGCCCTTGCCCATGCCGTTGAAGAATTCCTTCGTGACCTGCTGAGGATCGGCACGAGAGACAAGGAACGTGAAGATGACGCCGTAGATCATGGCTTCGGCAATCGACATCTTGAGGATCGGCAGAACGGTTGCGCCGAGGAACAGGATGATGATCGGAAGCACGGGAGCGAGGGCCATCAGAATGTTCGGATGCTCGGGCAATTCGCCGCGGGCGTCGGAGCTGACTTCGAGAACGTCACCTTCACCATCCTTGTTCTTCTTGTAGTCGCCGAAGACAAAGACCATGGCCGTCACGAGGAGAATGTTCAAGGCGCAGACCGTCAGAATATTCGGGGCGAACTGCACGATCAAGTCCATGACGTCCATGTCGGCGATCTTTGCGATCCAGACGTTGTGGCTGGAACCCGGGCTGAGCGTTGACGGCGTGATCGAGCCGATGATGGCCGCACCGGCGATGGCGGGCTTGAAGCCTGCGCGGACCATGAGCGGGATCATCGTGGGGCCGAGAGCCGCGGCGCAGCCGGCGGCGGACGGAATGGCGATGGCCACGAAGGAAGCGATGAGCATGCAGAAGGGCAGCAGGAAGATGCCCAGACGGCCCAGCGGCTTCACCATGAGGCCGACGAAGTGAACGTCACATCGCGTGATGGCGATGACGGCGGCAAAGCCCATGGACGAACAGATTGATGTAATCAGGCTTTTATTCGTCATGTTGGCGACGAAGGCGCCGAGAGCGGTTTGCGGCGAGAGCGCAAAGAGGGCCATTGCAAGGCCGGCGACGAAAAGCACCAGGCGAGTTTCAATTCGCTTGAGAAGTGCTGCGATTGTAAGCAGGACAATGAAGCCTGCCATCCAGATAGTCCAGGTCATGCTTTATTTCCCCATGGTTCTGAAGTGGGAGAGACTGCCGTACTTGCTGACCAGAAGCTGGTACTCGTCGCTGTCGTAGAAGTGGCACTTGCCGGCCGTGTAGGCCTGGGCGACTTCAATGGAGAAGCGGACGGCTTCGTCAACGTCGGGAACGTGCGTGGCGCCCGTAGCGCAGCCGGCGACTTGAGACTGCGTGGTGATGGCGACGCCCACGCAGGGGCTTTCCGTAGCCACGCTCGGCTGGAGGATGGAATTGAGATGGTAGATGTCATTGCCGTAAGGCGTGATGTCCTGCTGCGTCAGCGGCAGAACCATCGGCAGGCAGCCCGTCGTCGATTCGAGAATGGAGAGGAGGTCTTCGCTCGTTCTCAGGAGGTAGCCGTCCTTGACGGTGGGTGTAATGGCGATGCCGCGAGCATTCAGAATGCGGTTGCCCTTGGTGGTGTCGATGCTGAGCAGGGCGTCCATGGCCGGGTCGACTTCTTCGGCGTTGCACTGAGCGCTGGTGACCGGGGAGTCCATGAAGGGGACCGGTTCGTGCGGACGCGTGGGAGCGTTGGGACACACATGAGTGCGAATCATGATGTCGCCCTCAAGAATGTCGCCGCGTTCGTGCATTTGACCGAGCTTGGCTGCGATGGTCAGTGCAGCCAGAGCGCCGTCGCCGTCGGACGTGAAGCCGATAAGGGCCGGACGAGCGCCAAGCCCGCCGAGACGGCCGACGATGCCGAGGGTCGGAGCAGTTCCTCCGGCAGTCTTGCCGTTTCGGCCGGGAATGAGTACGCTCACAAAATCCGTGGTCTTGCCGTTTGTGCCGATGGTTTTCGAGCTGGCGTGCTTGACGCCCCAGGACTTCAGACGGTTGACAACGGATTCGCCGGTCACATGCGGGTCATCGAGCAAATCCAACAGATCCAAGAGAATTTTCATTTTGGGCACCTCCTTAATGTGCTGTATAGGCCATTGTGTTCCCTTGACGCATGGCGGAGAAGCAGAATGACGGATAGTATTAGTAATTATTCTTGTGAGGAATAGTGTTAAATGAAATTCCCGTTTTTCGATGATGCTTTGAATGCTTTTCTGGCGGTTGCGTCCGAGCGGAGCTTTTCCTCGGCGGCGAAGAAGCTGGGGGTGACCCAGTCTGCGGTCACGAAGGCCGTTGCTCGTCTGGAAAAGGAGCTTGAGGTTGAGCTTTTCGACCGCGGGCACCGTCCGGTCATGCTGACGGAGGAGGCGGTCGTGCTGTTGAAGGACGTGCTGGCCTGCCAGCATTCGCTTGAAAAGACGGCTGAGATCATGCAGTCGCGATCCTATCTGAAGCCTGTCTATCGCATCGGCGTGATCGAGGGACTTTCCAAAAGCCTGATGCCGCATTTGATCAAGTCGCTGCAGACTGAGGCGTCGGAAATCGTCACGCAGATCGGGCCCTCGCTCGCGCTTGTCGAGAAGCTTGTGAGGGGCGAACTGGACTTTGCCTTCACAACTGCGGCTTATGACGAAGTTCACGGACTTTATCGCGCCAAGCTTTATGAAGAGGAGTCCCTCGTCCTGATGCCCAAGTCCGTTGCTGCCAAACGAGATTCCTGGACATGGTCGCAGTTGCAGCTCTGCGGCATTCCATTTCTTCATTTTGCGCGAGAGGGCGGCGTGGGCAGAATCAACGACGCCTATCTGAGCCTGCAGAATATCAAGACGCCGAACAGGATCGAGGTGGATTCGACGGGGATTATGACGGCGCTTATCGCCCAGGGCATGGGCTGGACGGTCGGCAGTCCGTTGACGCTGATTCAGAACATGGAATTGATAGACCGGCTCGCAGTTTTTCCGACCCCGCCTCCGGGGCTTCAGAGGTCTCTCTATCTGGTATGCCGAGAAGATAAAAGCGAGGAGACACGCCGCATGTTTGTCAGTCTGACCAAGGAGATGATGCAGGTCCATGTGGTGCCTCTCTTTGAAGAAGTGAAGCGGCGCGTCGGTCGTTGAGTTGAAGGGGCTTTCGATGACCGAAAAAAGCCCCGGCAGACGAGGCCCGCCGGGACAAGAGGAGGAGACTGCGGAATTAGACGAAATTACTTCGTCTTGTGTTCAAAGGCGTTCTGAACACGGAAGGGCATGGCCTGGTAGCCCATGGAGCCGTTGATGCGGATTTCCACGGCCGGTTCCTTGTCGCCCCAGTTGAATTCCATCAAATAGGGAGACGGGGCACCGACGGCCTTGCCGGCGACGAGCTGCATCTGCGGCGTGGCGGAGTAGACCATGACGGAGTTCTTGTCGGCTTCGTACTGCGTGAGAGACGTAACCGGGCTGTACCAGTCGTGGCCCATTTCCTTGCCGTATTCCCAGACCTGTTCAACGGTCATGTTCTTCTGGTCGACCTTGTAGACCACGGCGCGGGAGTACTTCATGTCGGGCAGCGGCGGCTGTTCGAGACCGCGGCCGTCGCCGTTGTCAAAGGCCGTCAGGTAGACATAGCGCTTGTCGCTCTTTTCGTCGATGCGGAAGGCAGTGTGCTGCGTCCAGGTCCAGTCGAAGGAGGTGTTTTCGCACTTGCCCTGTTCGCACTTGATCTTCGTGCCGTCCTTTTCAACCGGCGTGAGAACCTTGTCCTTCCAGGCCTTGCCCCAGCCGTCCGGAGCGCCGAGGATCCACTTCACCTTCTTGTCGCGGCCGATCTTGATGATGGCGGACTGATGGCGGGAGGAAATGATGATGGAGTCGTCGGTCGGGTCATAGTCGACGGAGTTCACGTGAGCCCAGTTGCGGCCGATGCCGACGCCGGTGATGTCGCCGAAGTTATCGGACTTGTCCATCTCGGCGAGGTCCTTGGCCGACATCGTCTTGCCGGCCTGGCTGGCGTCGAGGTTGAGGCAGACGGCGCCCTGGTCAAGAGACTTGATCACGATGTCGCGATACGGATCGAGGATTTCCCACAGGCGGAATTCGTCGACCACGCGGCCGTCAGGGTTGACTTCGACGATGACGTCGCGAACCGTGCGAACGTTCTTGCCGTCTGCGCGCTTGACGTCATTGGAGGCGACGCGAAGCAGGTAGTTGCCGTTTTGAGCCTGGTCGAAGGAGTGCGAGAAGTCGGCGTAGCCGGCGGGGAGGCGGCGATTGAAGACTTCGCGGCCCATGATGTCGTACTTGACGTAGCGTTGGCCGTAGCCCCAGGTGAGTGCGCCGTCCTTGCCCTGCTGGAAGCCCATCATGACGCCGCCGTTGTAGACGGATTCCATGTCATAGATGGAGTCGACGTTCATGTACCAGCGAACGGCGCCGCTGGCGTCGATGATCGCATTCTGCGGATAGAAGCACCATTCAAGCGCACCGCCGGACGGATTGTTCCAAATGACGCGGGAGCCCTTCGGGGGTGAGACGAGCAGGTTGTTGACGAGGTAGAGGCGGTCCTTGAACTTCTTGTCGGACTTAACGACCGTCGTGTCGAACATCGTGGTCTTCATGGAGACCGTGCCGTTCACTTCGGTATAGACGGGAGGCGCATAGATCTTGTAGCTTTCGGCAATGTCCTTCTTTTCACCGGTGAGCGCAACGCGGGTGTAGGACACTTCGACGGTATTCACGTAGTCCGGATAAAGACCGAAGACCGGAATGCCGCCGTGCGTGAGAACTTCGGACTTGTCGACGTTGTAGGAAATATCGGAGCCGCCCTGCTTGGGAACAATGTGCACCTTGACGTTTTCAAGCTTGTAGCCGCCGCTGCGAATGATGGCGGTCAGCGGGGCAATGCGGTACGGGTTCGTGATGACTTCGCCGATCTGGCCCTGCTTGGCGTATTTGACGGCGGGACCGGAAGAACCGCCGGCAGCAAGTGCGGCGCCGCTCGCGATCGTCATTGCCGCGATGACGGCCGTGGCGGCCGCCGTACGAATGAAGGACATGACTACACTCCTTTGTGTTGAATTCATATTGATTTTTCAGGGCTTTCAGACCCTGTTGGTCACGGGAGGAAAGTGTAGGATTTCAGCTTGTTTTTAGAAATTGTGACTATCATCGACCAAAACTGGCACTTTTGGTTTTTGGACTTTCAAAAAATGAAGAACGCTCCGTCTCAGTCACTTTTGAAGCTTTTTACGGTCTTGATGGAAGAGGAAAACCTCGGCCGGGCCGCTGCGCGCCTGCAGATGCCGGCATCATCGGCCAGCCGGCATTTGTCCGAACTAAGGGATTTCTTTGACGATCCGCTTTTCACCCGATCGGCCGAACGTCTTGTCGCCACGCCCAAGGCGAAGGATCTTCTGCCAAAGGTGCGGACGGTTCTGGCTGGATACGAGGCGTTGGCCGATCACGGATCGTTTGATCTGGAAACCATTCGCCGCCGAGTTCGAATCGGGTGTGTGGACAATGCCGTGATTGCGTTTTGCCGGCATCTTGTGGCTGAAACGCTTGAGAAGGCTCCCGGCATTTCCTTCGACTTCTTTCCGCTGCCCAAGGACCGTCTGCAGCAGTTGAGAACGGGCGTTCTGGACTTCATCATTTCGCCGCTGACCGAAGTTGAGCCGGGATTTCATTCCCTGAAGCTCGGCACGCACGACTACGCGCTCGTTTGTGCGCCGAACCATCCCATTTTGAAGGCGCTTGAGGAGCATCCTGACGGCGTTCCTGACGAGGAGGTTTTGAAGTATGGATTTGTGGACGTGGTCTTTCAGTTTGACTGCGTCACGGATGCACGGTCGCTGAGAGAGACGGCATGCCCGCAGTGGGCCGAAGCCCGGACAGTCGCAAGGACCGGCTATTTCCTTCCCGTGCTTTCCTTTTTGGCCGAGGCTCCGCTTCTGGCCATTCTGCCTCGACGGACGGCGGACTTCATGACGGCCGACGGACGTCTGGCTATTGTCCCGACCGAGACGAAGAGCAACTGCCATTCGGCGCTTCTGATCTGGCACGACCGCATTCACAACGATTCGGTCATGCAGTGGGTGAGGAGCATGATCTGCACGAGCGCACGGCTCTGATGAACAAAAAAGTCCCGCTCGACGTCAGCGGATGCTGAAATCGAGCGGGACTTTTCTCACTGGCAACTTGATCAGATCATGCCTTGCGGAATTTGGCCAGGAGGCTCGTTCCGTTCAGAACCAGAATCAGGATCAGGGCTACCGCGAAGGCGAGCAGACAGCACTGGGCCATGCTCATGAACTTCCATGCAGGGACAAGGTACCAGCTGTCTGCGCTGTTGTACATGTCGATGAGGAAGCGCTGGGCATCGGAGAGCACCGTGCCGTCAGGCACTACGGCCGTGTCGTAGCCGCAGTCGCCCGTGGGCAGGAACCAGTCCGGTGCCCACTTCTCAAGCGGGAGGCCGAACGGGTAGTGCGGCTCAAGCGAGCAGCCCTGCATGCCGAAGACGGCGTCCATGTCGTCTCCGTGAATCGCATGATGGATCGAGGAGAGCTTGATGGAGCACATCAGGCCGTAGATGCAGCCGTAGATGCCGACCACCGCGCCGACGAGCTTGAGGGCCAGGCTCTTCGGGTTGATGATCGTGATGAGGCCGCCAAGGGCGATCACGAGGAAGCCGAAGCGGATGTACACGCACTGCTCGCAGGGCTTCATGTAGAGCCAGACCTGGAAGACGTTGTGCGCGAGCACGACGAGTGCGCAGGAAAGGAAGATGATGAGCGCCCATGGCCAGCGCATGTCGGACCAGCGTGCGATTTCAGCGAGCGGATCGGCCTTGAAATTGGAAGTCCACGACATGGCGGCACCTTACTTCTTGGCGGCGAGTTCCTTGACGAGCGCGACCATGCCGTCGAAGTTGCGGATGGACTTCGTCATGATGAGGTACTTGCCGTTGAC
>CAKQKT010000079.1 GCA_934249275.1 uncultured Sutterella sp. | reverse complement strand
TGATCACCCACGGCACCGACACGATGGAGGAAACCGCCTGGTTCCTCAACCTCGTCGTCAAGAGCGAAAAGCCCGTCGTTCTCACGGGCGCCATGCGTCCCGCCACGGCCCTTTCCGCCGAAGGCCCGCTCAATCTGCTCAACGCCGTGCGCATTGCCGCCGATCCCAACGCTGCCGGCCGCGGCGTCATGATTGCTCTCAACGATACGATCGTCTCCGCCCGCGATGCCACCAAGATGCATCCGACCAACGTCGCGACCTTCCGCGGTCCGGACCTCGGCATGATCGGCATGATCGCCGGCACCCACATCGAATTCATCGGCCGCACCGACAAGCCCCATACGGCTGCAACGCCCTTCACGCTCGAAGCCCTTGAGGCCTTTGTCGAGAAGGAAGGCAAGCTGCCGCGCGTCGACATCGTCTATTCGCACGTCGACGACGACGGCATCATGGTGAAGGCCGCGCTCGCCGCCGGCGCCCGCGGCATCGTTCATGCCGGCACCGGCAACGGCTCCATTCACGAAGACACGGAAGGCGCCCTCTTTGAAGCCGCCTCTTCCGGCGTCCTCGTCATCCGAGCCTCCCGCACGGGAAGCGGCATGTGCGTCGAGGGCCTTGCCGAGTGGCAGGATGCGGGCTTCGTTCCGTCGGGCACGCTCAACCCTCAGAAGGCCCGCGTGCTCGCTCAGCTGTGCCTCGCCTGCGGCATTGATGCGAAGGATGCCTTTGCACGCTTCTAAGCCCGCCTGAAGCGCGTCAGTCATAAAAACCAGAGCCCCGCTCATCGTCTGATGAACGGGGCTCGATTTTTATGATCGTTTGTCAGAGGCTTGCCTTAGCGGCTCTGGGCTTCGCGGGCGGCCTTGATTCGGTCCTCGCGGCCGCGTGCGATGTACGGATAGAGAATCATGCAGGCGGCGGCGAACGGAACGCCGAAGTAAAGGGCCAGACGCTGTTCCGGATCAAAGAGAAGGCCGATGAAGGCGACCGAGCAGAGAATGATCGCGAGGATCGGCACCAGCGGATAAAGGGGCGAATGCCAGGCGAGGTCCTTGACGGACTTGCCTTCGGCCTTGAGCTGGCGGCGAAAGCCGATGTGGGCGACGCTGATGGCGACCCAGACGGCCACGACAGAGAAGCCCACGATGGCGGTGAGCACCACGAACACCGTGTCGGCGGCGAAGACGGACGTAAAGAGCGCAAGCCAGCCGCCGAGCATGGAGATCATGATCGCATTGACCGGAAGGCCGCGCTTCGTGCGCTTGCTTGCCCAGGCGGGCAGCATGCCGTCGTGCGCAAGGGCCCAGATCATGCGGCCCGCAGCGTAAAGGTTCGAGTTCGCGGCCGAAATCACAGCCGTCAGAATCACGAAGTTGAAGAGGTCGGCGGCGTACGGAATGCCGATGCGCTCGAACACCGTCACGAACGGGCTCTTCAGAATGGAGGCCTCCTCAATCGGAAGGAGCGCGGCGAGAATCACGATCGTGCCGATGAAGAAGAGCACCAGACGGACGACTGTCGTGCGAACGGCCATCGGAATCACCTTCTCCGGATTCTGCGTTTCACCGGCGGCAACGCCGATCAGTTCGGTGCCGGAGAACGCGAAGTTGACGGCGATCATCGTGGTGAGAAGCGGCAGAAGGCCCTTCGGGAAGAGGCCGCCGTCCGTCAGATTGTGGAAGTACGGCGCCGGAGAGCCGTCGGAGAGCGGAATCACGCCGAAGACGGCAAGGCCGCCCGCGATGATGAAGACCTGGATCGTAATGACCTTGATGAGCGAGAAGACGAATTCGCCTTCGGCAAAGAACTTCGTCGTGAAAACGTTCATGCCGAGAATCAGGAAGCAGTACGCCAGACACCATATCCAGACGTCGACGTTCGGGAACCAGTACTGCATCGCAAGCCCGGCGCCCGTGAGCGACGTGCCAACGCTCACCGTGCAGGTCACCCAGTAGAGCCATGTCACCGTAAACCCGGTGCGCGGGCCGATGAACTTCGTCGCATAGAGATGGAAGCTCCCCGTGTGCGGCAGCGCCACGCAAAGCTCGCCCATCGAGAGCATGACGAGATAGACGACGAGAGCGCCGATCAGGTAGGCGACGACGGTGCCGAAGGCGCCCGTCTGGCCGATCACGAAGCCCGTGTTGAAGAAAAGGCCCGTTCCGATCACGCCGCCTAGAGACAGCATGATCAGATGACGGGCCTTCATGGTTCTTTCGAATTGGGGCTGCTCGTTCTCGCGTACGAGCTGCGCTTTGGACGCGCTGTTGGTCGTGTTCATTGGGAAATGGGGGTTTGGGGTTGCAAAAAGGCGCGGACGGAGTAAGGCGTACCGTCCGCGCCCGAATTCGGAGCTTGCCCGGGAGAGACTTTTAGTCAATCCGACTAGGCAAAACACCGTATTTTACTGATTTTCGAGGCGTTTTGCGCACGATGTGCAAATCAGCCTCAGCGGCCGGCCTTCAGGCGCTCGGCACGACGGCATGCGGCGATCGTGAAGAGAACGTCCGAAGAGGAGTTGAGGCCCGTTTCGGTCGAGTCCTGAAGCACGCTGATGATGAAGCCGACGGCCACGACCTGCATGGCGGTGTCCTGGTCGATGCCGAAGAGGCCGCAGGCGAGCGGAATCAGCATCAGGGAGCCGCCCGGAACGCCGGACGTGCCGGCGGCGCAGACGCTCGCGATGATGGAGAGGAAGATCGCCGAGAAGAGCGAGACTTCAATGCCGAGCGAATGCGCGGCGGAAAGCGTGATGACCGTGATCGTGACGGCGGCGCCGGCCATGTTGATCGTGGAGCCCACCGGGATCGAAATCGCATAGGTCGATTCCGGAAGCTTCAGGCGGCGGCAGATTTCCATGTTCACCGGAATGTTGGCGGCGGACGAACGCGTGAAGAAGGCGGAGACGCCGGACTCGCGAAGGCACATGAACGTCACGGGGAACGGATTCTCGCGCGTGGCGAACCAGACGATCAGGGGATTGAGCACGAGGGCCACGAAGGCCATGGCGCCGAGAAGCACGCCGAGCAGGTGCGCATATTCAAGCATCACGCTGAAGCCTTCGGTGGCGAGCGTCTGGGAGACGAGGCCGAAAATGCCGATCGGGGCGAAGCGGATCACAATCTGAACGATGCCGGAAACGGCGGACGAGGCGTCGCCGAGCACGATGCGGGTTTCCTCGCGGCCCTTGCGAAGAATCAGGCCCACGGCAATGGCCCAGGCCAGAATGCCGATGTAGTTGGCGTTCGCAATGGCGCGGACGGGATTGTCCACCACGTTGAGAAGAAGCTGCGTGAGCACCTGGGAGATTTCACCCGGAGCCGTCGCGCCCTGGGCGGCGGTCGCAAGCGTGATCGTTGTCGGGAACATAAAGCTCGCGGCAACGGAAATCAGCGCGGACCCGAAGGTCGACAGAAGATAAAGCGCAATGACGGGACGGATGTGGAGCTCCGTCGACATGGACGAGTTCGCAATGGCGCTCGTCACGAGCACGAAGACGAGGATCGGTGCGACGCCCTTGAGGGCCGTCACGAAGATCGTGCCGAGGATGCCGACATTCTTGGCGCCTTCGGGCCAGATGTAGGCAAGAGCAGCGCCGAGCACGAGGCCGACGAGAATCTGCTTGATGAGCGAGCCGTGCAAAATGGGCTGGGCCATTTTGAACACGCGGCTGAAACGCTTTGTCATGATGGATTACTCTCCTGTGAGTGGGGGTGAGAGGCTCTTCGCGGCCTCTTCTCAGTCGTTTGCGAACGATACTGACGTCCTGCAAAGACGACGGGAAAGCAAAAAACTATACGCCTCACGGAAATCGCATGAGTTGCAAACACATATGAAATGAAAAGAAAATCCGTATAAACACCTAGAACTTTGGTTGATGGGTGAGGCATTTATGGAACACTCGGCGACAGGCTCAAGCCTGTAAAATCCTATTCTTCTACTCAGTTCGGCTTCTTTTGCAAAACCCATGGAATCTCCTCTCTTTCCTTCCCCCTTCGGCGTGCCGCCTTCCGAGACGGTTCGGCGCCATGCCCGGCTCGCATCCGTTCCCGAGGGCTTCAACGGACGCGCCGGCGTGCTCGTTTGGGAGGATGAGGCGGGAGAACATGCGGACTACGCGTTCGAGCCCGTTTCGCGCGGCGTCGGATGCAGCTGGACGACATTGACGGAAGACATGCTCTGGCCGGGCATGTCCCGCGAAGCCGTGCCCGAGCGCACGCTTGTCGACGGTAACGGCGAGTCCCTGACGCTCAAGGACTTCCTGAAGGACATGTTCGCGCCCTACCCGGACCTCCCTGAAATGCAGGGCGGCCGCGAGCTCGAGGCCCGAAAGGCGTCCTGGCGCTTTGCCGTTGCAGATGCCCTTTCAAGCCCTGTCGTTGCGCTGATTTCTCAGTGGAACGTCGAGCGTGTGAAGGGAAATCGATCCGGCCGGATCCTCGGCCTTGCGGAATGGTGGTGCGGCGTAACGCTGGGACACGAGGTGCGCTTTGACGGCACCTTCTACCCGCCTCGAGCCGCTGCAAAGTGGCTTTATGAAAGGCTCGTTGCCGGGCTGCCGGCGGCGCCCGTCCCTGCCATCGCCTCGGAAGACGAATTCGGTTCCCTGACGGTGCTTCATGCCGACGACGACATCGTCGTGATCGACAAGCCCACGCGTCTTGCGTCCGTCCCCGGCGTGCGCGAGACGACGTCCGCGAAGGAGATCCTGGAAAAGACGTACGGGCCGCTGCGCATCGTGCACCGCCTCGACCTGGATACATCGGGCGTTCTGCTCTTTGCCCGCCACCTCAAGGCGGAAAAGGCGCTTCACGAATCCTTCCGCGAGGGGCTCGCGATGAAGCGCTATGTGGCCAGGCTTGAAGGCGTGCCCGAAATGAAGTCGGGACGGATCGACCTTCCGCTTGCCTTGAACAAGCTCGACCGTCCGCGCCAGTGCGTGCTGGCGGAATCTCATGGCGGCAAGCCCGCCGCCACCGACTGGGAGCTCCTGCGCGTCGAGACGATGCCTGACGGTCGGGAAAAGGCGTACGTCAATCTCTGGCCCGAGACCGGACGCACGCACCAGCTGCGCGTGCATTGCGCGCATGCCGCCGGCATCGGCCTTCCGATCGACGGCGACAGCTTCTACGGCAGACGCGGGATTCTGGCTGAGGAAAAGACGTCGCGGCTCTGCCTCCACGCGGCGGAGCTTACGATCCCGCATCCGTCAACCGGCATCTATGTTCACTTCGAGGCCGAAGAGGCCTTTCCGAAGTTCTGAAGTAAACCGCGCCTTACCGCCTTGTCTCGCGGGTCTTGCCCGAAATGACGTCGACGTCGATGCGCCAGACGTCCGCGAGCGCCATGCTGCCTTCAATCACGGTGCGGCGCTTGTCGATCGTCTGGCTCCCGGCCCAGCGCTCGCCGATGAGCCACAGGGCGTGCATCTTCTCCACTTCGTCCGTGACGAGCGTCGCCCTTCCCTCAAAGACTGCCGAGCGGTAGTTCATTGAGAACGCCGCTTCGTCGGGCGACGTCATGCTGACGAACACCATTGCGCACTTCGGGTTCTTCGAAAGATTCTCAAACTTGCGCCCCGCGCCCTTCACGGCATGGAAGTAAATCTTGTCGCCCTCAAAAACGGGCGAGACCGGCACGCCGTAGGGCTCGCCGTCGAGTGTTGCCGTCAAAAGCGTTCCGTAGGGGGCTTCGCTTGCCGTGCGGCGTGCAAAGTCCTCAGACGCGAGACGGTCCGTGCGGCGCATCGGATGCGGATTTTCGTGTTTCATGGCTGTGATCCTGTGCCTTCATAGTTTTGTTGGCGTCATTATCGTTCCAAATCGGCTCCTTACGGCTCTGCGGGCGGGAAATTACCAAGTTTTGACACATAGAACGATTTTCTGCGCTTTTTTATTCAGTACCCGAACGGGTAATTCTGACCATCGTTCCTGTGCCGCACATCACCATCTCGTTTTGTGCGCAAAGGCGAATGTCGAAAACTGTGTAAAACCGAGCGATTTGGTAGGTATGGGTGCTTGTAAATGGCCGTAATCGATCCATTTCGACACCGTACGGGGCGTACTTAGGTGAGAACGTTGTCAATGGCGTGCTCTTTCAGCGTTGCCCTGTGCGAGGAAGGTTGCACAGCTGCGCTTCATTGAGGCTTTCTTGCTCAAAGCATGCGGCGCCTAGGCACTTTCTCGTCCCGCATAAGAGTTTTGATCGATTTGGCTCTCCTTTTCGGGACTAGCATGACTGTCGGCGCTCCAGGACCATAAGGCGCAAATCCCTTCACACATGCGTTTCATAAATCCCAAACCGGGAGGATCTTCATGTCCGGATCATCAGCTCAATCAGCTTCCGGCGGGCTTTTGCGCACCTTCGGGATGCGGGAGGCCGTCACCATCACTGCAGGCTCCGTCATCGGCGTCGGCCTCTTCACCGTCGGCTCGAGCGTCGTAGGCGACCTCGGAAGCTCCGTCATTCTCGCAACGCTGCTTGCGCTCGCCGTTTCCATCTACCCGGCGCTTCTCTATGCGGAAATGGGCTCCGCCCTTCCCTATGCAGGCGGCACCTACCAGTTCGCATCTCTCGGCCTCGGGCGCGCCGCGGGCATGCTCGCCGGCTGGAACTTCATCATTTCGCTCCTGGCCGTGACGGGCGGCGAGGCCCTGGCCTTTTCGTTCTATTTCAAGACGCTTCTGTCAGCCTGCGGCCTTGCTCTCCCGATCGGCGACGTTGCCCTTGCCGTTTTCGTGACGGCGGCCTTCACGGTTTCGAACCTCATGGGCGTGAAGCTTACCGGGCGTCTCCAGAACGTCTTCATGTTCTTTTTCTGGGGCGTGGCCGCGCTCTGGTTCCTGATGATGATCCCGAACGTAAGCCTGCCGGCCTTTGTGGCACGTCCCTCGTTCCTCCCGACGGATCCGAACGTGTCCTTCATCGGGCAGATTTGCCTTGTTTGGTGGTGCTTCGCCGGATTTTTGGGGCCTGCGTCGCCATGGGTGAAGAGATCAAGCATCCGCGCATCAACATTCCGCGCGCGCTCTTCTTGGCGCCTTTCGTGGTCTTTGCGGTCAACGCGCTCTTTCAGTGGTTCCTCATTGCCATTACGCCGGTCGATGCCCTCGCCTCTCTGGCGACGGCCGAAGCGCCTTATGCCGAAGCCATGAAGGCCGCCGGCATTCTCGGCTTCCCGCTGGCTCTCCTCGCTGCCGGCATCGCCTTCGGCGGCGACTTCTCGACCTTGAACGCATCCGTCGCCACGACGCCGCGCTACCTCTTTACGATGGCCCGCGACGGCGTCATGCCGAAGATCTTTGCGAAGACGAGCGAGAAGACGCATGCGCCATGGGTGTCCATCCTCGTGCTCGGGATCCTCGCCTGCGCGCTCATCGCGACCGACTCGCTCATCTACATCGCGTCGCTTTCGCTCTTTGCCGACCTCTTCTATTATGTGATCGGCATTGTTGCAGCCTATGCGCTTCGCCGCCGTCATCCGGAGCTGAAGCGCGGCTACACGGCACCTTTCATCTCGGTCGGAGCTCCCGTGAGCGCCCTCATCTACCTTTACATGATGACGGAGCTTGATGCCAATGCCTTCATCTCGGGCGTCATCTGGTGCGTCCTGGGTCTGGTGATCTACGCCTTCTGCCGTCGCCGCTATGGAGACGAAGGAACGTTCAAGTTGGATCTTGCTGCTTCCGGTGCTGAAGACGAGCCGACGCCTGAGGAACGCATTGCCATGGATCGCGAGTACAGGCTCTGGAAGCTGATCGTGGGCAGTGCGAGCGCGCTGGCGGTGCTGCTCTTTGTGATCCCCTTCGTCGTCTGCTGACGATCTTCGAACGCTGAATACAACAACGGCCCGGTCTTCCGATCGGGCCGTCTTTGATGGATGATTAACGTACTCAAAGGTCGCCGCGATTCTCATTAATCACAATGTATTTTTTATCCTTGTAGGAGAACGACGATTCCTTTTTTACAGGCACTGCGTTTTGGTCGAACGAAATGACTCCTTTGGCTGAGTCATAGCGAGCCTTGTACTGATAGATGGTTGTCGGCTCTTTATATTGATACAAAAAATTGTCTCGATCTTTTTTCGCGTCTAATTTCGCCTTCTGCGTTTCACTAAGAGAGGATGTCCATAAATAGAGATCACCACTCTTCTTATCATCGTTATCCCATTTGAGCTGCATGCGCCATATAAGATTCTTAGTGTCAATTCCAGCTTCCGTCATGGCATCCAACACAGGCTTCGTATCAGTACCAACATCAGCCGCCCCTGAGTCTAGGCAATAGTCGCCATCCAAGAGCCACTTTGACTTGTTAAAGAAGACCAAAAGTTTATTTTTCAGTACTGGTTCAGCCTCTTCTCCGAGCAATCCAAATAGATAGCTTGGTATCCCATGAATATCTTCCGGATCTGCGTAATTCGGTCCTGTCGGCGGCTCAGACGGTTCGGGTGTCGGCGGTGATGGAGGCGTTGGCGGTTCAGGCTGTGGTGCCGGCGGTGTTACAGATGGCGTGTCACCGGTACCCTTATGAACGCTGCAACTGATCTTAAAGATCACCGAACCGTCGTTGTTTTCATGAGCAACGGTGTAAGTACCATCCTTGGGGCACAAGTTTGCACACACGGCACCACTGATGCAGCCGCTACCGCCAACGTCGATCATTTCTTTATCGATCGTCGAGTCAATATTGGCAATTGAGAAATCGTCTTTGTCTTCAAGCTTGGATACGGCAAAAGCCGTATTGAGCTGACTGATAAGAACCGAGCGACTATGCTCACACTTGATGGCGGACGCCTGTTC
>CAKQKT010000078.1 GCA_934249275.1 uncultured Sutterella sp. | reverse complement strand
AAGGCGGCATCCCACTTGGCGCCGTCGACACCTGCTTCAACCATGAAGTCATGGATGTCCTTCGTGGCGCTGTCGAAGTTGTAGTCGCGCGTCTGATAGACGATGCTTTCGAAGAACGGCATGCTGAGGCTGTCGAGGAGGCCCAGGGATTCGAGGGCGAAGTACGTGTCGGTGAACGGAAGGTACTTCGGCTGCCAGGCGACCGGGCAGATGCGGACCGAGACGTCGCTCGGAGCGGTCTTCTTCCATTCGTCAAAAACCGGATGGAACTGCAGGCAGTGCGGGCAGGTGTAGGCGAAGAATTCAACGACTTCAATCTTGTCGGCCGGGGTGGGTGCGGCCGGATGAACAGTCAGATACTCCTTGCCGGCCGTGTAGGCGGGTGCGGCGAACGAATACGTCGAAAGCGGAGCGAGAGCGCCGGCGCAGAGAAGATCACGACGGGAAATCATGGATGAATGTCCTTTGTGCAAAAGGTGTCGTTTGAAAAGATTGGGATATTGAGGAGTTTAGCCGAAAACCCTAAGGCACGGCGTAAATTCATTGATATGAATCAAACGGTTACGCCTCGAGAGACATTTGGGCACAAAAACCAAATCATTCAACAACCTTGAGAGAGAATCGTTTGCAAAGAATGGCCAAAAACTTCAGCACAAGGAGCATATGTTCTTAACACGAGATGTTGCCTGCATTGACTGCAGGAGAGGTTTCGGCACGCTGCGAAATTCCCGACAAGGCTTGAAGGCCTGTGTTTTCACGCGATTTCGGGTGATACGATCATGCAAAACTAGGTAAAAGTGCCTACAATAACGGAACGCCTGAATTGAAGGCCGTTCCCGCAAAACACGAATCATGACCATCACGCCCCGATTAAGAACTCTTGCCGCCGCTGCAGGATGCCTTGCATTCCTGAGCGCACCCGTCTGCGAAGCCGCAGAAGAGGGGAATGCCGCATCCGTTCAGAAGGCGAAGGCATCAAGGCCTTCGGTCCAAAGCGTGATTGAAGCCTGGGGCTTTCCGATGAAGGAAGTCGGAGAAGGCTTCGTGGAATATGAAGGCTGGACGGGCCGTCCCGAATCCGGCACCGTGATGGCCTTCTGGAAGCCGGAAAGCCGCAGGACCGCCTGGTTCGCGCTCATGAACTATCCGGACGATCTCACCGTTCTGAGCCAGCGCTTCAAGTTCATTCGCACGAGCGGCACGCGCTTTGAAATCGACTGCGAAGGACGCCGTCTGCGAGCCATCGAACGGATGCGCACGGCCGCGCCGTTTCTCAAGGGCGAGATCTTCGATCGCAGGATCCTGAGCCGCAGCTGGATTCGCATCACAAACGGCAGAATGGATCCGACGGCCGCCTCGCAGATCGAGGACGGCGAAAGCGAGATCTTCGAACGTACGTTTGCACTCGCGTGCACCATGCCGAAGTAAACGGCGGGAACCCGAAATGATCAAGGCCGGCGGATGAGAATCCTGCCGGCCTGTTTATTGCCGATCAATCGGCCTTTGCCTTCGACTTCAGGTAGACGACCAGCCAGAGAATGCCTTCGTGATAGCCCTCGACGCCATGTCCCATGATGGTCTTGACGGCAGCGAGCGAGACGTAGGACCAGTGGCGGAACTCTTCGCGCTCCATGACGTTCGTGATATGCACTTCGACGGTCGGGATGGAGGTCGCCTTCAGGGCGTCCAGAATGGCCACGCTCGTATGAGTGTAGGCGGCCGGATTCATCACGATGCCGTCGACCTTCTCGAAAAAGGCCTGCTGAATGCGGTCGACGATCGAGCCTTCGTGGTTCGACTGAAAGAGCTCGCACTCGACGCCCGCATCGGCGCACCAGGCCTTGACGGACTCGCACAGCGTTTCGTAATTGACGGCGCCGTAGAGACCCGGCTCGCGAATGCCGAGCATGTTGAGGTTGGGACCGTTGATGACAAGAATCTTCATGTTTAAACTTACTTTTCGATGTGGCCGGCGGATTCGCCCAGAATCTGACGAACTGCGCTTCTGACGTTCGTGCACTTCACGACCTTGTCGGCAAGCGCGCGGTAGACGGGCTCGCGTTCGGCAAAGATCGCCTCGACGCCGCGGCTCTGCGATACGGGACGGCCTGCCGTCGGAAGATCTTCGATCGGGCGGTCGAGCCAGCAGATGAAGCCATTGCGCTGAAGAAGCCTGCGGTTCTGAGGACGCATCACGGCGCCGCCGCCCGTGGCGATGACAAGGCCGTGCCGGTCCGCAAAGGACGCGAGAACTTCGGTTTCAAGGTCGCGGAAGGCGGTCTCGCCCTTTTCAGCGAAGAATTGCGGAATCGGCATGCCGATGCGTTCGACGATTTCGGCGTCCATGTCGATGAAGGGGCGCTTGAGCGTTTCGGCGACCCTGCGGCCGACGGTCGACTTGCCGGCGCCCGGCATCCCGATGAGGCAGATGTTCGCGGCGGAAAGCTTCATCTCGCGCTCGATGGAGGCGCACTGAGCAACGCTCGCGCTTCCAACATTCCAGGCTTCGGCGGCGACGGCCGCCTGCACGACCAGCATGCGAAGGCCGTTCACGGCGACGAGGCCGCATTCGCGGGCCATGGCGAGAAGGTTCGTCTGCGCCGGATTGTAGATGAGGTCGAGCACGCCCTCGAGCTTCGGGAAGCCCTCAAGGCTCTCGAGCGGGGAAGCGTCGCACTTCGGAGACATCCCGACGGGCGTCGCGTTGACGATGAGCGCGGCATCCACGTGCTTATCGAGATTGCCGTAGTTGTCGGGTCCCGAGCGGCTCACGACGATCACTTCGCCTGCGCCCAGGTCCTTCAAGACGGCAATGACGGTGAGCGATGCGCCGCCCGACCCCAACACCAGGCACTTCTTGCCGGCGACGCTCAAGCCCGACGTTTCGACCATGGCCCTGAAGCCCGCGTAGTCGGTGTTGTCGCCCGTGAGCGTGCCGTCGTCTTCGCGAATGAGCGTATTGACGCTGCCGATCGCGCGTGCGCGGTCGGTGAGGCGCGCACAGAAGGGGATCACGGCCTTCTTGTAGGGGATCGTGACGTTGAGTCCGGCGAAGTCGGCCGTTTTAATGAAAGATTCAAGATTCTCGGGCACGACTTCGTGAAGGCCGTATTCATAGTCGCCAATCTTCGCATGGATCTGCGGGCTCAGGGAATGGCCGAGCTTTTCGCCGAGAAGCCCGTAAATGCGCTTTGCCGTCATGCCTTCTGCGCCTCAACGCGGATGCCGTGCTCGCGAAGGTCGCGAACGAGAGAAGCGGGAAGGGGCTTCTTCGCAGAGAGAACGATCACGGGGTTCACCCAGGAGAGGCTTTCGGGCACGAAGTCGTGCACGGCGAAGATTTCGGTCACGGTCGTGAAGTCGGACGGATTCTTGAGCGTGAGCGTCACGGTGCCGGAAAGCGCCTCTTCGGACTCCTGGCTGTCGGCCTCGAAGCGGCGGGCGGCGGCCATCATCGTGCGGTAGACGGGCAGGGCGACGCCTTCGGCATCGGAACCTGCCATCGTGCGGAGCTTGTAGAGGAGCGAGGCTTCGCGAACGGCGTCATAGACGGGAAGGCCCTGCAGGCGCTTCACTTCGGCAATGCGCTTCACGGCGGAAAGGCGCGTGCGGATCCCTTCGACGATGGCCTTGTCGGTGCGGTCGATGTCGGCGCGGATGGCTTCAAGGTCTTCGGGCTTTTGGTTCTGATTGTCCGTCATGCTGTTCACTAAATGTTAGGTCAATGATTGGAAAAGGAATGGATGCCTGATTATGCACGGGCCTTGCGGGGCGTGTCGGCGAAGCTGGCCGGGGCGTCAAGGAGCGCATCGAGCACCACGAGTGCGGCAACCGCCTCGACGATCGGCACGGCGCGAACGACGATGCAGGGATCGTGACGGCCCTTGATGACGAGCGTGGCGTTCTCATGCTTTGAGAGCGACACGGTATGCTGAGGCTGTCCGATCGAGGGCGTGGGCTTGAGCGCAATCGTAAAGAGCATCGGAGCGCCCGTCGTCATGCCGCCCGCAACGCCGCCGGCGCGGTTCTGAACGGGGCGGATGTCGCCGTCCGCATCCAGGGCGAGCGGATCGTTGTTGACGGAGCCGGCAATGTGCGCGGCTTCGAAGCCCGCGCCGAATTCGACGCCCTTGACGCCGGGAATGCCGAAGAGGGCCTGGGCCATGCGGCCGTCGATGCCGTCAAAGAGCGGGCCGCCGAGCCCCACGGGAAGACCCGTCACCATGCATTCGACGGTGCCGCCGATGCTGTCGGCCTCCTTGCGGGCGACTTCGATTTCGTCCGCCATGGCTTCCTCAGCCTTGTCGGAAAGCACCGCGAGTGTGCGGCCGAGGCGTGCGCAGAGGGCTTCCTCGGATTCGCCCATGGGATTGAAGGGACGGTCTTCGGCCTGCCCGATCGAACGGATGTGAGCCGCAATGCGGATGCCGCGGCGCTCGAGAATCTGAAGGGCGATGCCGCCCGCGATGCAGACGGGTGCGGTGAGACGTGCGGAAAAAGCGCCGCCCCCTCGAACGTCCTGCCAGCCGCGGTACTTCACGTCAGCGCCGAAGTCGGCGTGAGAGGGACGCGGCTTGTCGGCAAGCTCCGAATAGTCCTTGGAGCGCGTGTCGGTATTGCGGATGACGGCGGTGAGCGGCGCGCCGCAGGTGATGCCGTCTAGAAGCCCGCAGAGCACCTCGGGAGCGTCGGGCTCCTTGCGCTGCGTCGTCATGCGGTTCTGCCCGGGCGCGCGCCGATCGAGAAAGGCCTGAAGCACGGCAAGGTCCACGGGCTCGCCCGCAGGCACGCCGTCCATCGTCACGCCGATGGCAGACGCATGGCTCTGGCCGAAAACGGAAATCACAAGATTCTTGCCGAAGGTCGACATCATGGCTCCAAGAATTGAATGGGTTTACGTTAATGGAATTCCTGTTCGGGACTCCATCAGTCTTGAGACGATGCAAGGCCGCCGAGCTTTGCAAAGTCTTCGAAGAAGAGAGGATACGATTTTCGCACGGCATTGGATCCGTTGATGACAACGGGACCGGAAGCAGCCGTTGCGGCGACCGCCGCAGCCATCACGATGCGGTGGTCGTTGGCGCCGTCGACCGTGCCGACGGAGAAGCCGTCGCCGCCCGTGACGGTGAGAAAGTCCTGCCCCTCGGTGCATCGGGCGCCGAGCGCACGCAGGAGCGCCGCGGTCGTCTCCAGACGGTCGCTTTCCTTGATGCGTAGCCGCCCTGCGTTGATGAAGTGCGTCGGACCATGCGCCTCTGCGGCCACGACCGAGAGCACAGGCACGAGGTCCGGGATCTGGCGCGCGTCGACCGTAATGCCCTTGAGGCGTCCCGGCCTGACGGTGACGGAGCCCGCAGCCGGGTCTTCATGCACGTCGGCGCCGAAGCGCTTGAGAATGTCGACCACCGCGCGGTCGCCCTGGGCGGACCGGAGATTGACGCCGGTGACCGTCATGCCGTCGCCCGCGATGGCGCCTGCGCAAAGCCAGAAGGCCGCGTTCGACCAGTCGCCTTCGACCACGGCATTGCCGGGCGACGTCAGCGTTCTGCGCCCTTCAATGCGATAGGCGCGCAGCTCGGGATCCGAATCGATCACGGCGCCGAACGAACGCAGCACGTCGACCGTCATGCGGATGTAGGGCGCAGATTCGATTGCACCGGTGAGCGTCAGCGTGCTGACGCCTTCGACGATGGAGAGCGCGTAGAGCAGGCCGCCCACAAACTGGCTCGAAACGTTGCCGGCGATTTCGTATTCACCGGATTCGAGCCTACCCTTGATGGAGAGCGGGAAGCGTCCTTCTTCGGAAAGCGCGATGCCGTGATCAATCAAAACATCTGACAAGGGCGAGAGCGGACGCTGAGGCAGACGGCCCCGGCCCGTGATGGAGGCGTCAAGCCCAAGGGCGGCCGCGATCGGGACGATGAAGCGTTCGGTCGTGCCGGACTCGCCGCAGTCGAGAAGCCCGTTCATGATCGGGCCCTCGGGCCGGCAAGCAATGGGCGTCACATGGAAGGCGTCGCCCGAATCGGTGATGACGGCGCCCATGGCCGTGAGCACACGTGCGGTTGCGAGGATGTCCTGCGAGCGCGTCGGACATGCAACGGTCACAGGCTTGTCGGCGAGCGCCGCAGCCATCAGCATGCGGTGCGCGTAGGACTTGGAGGCGATGGCCTCGATGGCGCCCGAGACGGGGGCCGGTTGGATCGTCGTGACGGTCATGATGTCCCTTGCTATTCAATTGTTGACGGGAATGCCCGCAGCCATCAGCTCGCGAAGGGTCTCGAACGAGGCCTTTTCGCAACGGCAGTCGCCCCAGGCATGGGGAAGAATCAGGGTAATGGTTGCGCCTGTGGACTTCTTGTCGCTGCGGGCGGCGTCAAGCAGCTCGTCGACGTTCCACGGGCATTCGTTGGAAAGCCCGAACTTGTGAAGAAGCGCGTCGAGGGGCTTGAGCATTTCGGGAGAAGCCTTGCCGCTGCGAACCATGGCGCGAGCAAGAACGGCCATGCCGATCCCGACGGCTCGGCCGTGCGGGACATGATAGTGCGTCACGCGCTCGACGGCGTGGCCGACGGTGTGGCCGAGATTAAGGAGGGCGCGGCGGCCCTGCTCGAATTCGTCTGCGGAAACGATGTCGCGCTTGATCGTCACGCACTCGGCGATGATTTTCAAAAGCACGTCGTCCGTGATGTCGCCCGAGAGAAGCTTGGGAAGGACGTCGTTCTTGAGCATCGCATACTTGACGATCTCGGCCCAGCCGTTGGATTTTTCCGCTTCGGAAAGGGTGTCGAGACAACTCGGATCGCACAGCACGACGACGGGCTGGAAAAAGGCGCCCATGAGGTTTTTGCCGGCCTCAAGGTTGACGGCGGTCTTTCCGCCCACGCTTGAATCGACCATGGCCAGAAGGGACGTCGGGATCTGGACGCAGGCAATGCCGCGCAGGTACAGGGATGCGGCAAGCCCGGCAAGGTCCCCCGTCACGCCGCCGCCAAGTGCGACGATCGAGTCGCTGCGCGTGAGGCGAAGGCCGGCAAGGTGATTCAGGAGGTGAAGGAGCGTTTGAGGATTCTTGCTTTCCTCGCCCGCGGGGAACGTCCACTCCGAGACTTCGAAGCCCGCGGCCTCGAGCGACGCGCGGACGCGGGCCGCATAGAGCGGCATCACGTTCGAGTCGCCGACGATGACCGTGCGGCTCCCCTTGATGAGGGGCCTTGCAAGCTCGCCCGCCTTGTCCAGAAGCCCTTTGCCGATGAGCACCTGATAGGGTCGGCCGGTTTGCACGTCGATGGTCTGCATTGTGAATGTCCTTCTTTACGTTTGCGTGAACGATGGTTGAATGTAGTACGAATTATTTCCGTAAGCGTGTCATGAGAGTTTAGACGCTATCGGGCGGACCGGCAGGATACGAAATGGTGCGTGCCATGATTGTCTCCAGGTTGGCGGGAGAACGCTCGCGGCAGGGATTCGCTTGAGGCGGGCTCTTGAAATGGAGGCCCAAAGACAGGAAAACCTGCGTGGAGCATGAACTCGCCGCAGGTTTTTCAGATGGGATCAGTCGAAGACGGATGCTGAAAGAGGGGAATTCACTTTTACCGATAAGCGTAGTAATAGCGGTAAAAGCGATAAAATCGCCCGTCGTTCATCATCATTTGAAGTCTCCGATAATTGGGAATTTCGAGGGAGACATTCGTTGACCTCGGTTCTCGGAACCGCTTGTCGCCTCCCGTGCAATTAATCCTGCCAAATCGAACGCATCTTCGCAAGGGGTCGAATGCGGCCGTTTCAAGCATTGTGAGATCTATTGGCAATTGTCAAGACACCTAGGGAGTATCGGCTAGAGATTTATGACTAGATGCCGAAAACTGCCTGCCATTGCACGACATTTGTCGACAAGAACTTGCCGGACCGACAGCCGAGCAGCATCAGAAATGCCGGATTTCAGACAGGTGCAGAAGCACCGACTCGACGGATTCAACGCATCGTTTTCCAAGCATGCTTTTGGCCCGAAATCAAGATACGGAGCCAAATCGAAGGGTAATTCCCTATTAACAATATGGATTTGAGGACTAAGCTGACCATTGTGAAGAGAGGAGCGGAGCATGAAGCGCCGCGCCTCCCGATTGAAATTCCACGCCGCCTTCCTTTGAGGCCGGCCTCTCACGGCCTCGAAGGATCCGCGCGATGAAAAGGAGAATGATCATGAGGATTTCAACGATTGCCATGGCCTCCGCACTGGCCATCGCCTCCATGTCCGCTTCCGCCGCCACGTATGTTCCGGGCACCTACACCTACAAGGTCAACGGCCACAATGCAGCCATGACGGTTGCCGTGACGGTTTCGAAGAACAAGATTGAAAACATCGACTACTCGAAGAACCTTGAGACAATCGGCGTGGGCAAGCTTGCGCTTGACAAAGTTGCCGGCAAGATTCTTGAAAAGCAGAGTCTCGGCGTCGACGGCATCACGGGCGCCACGATCAGCTCGATGGCCCTGAAGTATGCCGTGGGCGAATGCCTGAAGCAGGCCAAGGTGTCGGATGCCGACCTCAAGCAGTTGAAGAAGAACGTCGAGCACTATGCACCGCTTCCCAACACGATGAAGACGCAGGTCGTCATCATCGGCGGCGGTGGTTCGGGCCTGGCCGCTGCAGTGGCAGCCTCTCAGGCGGGCGCCGACGTGATCGTGCTTGAAAAGCTCGGTCTTCTCGGCGGCTCGACCAACGTTTCCGAGGGTGCCTTGAACGCAGCCGACCCGGTTCGCCAGCCCAAGCAGGGCATCGAGGACTCCGTTGCAAAGCACATCGAC
>CAKQKT010000077.1 GCA_934249275.1 uncultured Sutterella sp. | reverse complement strand
TTGGCTTAGCGGCTTTGGCGGTAGTTTTTCAAATTTCAGATTCTCGTAGCCCCAAAATCAACCCGAGAACTTAGGATCAATCATACGCGAACCCATCCGAGAGTGACAACGATTCGAATTTCTAAGAATGCGATAAAAAGAAGGACCTCTTCCTTCCGAAAGAGATCCCCGTAGAGGTCCGGACGCCGCCCGTTCTTGTGCAGGCGTGCGTCCTTCTTGTGCGTATTGCTTGAGCGTTCTGAAAACCCGAAGCTTTTACTTCTTCGCAGCCTTGACGAAGTCGGCCACCACGATGCCGTACACTGCAGCGCTCGTCAGCTGGGCACCGCCGATGTAGTTGTCGTAGAAGAGGCCGCCCGCTGCGTTGCCGATGGCGAAGAGGCCGTCGATCACGCGGTTTTCAGTGTCGAGCACCTGGCCCTTGACATTGATGAGCGGACCGCCGAAGGTTGCCGTCATGCCGCCCTGGAACGGGACGATGTAGAACGGAGCCTTTTCAACCGTGCGGGGCTTCGGAAGCGTATTGACCGGCGTCAGGGTCTTGCCCTTGCCTTCGGCGATCGCTTCGTTGTAGGCCTTGACCGTTGCCTTGACGGCGTCAACCGGAAGACCGGCCTTTTCCGCAGCCTCTTCAAGCGTCTGGCCGACGTAAACCGGCGCCTTGGTGCGCTTGTAGGATTCCCAGTCGTTAGCGAGAATCGGGATATCGTGACCGGCCTGGTCGACGATCATATAAGCCCAGTTGGCCTTGGTCATGGCCGCAACGTCGCGGGACATCTGAACGTAGGTCTGGCCTTCGTCCGTGAAGCGCTCGCCCTTGTCATTGACGCAAATGCCGTTGTTGACGATGTTGAGCGGGTTGGCGCCGGTCGGGCCGTAGATCGGACCGCAGTGATACTGGTCAACGTTGACGATCTTCGGCATGAACGGAAGCGCAAGATTGATGTTCTCGCCGGCGATGATGCGCGAACCGCGGATCGGCATCTTGGCGCCGCCCGAACCAATGTACTGCGTAACCATGGCCTGGTTGGCGGAGAAGCCGCCGGTGGCGAGCACAACACCGAACTTGGAATGCACTTCGGAGAGGCCTTCCTTGGTCTTCACGCGCACGCCGTTGACGGCGCCGGTCTTTTCATCGGAAAGCAATGCCACAGCCTTCGTGTTGAAGCGGATTTCAACACCGAGCTCCTTGGCCTTCTTCATGAGAGTAAGAGCGAGTTCGCCGCCGCCCGGCTTGTGTTCGCCGACAACAAGGTGAGCGCGGGAGAGCATCGGCCAGACAAGCTTGGAGCCGGCTGCGAAGTTCACGCCGCAGAAGTTGTGCATCCATTCCAGAGTGGCGTCGGCGTTTTCGCAAACCACTCGAGCAAGCCTTTCATCGGCCTTGCCCTGCGTAACCTTCATCCAGTCCTTGAGGAATTGTTCGACGGAGTCGCCCTGAACGTTCTTGGCCTTCTGGAAGGAGGTGTTCACACCGAGCAGGAAGCCAGCCGCGTAGATCGTGTTGCCGGCAGGCATGGCCATCTTTTCAAGAAGAAGCGGCTTGAGGCCGTTTTGAGCAGCGCGCACGGCGCAGGTCAGGCCGCCGCAGCCGGCGCCCAGAATGATGAGGTCGTACTTGGAAGGAGCCTTGGCCTTGGCTTCGGCAGCAACCGTGCCGAACG
Source organism: uncultured Sutterella sp. (assembly GCA_934249275.1). GTDB lineage: Bacteria > Pseudomonadota > Gammaproteobacteria > Burkholderiales > Burkholderiaceae_F > Sutterella. Next base: position 7,400 of record CAKQKT010000077.1, on the reverse strand, counting down.
CAGCGCCGGCACCGACCGCGCCCATGGCGGCGGTCTTGAAGAATTCACGACGGGAGGTTGTCATTTCTCTAGTCTCCATTGGTCATCTTGGTCCCGATGCGGCTGTGCGCCCGCATCGCTTGAGTGTGACTATAGACACCGCCCATCCGAATCAAAAGCACATTCGGGTCTTGACAAGCGAGAAAAATCGTGATCCTACTTTTTGGCAACTGCTGCTCTTCCGGCAATCCGCCCGAAAGTGAGCGCGTCCGCAATTCCATTACCGCCGATGCGATTTTCACCATGCACGCTTCCGGTGATCTCGCCGGCGGCATAGAGACCCGGCATAGGCCTTCCGTCCCCGCCGACAACTTCCGCATCCGGCGTGATGACGAGTCCGCCCATTGTCGTATGAATATTAAGGACCACTCTCGACGCCCAGAATGGCGGCTCCGAGAGCGGCATGCAGCGCACTCGAGCACATTTGCCGCCGCCCATGCCCGCCTCGACATTGAAGACGCGCACGCTGTCGATCAACGCCGCTGCATCCATGCCCATCTTCTCCGCCAGCTTCGACCAGTCTTCCGCACGAATGGCATCGCCCGTCTGAAGCCCGCGATAAACGTCCTTTCGGCTGATGAGATCCATGGCATTGACGGCGCCGTTGTCGGCCACCATCCAGACGGATCCTCGAGGCCTTGCAAGAATCGCCTGCGCCAGCCTGTCGCGCGAGCCGTCCTCGTCAATGAAGCGGCGTCCCCTGCCGTCAACCATCAGCACGCGTCCGACATCAAGATCAAGTCTGACCTGGAAGGGACGTCCCGCAGGCGCCCCGGGCACGCACTGAATGCTTGACAATGCGTTCGAAGCCGCTCCGACCCGCATTGCCTCAAGCATGACCTCGCCCGTGTTGCCGGGATTGTTGTCCGTCGGAATGCCGGCAAGATCCGGCCGATATTTCTCCACGAGCTTCGGATTGGACGAAAAGCCGCCCGCCGTCAAAATAACAGCCTTTCTCGCATGAAAGACAAGCAGCTTGTCCTTTGAATCCGGCGTCCGATCCTCCGCAGTGATCCCGACGGCTCTCCCATCCTTCATCAAAAGGCTCTTCATGGCGCAGCGCGTTCGGATCTTCACGCCTCGACGAATGCACTCCGAAGACAGCGTGCGAATGTAGGACTGACCTCTGGGCTGCATCGGCTTGTGGCCGCGAGGCCATTCCGCGCCCCAGGTCGCCACGGTCTCGGGCATGAATCGCACGCCAAGAGACTCCAGCCAGTTCAAGGTCGGAAGCGCCTCATCCACAAACCGCCTCACGACGGCCGGATCATTTCTGCCCTGTCCCGAAGCCATCATCTGCTCATAGTGCCAATCCGGCGAATCCTTGATGCCCATCGGCTTCTGGCGCACCGGATCAGCCGCGTTGAAGAGACCGCTCGCCCGAAGGGTATTGCCGCCGATCGCAGGCATCTTCTCAACAAGAAGCACGGATGCTCCGCCTTCTGCGGCAGACAATGCAGCGGCGAGCCCCGCACCTCCGGCTCCGACCACAATGACATCATAGGTTCCGTCGCCGTCTCCGAAAGGAAACGCGGCGACGGGCAGCGGCATGCCGGCCGTTATGGCAAGCACGCCCGCCGTGCAGACCGTTCTTCTCTTCATTGCTCCGTTCCCTGCCAGTTTGCAGCCATTCTCAATTCCGAGAGATCGTGCAGAAATTCCGAAAGCTCAGCCGCATTGTGAAGCTCAAGCTTTCCAAACACAGACGCACGCCGGCTCCTTACCGTATCATCGGAAACGCCGAGGATTTCGGCCGCCTGCCGGTTTGGCAGACCCTTGGCAACCAGTTCGGCCGTCTTCTGCTCCGCATCCGTCAGTTGCCTCCACAACGCCTCGACATCTGACAGGTCACGGGCGACGGCCCGGCGCTTGTGATGAAGCTCGCATCCGCGAGCGAGCAGCGGCAAAAGCGCCTCTGCGTCGACGGGCTTTTCGAGAAAATCCAGCGCACCGGCCTGCACGGCCTGCACGGCCATGCGAACCTCGCCGTGCGCGGTCAGAAAGATGATCGGAAGGTCGCACTTCATGGCGGCAAGCTTCGTCTGAAGCTCCGGGCCGGAAAGTCCCGGCATGCGCACGTCAAGAAGCATGCAGCCCTCCCTCGACAGATCGTCCTCCTCGAGAAACTCGTCGGCGGACGCATACGTTCTGACCTGATAGCCAACGGCCTCAAGCACGAATCTGAAAGACGCCCCCACGCCGGGATCGTCGTCAACAATGCGAATCAACGGCATCTGCTTCATATCTCAAATTTCCGTCATTATTCCTTTCGCCTCGGCAGCACGATCGAAGCCCTGAGGCCATGCGGCATCCTGCGCGAAAAGGCAAGATGTCCCCGATTAACTTCGGCGATCGAAGCTGCGATGAAAAGGCCGAACCCCAGTCCGTCCTTGCTTACGCTTTTCGTGAGCTTGCCGAGCGCTGCGAACACCTCGTCCGAGATCGCCGGTCCCTCGTCCGACACGCTTACTTCAACCTCATCACCGCAGCAGGAAACCTCGACGAGGATCGTCGTGCGTTCCGGCAGATCGATGACCGCCCTGGCGGCGTTCTTCAAAAAATTCACGACGACAAGCTCCAGCTCCAGCGCGTCACCCGTGACAAAGACTTCCTCATCGGGAAACACGGTTATGACGTCGGCCGTCTCAGCCAGATGACCGGCATGCTTCATGGCCTCGCCGACCAGCGCCTTCATGTCGACAGGCTCGAGGCCGGGCGCCTCCTTTCTGAGCACAGTTCTTACACGCTCAATAATGTCCGCCGCCCTGTGGGTTTCATGCTCGGCGGCCGTGAGAGCCTCGGTCCATTTCACGACATCGAAGTTTCCCATCTTCATCATGAGGCGAATGCCGGTCAGATAATTCGCGATGCTCGTCAGCGGCTGCTTGATCTCATGCGCAAACATGGCGGCGAGCTGTGAAGCCATGCCAGCCCTCTCGACAAGAGCCAAGCTCTCCTGACTCGCGCGCAGAGCCTCGGCGGCCGCATTTCTGGCACTCTCCTCGGCTCTGAGCTCAGCCGTTCTCCGCTTGAGAAGCCTATTGACGCGCAAATGATGCCCGACAAGAAAGAGAAGCAACAGGAACACGGCCGCGAGTTCGTCACGATAGCGTTCGACAAGCGTCGCGATGGAATTGTCCCTCAGGTATGCATAAGGACCGATTTTCAAGCGCTTCAGAAGCTCCTCAACGCCCTGCATGCGGGAGTTTGACAGCCAGTCCAAGCCATTGGCATCGGCAGGCATGGAAAGAAGCGCCACGGTGACAGCCTTCACGACGTTGGGATCAGCTGAAGGCGACGAGGCGAACATCAGATCCGGATAGAGTTCGGTCGATGAAACGCAATTGCCGGGTGCCCTCCCGGGCCTTTCGCCGATCACGCGAATGTCTTCTGGGCGTACAACGCCTGCCTTGACGGCCTGCTCAAGCTCGCAGGTTGCAAGCACGCCCGTATCGCTCATGCCCGTTGTCACAAGCGTGAGCACGTCGGGGAAATTCCACTCGGTGAACGTCACCTCGCTGAAGAAGTCTTCCGGATCAAATCCCTGCGCAGCAATTTCACCCTGCGGAATCAGCCAACCTTCAAACGACCACGGAGCCGTTGCAGCGGCCCTGCGGCCCTTGAGATCGGCAAGCGTCCTGACAGGACTATTGGCCGGCACGATGAAAACCGCGCCGACGCTGCGGCTGATGTCGGCGGTGCGGCTCTTGCGAAGCGAGGCAATCTGCTGAAGTCCCGCTTCCGAGAGCATGCGGGCCCCGCCGCTGGAAACGATGACAAAGTCGGCATGCGCCACCGCCTCCGGCTTCATCGCATCGGCATGGGAAATTTCCTTCGTTTCGAACCGGTACTGCGGGAGTCTTGCCTTGAGCGACTCGATGAGAGGCGTGTAGATGTCGATGTAAAAGGACGGCGTGAACGTGTCGACAAGACCGACGCGCACAATGGTGCGCGCATCCTTTTCTACAGACACGACCGCTTCGGGCTCCGCACCGAACGCTGCGAAACCTGTCAGAAAGAGTGCAAGACTCGCCGTCAGCAGACGACGCGAAAACGGAGGCACAATTCGAAATCCTTCTCGACTATATGACCTTTTCGATTTTACGGACTCCCTACCCGCATGTGCAGGCTTGTCGAGCCTTCGTTGACAACAGGCAAGGCAAACCCAGACCGCCATCCGCCTCATCATCATGGGCGCGCGCGATTTTACATAAATCGGAATTTGGATCCAGCGGGTTTTCACCACCTCCCTTGGTCACCACCCTCGGCCCGTATCGACGAAAGAACCAGTTCTTTAGGATTAGTTTTCAGCAGAAACGAAGGTCCGCCAGCGGACTTTGGAGGACGCTTTCTCTCATATCCAGCCAATCAGGAGAAAACCATCATGCCTACGAACCGCCGTCAATTCCTTCAGGGTGCCGCCTCCGGCATTGCCGCCACCGCCGGCCTCTGGAGCCACGCCGCCTCCGCCAAGGTCGCACCCGTCACGCTCAAGGACCGCAGCTACGAGCCGATCAAGCTGCCTCGTCCGATCAGCCTTGCCGCGCTGACCGTTCTTGACGTTTCGCCCGCCAACCAGGTTCTCTGCGCCGCCAAGGCCGGCTACAGCCACGTCGGCATCCGCCTCGTGCCTGCCACTCCGACCGAAACGCAGTACGCTATGATCGGCGACACGCCGATGATCCGCGAAGTCGAGGCCAACCTGAAAGCCACGGGCGTCAAGGTTCTCGACATTGAAATTCTCCGCATCAAGCCCGACACGCGCGCCATCAATTGGAAGCCGTTCTTCGAAACCGGCGCCCGCCTCGGCGCGACTCAGGTGCTCTGCGCCGGCAACGACCCCGACATCAACCGTCTGACGGACAACTACGCCGAACTGTGTGAAATTGCCTACCCGTACGGCCTCAACCTCAGCATCGAACCCATGCCGTGGTGCAATGTTTCGACCGTCAAGCAGCAGGGCGAAATTCTCAAGAAGATCAATCGTCCGAACGCAGGCTGCCTCGTCGACCCGATTCACTTCTACCGCGCCAAGAACGACTACAGTAACATCGACAACCTGCCCGCCGGCTCTCTCAAATACTGCCAGATGTGCGACATTACGGCCGAAATGCCCGACACAATGGACGGCATCCTCTATCAGGCCCGCAACTTCCGCCTTTCTCCGGGCACCGGCGCCGCCGATCTCGTGCAGCTTCTCAAGCACCTTTCGAATCTGCCAATCTCGATCGAAGCATGCAACGCCAACCTCGCTCTGACGATGTCTCCGCTTGACCGCGCCCGCATGTATCTCGAGGACATGGTCGCCGTACTCAACGCCGCCGGCGAACACTAATTCTCAAATCAGTCTCCGGTTCTCCTATTTTGTGCATCCCTCGCACCGGCGGATTTCTTCGGAAATCCGCCGTTTTTTTGGCAAATGCATATTGAAAAAGCCTGCAGAAATGCGTTCTGCAGGCTTTTTGGCATCATGAAAATCGACTGACGATTAGACCGTCATGATTTCCTTGTCCTTTTCGGCAATGACCTTGTCGACTTCGCCGATGAAGCGGTCGGTGATCTTCTGGATTTCGGTTTCAGCGCGGCGCTGATCGTCTTCGCTGATTTCCTTGTCCTTGCAGAGGCGGTCGACGTGGGTGTTGGCGTCGCGGCGGAGGTTGCGAACGGCAACCTTAGCGTCTTCGCCCATGCCCTTGACAACCTTCGTGAGTTCGCGGCGGCGTTCTTCCGTCAGCGGGGGCAGCGGAACGCGGATGACCATGCCGCTCGTGGCCGGATTGAGGCCGAGGTCGGAATTGCGGATGGCCTTTTCAACGACGGCGACCATGTTCTTTTCCCACGGCTGAACCGTGAGCGTGCGGGCGTCGCCGACGGCAAGCTGAGCGACCTGCGTGATCGGGGTCGGGCAGCCGTAGTAGTCGACCATGATGTGTTCGAGAAGGCCCGTGGAGGCACGGCCCGTACGGATCTTCGTGAAGTCTTCACGAAGCGTTTCGATGGTGCGCCCCATCTTGTGCTGGGTCTGGCTGATGATGTCAGCAACAGTCATTTTGAGCTCCTGAATGGATTTCCGCACAGTCCCTCGCGGACGGGCAGAAAGCGCGGCGCCCGACAACGGCGGACGACGCTTTGGGGATTGAAAAATGATGAGCCTGCGGGCCGTCTGCTCAGCAGGCTCACGTCATTTAGATATTTTAGCTAAATATCAGGAATGAACGAGCGTGCCTTCCTGCTCGCCGAGAATGACGCGGCGGAGAGCACCCTTCTTGTTGATGTTGAAGACCTTGATCGGCAGGCCCTGTTCGCGGCAGAGCGCGAAGGCGGTGGCGTCCATCACCTTGAGGTTGGAACGCAGGGCGTCGTCGAAGGTGATTTCATCGAACATCGTGGCGGTCGGATCCTTCTTCGGGTCGGCCGTATAGATGCCGTCGACCTTCGTGGCCTTGATCACGATCTCGGCGCCGATTTCGGCACCGCGAAGAGCGGCCGTCGTGTCGGTCGTCATGAAGGGATTGCCCGTGCCGGCGGCGAAGATCACCACGCGGCCGAGGCGAAGATGGCGAAGGGCCTTGCCGCGAATGTACGGTTCGGCAACCTGTTCGATATGAAGAGCGGACTGGACACGGGCTTCAACGCCGTTGTTGCGGCAGGCGTCCTGAAGGGCCATGGCGTTCATGACCGTGGCAAGCATGCCCATGTAGTCGCCCGTGGCGCGGTCCATGCCGGTGGCGCCGAGCGCAACGCCGCGGAAGATGTTGCCGCCGCCGACAACGACGCCGACCTGAACACCAAGCTCGACAACGCTCTTGATTTCCTCAACCATGCGGGCAAGAACCGTGCGGTTGATGCCGAAGCTGTCCTCGCCCATCAGGGCTTCGCCGGAAAGCTTGAGAAGAATGCGCTTGTAGGCGGGCTTGGCCGCCGTTTCCGCCGTCTGATCCATGTCGTCACTCCGAAAGTCAAACTGATTTTTATGCTGTCAACCATGCCTGCAAGCGGCCTTAAAGCCCGTCCTGTAGGCAAAATTACCTAATTATAAGCTAGCGGGATTGTTCCGCAAACATTATTTTGCAGGCCCCCGAACGCCGTCCCGACAAACAGTTGCACCACTCGTTTCGGACCTTGCTGTCATGTCCGGATACGAAAAAACGGGATGTTCCTCAATGGGAGCATCCCGTTTCGAACGAGACTGAATCAGTCCTGAGGACCGATTCCGACGCGCTTCAGATTACTTGCCGGCAGCAGCGGCGGCAGCCTGGGCGGCAACTTCGGCAGCGAAGTCGTCGACGCGCTTTTCAATGCCTTCACCGACGATGAAGAGCGTGTAGCCGGCGATCTGAGCACCGGCAGCCTTCACGAGT